>NZ_BAAAMW010000003.1:0-523785 GCF_039529475.1 Actinomadura chokoriensis | reverse complement strand
AGCCATGATCCGCTGGGCCGCCATCGGCCTCATGACCCGCCGCCTGGCCCGCGGCGGCCGGCCCGCCGTCCGCCAAGGCCCACGCCCCCTCACATACCAATAACGAGATCCTTCTCAAACACGCACTGAGGACGGATTGGCCTCCGGGCCCGTGGATCGAGCCGTGGCCAGCGAGGATCTCCGTGCCGCCACTGCTGTTCATGGCCACGCCGTTACGGTCGACGTAGGGGCCGGTGATCGAGGCCGACCGGCCGACCATGATGCGGTACGTGCTGGAGGCGCCCCGGCAGCAGTAGTCGAAGGACACGAACAGGTAGTAGTAGCCGCCCTGCCGGATGATGAACGGCGCCTCTATCGCACCGTTGCCGCCCCGGGAGGCGATGGAGCGGACGGACGTGTCGGACGTGGAGCGCAGGCCGCTGCCGGCGTCCAGCCGGATCATCTTGATGCCGGTCCAGAACGACCCGAAGGTCAGCCACCACTGCCCGGACCCGTCCACGACGAGATTCGGGTCGATCGCGTTGTAGTTCACCGAGTCGCTGCTCGCGATGACCAGTCCCCGGTTCGTCCAGGTTCCCGACGCGCCGCTGGGGCTGGTCGCCAGGAAGATCGCCGAGTGCTGGGACCCGAAGGTGGACGCGGCGTAGTACATGTAGAACTGGCCGTTGTGGTACGAGATGTCCGGCGCCCACAGGCTGCGGGAGCCGCCGGTGTAGGACGTGGTCCACGGTGCGCCGCCGGGGAAGGCGACCCCGGCGTCCCGCCACGCCGTCCGGTCGGTGGACGTCCTGATCCGGATGTTGTCGTCGGTCGAGACGACGATGTACGTCCCGTTGGGTGCCCGCACCACGGACGGGTCGTGCGCGCCGGTGAAGCCGGTGACGTAGCCGGGGTTCGGATACGCGGCGAGGGCCTGCTCGGCGGCCGTGTTGACGAGCCGCGCCTGCGGGCCGGCGCCCGAGTACCGGGTGATCAGGACGGCGGACGACACCGCCACGAGCGCGACCGCCAGGGCGATCGCGAGAGCGCGCAAGGGTCGCCTCGCGCGCGGCACTGCGGGAGCGGTCATAGGACGAACTCTCCTTTCGGGTGACGCTGCCGGCCCGAATTGCGCGGCGGGCACCGGACCGGATGGCCGGGGACCGCGCAGACAGCGGGTGTGACCGGTAACATCTGCGCCGACGTGGGAGTCTTCACTTTCTTCCGGGATCGTCGGGCGTCGGCGCTCGTGGCCGCGACGGTCGGCGACGTGTGCGGTGAGTCCCGCGCCACCGACGTTTGCAGCGCTGCAAAACAGGATGCACCGGCAACCGGCCCGGCGCAAGGCGGATATGAAAACTCCCCGCCGGCCCCGTTCCGCTCAGCCGGCCGCCCGCCCGGCCGTGCTCTCCCGGACGATCAGCCGGTGCGGCGCCCGCAGCTCCAGCCCCGGCGGCGGGGCCGTGCTGCCGATGCGCAGCAGCAGGCGCTCGACGGCGGTGGAGGCGATCATCCCCTTGTCCGGGGAGATCGTGGTGACCGTGGGGTTGGAGTACCGGCCGTCCTCGATGTCGTCGTAGCCGATCACGGCGACGTCCTCCGGGACGCGCATGCCGCGCGAGATCAGGGTGTGGATGGCGCCCAGCGCGACGAGGTCGCTGTAGCAGAAGACGGCGTCCGGCGGGTCGTCCCGGTCGAGCAGGGAGGCCATGGCCTCGGCGCCGTCGGCCCGGTTGAAGCGGGGCCGGCCGATGATGAGGTCCTCGTGCACGGGCAGGCCGCGGCGCTCGTGCGCCTCGCGGAAGCCGCGGGTGCGCAGCTGCGCCGCCTCGCCCGTCTCGTACGGCTGGTCTCCTATCGCGGCGACGCGGCGGCGGCCGAGGTCGAGGAGGTGCTCGGTGGCGTGCCGGGACGCCTCGACGTCGTCGATGCCGACGTGGTCGAACGTTCCATCGCTGACCCGCTCGCCGAGGACGACCAGCGGCAGGTTCGGGTCGCGGTCGGCGAGGGCGCTCTGGGAGAGGCCGAGCGGGCTGAAGATGACCCCGTCGAAGAGCAGCCGGCTGGAGCCGTGGTTGATGAGCATCCGCTCGTGCTCGCGGTCGCCGTCCGTCTGGTCGATCAGCACGTTGTAGCCCTGGACGCGGGCGGCGCGGATGATGTCCTGGAGCAGTTCGGAGAAGTACGGCGTGTCCAGGTACGGGACGACGACGGCGATCTGCCCGGAGCGCCCGCGGGCCAGGTTGCGGGCGAGCACGTTGGGCCGGTAGCCGAGCTGGTCGACGGCCTCCTGCACGCGCCGCCGGGTGTGCTCGGTGACGTTCGCGTAGCCGTTCACCACGTTGGAGACCGTCCGGCTGGAGACGCCGGCCAGTTCGGCCACGTCGCGCAGGGTCACCTCACGTCCTCGTCGCATGCCCGTCCCCTCCGGTCGGTCGGCGGCCCGCTCCCGGCCCCTCACAAGCTTCCGGCAGGTTCCCTCTTGCCGTCCACTGCCGCGGCGTGCATCCTGTTTGCAGCGCTGCAAAAGGATAGTAGAACGCGATGGGCTCCGTGCTCATCAGGGACGACATGCGACTCGCGCCACACGCCCCATCGGCGGTGCGCGCGGGACCTGCAGCCGGTCCTTGGCGTGCCAGCACCAAGGACCGACCCACCCACTACGCGGTACGAGCGCGTCGGAATCCCCCTGGGAGGGACCAATGAGTGTCAGGCACTTCAGTGTAAAACGCGGACGGCGCCGGCCGGTCCGGGCGGTCGTGGCGGTGGTCGCCGCCGGCGCGCTGATGGCGGGCTGCGGCGGCTCCGGTGACGGCGGCGGCACGTCCGACGGCCCGGTCAAGATCAAGGTCTGGGCCTGGTACCCCTCGTTCAAGCCGGTCGTCGACCTGTTCAACAAGACCCACACCGACGTCCAGATCGAATGGACGAACGCGGGCACCGGCCAGGACCAGTACACCAAGCTCCAGACGGCGCTGAAGGCGGGCAAGGGCGCGCCGGACGTCGTGATGATCGAGTTCCAGGAAGTCCCCACGTTCCAGCTCACCAAGCACCTGGTGGACATGGGCAAGTACGGCGCCAACGCGGCCAAGGGCAACTACGTCGACTGGGCCTGGAAGCAGGTCAGCGCGGGCGACAAGGTGTACGCGATCCCCGTCGACGCCGGGCCGATGGCGATGCTGTACCGGAAGGACATCTTCGACAAGTACAAGCTCACCGTCCCGAAGACCTGGGCGGAGTTCAAGGAGCAGGCGCAGAAGCTGAAGAAGGCGTCGCCGGGCAGCTTCATGACCGACTTCGGCGCCAACGACGGCGGCTTCATGACGGGGCTGCTGTGGCAGGCGGGCGCGCACCCGTTCGACTACACCTCCGCCAAGGCGCCGAACATCGGCCTCAGCATCAACGGCCCGCAGGCCAAGCAGACGATGGCGTACTGGCAGGACATGGTCGGCAGCGGCCTCGCCGACACCACCGCCTTCGCCACCACCGACTTCTACACCGGGCTCACCACCGGCAAGTACGCCACCTACCTGGCCGCGGGCTGGGGCCCCGGCTACCTCGCGAGCGTCGCCAAGAAGACCGAGGGCAAGTGGCGGGCCGCGCCGCTGCCGCAGTGGACGGCCGGCGCGAACGCGCAGGGCGACTGGGGCGGCTCGGCGTTCGCGGTGACCGACCAGACCGAGCACCCGAAGGAGGCGACCAAGGTCGCCATGGAGATCTTCGGGACGAACAAGGACGCCTGGCGCATCGGCATCGACCAGGCGTTCCTGTTCCCGACCGTGACGCCGATCCTCGACTGGGACTACTTCCGCGGCAAGGAGTACGACTTCTTCGGCGGCCAGAAGGTCAACGAGGTGTTCGTGCCCGCGTACAACGCGATCGGCGAGTTCCACTGGAGCCCGTTCAATAGTTACTACTTCAGCCAGCTGACGACGGCCATGAACCAGGCGGTGGAGAAGAAGACGCCGTGGCCGGCGGCGCTGGACACCGTCCAGCAGAACGTGTCGAAGTACGCCTCGCAGCAGGGCTTCAAGGTCGCCCCGTGAGGATCCGCAGGGGACCCGGCCGCCAGGCGGCGGCCGGGTGGCTGTTCGTCACGCCGTTCACCGTCCTGCTCGTCGCGTTCCTGCTGCTGCCGATGGCGTACGCGGCCAAGCTCAGCCTCTACCGGTCGACGCTGGTGCAGGGCGAGGTCTTCGCCTGGTTCGACAACTACCGGCAGGCGCTCGGCGACCCCGAGTTCCGCCGCGGCGTCGTCCGGGTGATCGTCTTCGGGGTCGTGCAGACGCCGGTGATGATCGCGCTGGCGCTGGTCTTCGCGCTGCTCATCGACGAGGCCACGTCCCGGCTGTCGCGCTTCTTCCGGCTGGCGGCGTTCGTCCCGTACGCGGTGCCGGTGGTGATCGGGACGCTGATGTGGGGCTTCCTCTACAGCCCCCGCACCGGCCTGTTCAGCGCGTTCGGGAACCCGGACTTCCTGTCCAGCGGCACCGTGCTGTACTCGCTCGGCAACGTCGTGACCTGGCAGTGGGCCGGCTACAACATGATCGTCCTGTACGCGGCGCTCCAGGGCCTGCCGCGCGAGGTCTACGAGTCGGCGCGGATCGACGGCGCCGGGCCGCTGCAGATCGCCGTCCGCATCAAGACGCCGATGATCTCGGCGGCGATCGTGCTGGTCACCATCTTCACGATCATCGGCACGCTGCAGTTCTTCACCGAGCCGCTGATCCTGCAACCGCTCAACCCCGGCTCGATCACCAACAGCTACACGCCCAACGTGTACGCCTACCACCAGGCGTTCTCCTACCAGCAGTACAACTACTCGGCCGCCATCTCGTTCCTGCTGGGCGCGGTGGTGTTCATCGGGTCGTACATCTTCCTGTTCGTCACGAGGCGGAGGAACGCGCTGCGATGAGCACGGCGACGATGGACGGGACGTCCACCAAAACCGCCGCCCCGGCGCCCCGCCGGACGGCCCGGTTCGGCACCGGGCGCATCGCCTCGCACGCGGTGATGGCGGTCATGGCGGTGTACTTCCTGCTGCCCTTCTGGTGGCTGCTCGTCGCGGCGACCAAGAGCAACGACGGGCTGTTCGGCTCGCAGCCGCTGTGGTTCGGCGGCGACTTCAGCCTGTTCGACAACCTGTCCACGCTGTTCACACAGGACGACGGCATCTACCTCAAGTGGCTGCGGAACTCGGCGCTGTACTCGGTGGTCAGCGGCGTCGGTGCCACCGCGGTCGCCGCGCTCGCCGGGTACGCCTTCGCCAAGCTCCGCTTCCCAGGGCGCAACGCGCTGTTCGCGACGCTGCTCGGCCTGATCATGGTGCCGATGACGGCGCTCGTCCTGCCGACGTACCTGCTGATGAGCGAGATCGGGCTCACCGACTCGGTCTGGGCGGTCATCCTGCCGTCCCTGCTCAACCCGTTCGGCGTCTACCTGCTGCGGGTCTACGCGCACGACTCCGTCCCGGACGAGATGCTGGAGGCCGCGCGCATCGACGGCGCCGGCGAGTTCCGGGTGTTCCTGAGCGTGGCGCTGCCCGCGATGCGTCCCGCGCTGGTCACCGTGCTGCTGTTCACGATGGTGGCCACCTGGAACAACTTCTTCCTGCCGCTGGTGATGCTGAGCAACGACGACCTGTTCCCGCTGACCGTCGGCCTGCGCACCTGGTACCAGTCCGCGACGATCGGCAGCGGCGGCGGCCAAGCCCTGTTCAACGTCATCGTGGCCGGCTCGCTGGTCGCGATCGTCCCCCTGATCATCGCCTTCCTCCTGCTCCAGCGGTACTGGCGCGGCGGCCTGACCATCGGCGCCCTCAAGTGACCGCTCCGCGCACCCGCCCCACCGTCCCCCGAAGGGAAACCATGCTGCACGCATCCGCCGTCCTCGACCCCGCCTCGGTCGTGGCCCCGGTCAGCCGCCGCACGTTCGGCTCGTTCGTCGAGCACATGGGGCGCTGCGTCTACACCGGGATCTACGAACCGGACCACCCGGCGGCGGACGAGGACGGGTTCCGCACCGACGTCCTCGCGCTGACCCGCGAACTGGGCGTCACGATGGTGCGCTATCCGGGCGGCAACTTCGTCTCCGGATACCGCTGGGAGGACGGCATCGGGCCGCGCGACCGGCGTCCCCGCCGCCGCGACCTCGCCTGGCACAGCGTCGAGACGAACCAGGTCGGCATCGACGAGTTCGCCCGGTGGGCGGCCAAGGCCGACGTCGAGATCATGTACGCGGTGAACCTCGGCACCCGGGGCGTCCAGGAGGCACTGGACGTCCACGAGTACGTCAACCATCCGGAAGGGACCACCCTCTCCGAGCTGCGGCGCGCGAACGGCGCGGCCAAGCCGTACGGCATCGCGCTGTGGTGCCTCGGCAACGAGATGGACGGGCCGTGGCAGCTCGGGCACAAGACCGCCCACGAGTACGGGCTGCTCGCCGCGTCCACCGCCCGCGCGCTGCGCTCGGCGGAACCCGGCCTGGAACTGGTGGCCTGCGGCAGCTCCGGCTCGGGGATGCCGACGTTCGGCGCGTGGGAGGCGACCGTCCTGGAGCACGCCTACGACCTCGTCGACTACGTCTCCTGCCACGCCTACTACGAGGAGCTGGACGGCGACCTCGGCTCGTTCCTGGCGAGCGCCGTCGACATGGACCACTTCGTGGACAGCATCGTCGCCACCGCCGACAGCGTCGGCGCGCGGCTGCGCAGCAAGAAGAAGATCAACCTGTCGTTCGACGAGTGGAACGTCTGGTACCTGTCCCGCTTCCAGGGCCAGGAGCCGCCGGAGACCTGGGACGTGGCGCCGCGCGTCATCGAGGACGAGTACAACGTCGCGGACGCGGTCGTCGTCGGCAACCTGCTGATCTCCCTGCTGCGGCACAGCGACCGGGTCACCGCCGCCTGCCAGGCGCAGCTGGTCAACGTGATCGCCCCGATCCGCACCGAACCGGGCGGCCCGGCCTGGCGGCAGACGATCTTCCACCCGTTCGCGAAGACCGCCGCCCTCGCCCGGGGGGACGTCCTGCGCACCCGGCTCACGTCGCCCACCTACGACACCGCGCGCTACGGCGAGGTCCCGGTGGTCGACGCGATCGCCACGCACGACGCGGAGTCCGGCGATGTCGTGGTCTTCGCCGTCAACCGCGGCCAGGACGCCCCGGTGGAGCTGACGGTGGACCTGCACCTGTTCCCCGACCATCTGCGCCTGGCCGAGACGTGCACGCTGACCGACACCGACCTGACCGCCACGAACACCTGCGAAGCCCCCGACCGCGTCGTGCCCCGTCCCAACGAGCACGTGTCGATCGACGGCGCCGCGCTCAAGGCCGTCCTGCCCCGGGTGTCGTGGACGGCCATCCGGCTGACCCGCGCGGAGGAAGGGCGCTGACGATCGTGCCGCGCGGCGGTCACTCGGTGAGGTGCAGGGTGGCGGCTATGCCGTAGTGGTCGGAGAGGTGCGTGCGGTCGCCGTCCGGTAGGCGGACCTCGTCCTTGAAGACGACGCGGGCTTCCGCCGTCAGCCCCGGCCTGTGGAGGAGCTGGTCTATCGCCCCGATGTCTGCGCATTCGGGGCGATAGGTCGGTTCCGTGCTCCCGGCGAGGGCGTCGTGCAGGCGGGCGGCGGACGCGAACGTCGCGAAGTACGGGGAGTCGCGGGGGACGTTGAAGTCGCCCATGGCGACCAGGGGTTCCACCGGATCGATCCGCCGGATGGCGGTCGCCAGCCGGCCGAGTTCGGCCTGCTCCGCCTTTGTGTAGGCATTGGACGGGGACCAGTCCATGTCCATGTTCGCGGAAAGGTGCGTGTTGACCACCGTGAGATGACCGTTCGGCAGCTTTATGCGGGTGAACAGCGCGCCTTTGTTCAACAGCCATTCGGGGCGGGCCGGACGGGCGGGAGTGAAAGGCTCGTAGTGGGTGCGGGCGATGGGCCATCGGGAAAGGGTGACCAGGCCGCCGCGGACCAGCGGAAAACCCCAGTCCCGCGCCATGTGGGGATAGGAGGGCGTCAGGCGGCGGAGCGCGGCCAGAATGAACGGCGATATCACCTCCTGCAGGCAGACGACGTCGTGGTCGGAGCCGTCGAGTACGCCGGCCAGGGCCTCGATGCGGTCCCGGGCCCGTCCTCTGAAGAGCGTGTTGAAGGTGAGGACGCGGATGCTCATGGCCGCCACCCTACGTCGGCGGGGCCCCGGCCACGGGATGGCTTATCGGACGAATGTGCGTTTTGCGTTATTTATCGCTAGCCCATTCGCGCGGTGGTCTGTCCCGTTCGCGTTGAAGGGCGGCGCACGGTGGTCCATGATGGAGGCCCGGCCACCCGACTCACGAAAGCTCCCCTTGATGCCCCTCGATGGCGAACGACCGTGCTCAATACCTCATTGCGGCCGCCTGTCGTGCTTTCACGTGCGGCTGGAGGGGCCCGTGCCCGGAGACGGCGGACGCGATTCCTGCGGCGCCCATCTCGCCGAAGTCGTGCACGAATTGGCATCGCGCGCCCGCGAGCAGCGGAAACGCCCCGCGCGGGTGGTCGTGTACGCGATGACGGAGCGGCGGTCGAATGAGGCGGGGCCTTTCGACCGGCTCGCCCTCGGCGCCATCCCGGTCTGACCTCTTCCGCTAGCGGCGAGGGGCTCGCGGGGCCATTGCCGATCGTCCGGGGGCTTCCGATACTGGGCGGGCACCGCCGAAGGCGACCGGACGAAAAAGAGGTCGGCATGGGATTCCAGCTTGGCTTGTTCTCCCCCAACACCGAATCGGGACTCGCGATCACGACCGCTCCGGAGCGATGGCACGCGACCTGGGACAACAACCTCCGGCTCGCCCGGCTCGCGGACGAGACCGGCATCGACTTCCTGCTGCCCGTCGCCCGCTGGACGGACTGGGGCCCCGGCACCGACTTCCACAGGAGCGCCCTCGACCCGCTGGTCTGGGCGTCCGGCCTGCTCGCCCACACCAGCCGCCTCCGCGTGTTCAGCACCGTCCACACGGCGTTCCACCATCCGGTCGTCGCGGCGAAGCAGCTCGCGACCGCCGACCACCTCGGCCGGGGGCGGATCGGGCTGAACATCGTGGCGGGCTGGCACGCGCCCGAGTACGAGATGTTCGGCCTCAAACTGCCCGGCGACCACGACACGCGCTACGCGCTCGCGCAGGAGTGGTGGGACGTCGTCAAGCGCATCTGGTCGACCGACGAGCCGTTCGACCATGACGGACGGTTCTTCCAGTTGCGGCACGTCGTGGGCCGTCCCAAGCCGTTCAACGGGCACGGCATGCCCGTCATCAACGCCGGGTCGTCCAAGCAGGGGCGCTCGTTCGCCGCGCGCAACGCCGACCGCGCGTTCACCGTCGTGGCCGGGCCGGAGGACGGTGCCGAGATCGTGAAGGCGATCCGCGCCGAGGCCGCCTCCTACGGCCGGACGGTCGGCGTCTTCACGCTCGGGCACGTCGTGTGCCGTCCGACCAAGACCGAGGCGGAGGAGTTCCTGCACTACTACGCCGACGAGCACGCCGACTGGCCCGCCGTCGACGAGGTGATGCGGCTCCAGGGGCTGCACGCGCAGTCGTTCACTCCCGAGATGCTCCAGATCTACCGGGACCGGTTCGCCGCCGGCCACGGCAGCTGCCCGCTGATCGGCGACCCCGACACCGTCGCGGACGGCCTCGCGGAGTTCGCGCGTGCGGGATTCGACGGTATCGCTCTGTCGTTCCTCAATTACGCTGATGAACTGGGCTACTTCGCCGCCGAGGTCATGCCTCGCCTGCGGGCCCGAGGTGTCCTGCCCATCGACCGTCCTGAGAAGGCTCCGCCCACGCGAACATGACTCCTCCCGCAACCCCGCCGCCCCTGTCCGCCCATCGACGGGTCGCCAGCGCGGACATCGGCGTCCTGCACGACACCGTCGAACCGTTCGCCGTGGGCCACGACCTCCAGGTCCGCCGGCCGGACGTCCCGCTGGACGGCCTGGTCAACGCCCTCGGTGTGGGCGCGATCACCATGGTGTGGGTGCGGTACGGGGGCGGCGGCGTCATCGTGGACACGCCGCCGACGGAAGGCCACTTCGCCATGTGCGCGCCCATCGCGCCCATGGCCGTCGAGTACCGGACCACCGGGAACCGCGACACCGCCGGGGGAAGCCTCGTGCTGTCCCACGACGAGCCCATGCGGATGACGCCGCACCCCGCCCTGGGCTGCCTCGTCATCGCGACGAGCACCGGGCGCCTGGCCGACCACCTCGCCGGCCATCTCGGACGCGACTGCACCGCACCGCTGCGCTTCCACGGCTCGGACGGCCCGGCCATCCTTCCGGCGTCGATCGTCGACCGGACCTGGCGGCACGTGTGCGACGTGCTCGACCACGCGGCGGCCCGGGGCGGGCTCCACCCGCTGGCGGCGCGCACGCTGGAGGAGTCGCTGCTCACCGCCATCCTGCTCGGCCTCCCGCACACGGCGACGCGCAGCCTCGCCGAGGAGCCGTCCCGGACACCGCACCATCTCGCGGGCGCGATCCGCGAGTGGGTGGAGGCGAACCACCACCGCCCCATCGGCGTCACCGACATCGCGGCGTCGGTGGGCATCAGCGTGCGCCAGTTGCAGGCGATCTGCCAGGACCAGTGGGGCCTGACCCCGACCCAACTCCTGCGCGGGACGAGGCTCGACCACGCGCGCACGGCGCTCACCGGGGCACAGCTCGGGCCGGGCACGGTCACCGGCATCGCCAGGGACGCCGGCTACTTCCACATGAGCCGCTTCGCCGCCCACTACCGGCAGCGTTTCGGGGAGACCCCCACGCAGACCCTCAGGCGGAGCGGCTAGCCCGGCCGCGAACCGCACCCTCTCACGCGACTACCGGACGGGCTGACGCAGGATCGTGCGCATCTTCTCCGGATCGGTCTCCGCGGGGTCGGACAGATAGATCTCGTGGTGCAGCCCGTTCACCACGAGCCCCTTGGCGTCCATCAGGGCGGCCATGCGCGCGAGGGACGCGGGCTCGTCCGAGTAGGGGCCGCTGTGCAGCATCTGCACGCACAGGCCGTCGTCGTAGGTGACGTGCTGGACGCGCGCAGCCGCGGGCACTCCGGCACGTGCCTCCTCACGGGCGCGGCCGACCGACACGGCGTCGTCCGGGAGGCGAAGGAACAGATGCCACCGCCACTCCTCACGCGGGACGTCGAACGGTGAGCGCTCGTCCTCGACCCACCAGCGCCCCTCCAGCGGAACCATCGGCGCGCCCAGTGCGCCTAGGACCGCGTACAGCGCACCCACGCTCTCCCCGTACGCGGCGCCCGCAGGCTCACCGCGCCCTGTGACGGCCAGGCCCGACACACGCCCGTGCTCGGCCATCTCCGGCTCGCTCGAAGCCTCATACCAGCTCACTGCTCATCACCCACTCGAACCATCACCCGGGTCTCCAGGTGGTCGGGCGGCGTGGTCGCGGGGTCGTTGAGGTACACCTCGCGGACGGGCCCGGCGGGCGTATGCCCGTAGTCGCCGAACCACGCGAGCACGCCATGGACAGTGAGCGGGATCTCCTCGTAAGGGCCGACATGGACGGCAGCCGCGAACGTCCCGCCGGGCAGGACCTCGTCGCCGTCCGCCGCCTGGACGGCCACGCGCACGTCGAACTCGTCCGCCATGTCCAGCGGGAACAGGCCGACGAGCAGGCCGTCCGGCGACATCCTCGGCAGCAGCCGGCGCACGCACGCCCCCGTCGCGTCCGGGATCGTCAGCGGTGTCGCGGACTCCCGCGCGGCGAACACCCGCCGCGCCGGCTCCCGCACGATCGCCACCTCGTGCTCCGGCAGCCCCTCGGCGAGGACGCGGTCCAGGAGCCGCAGGCCGCGCCGCCGCCGGGCGATGTCGGCCTCGATCCCGTCCCGCGCCTCCCTCAGCGCGCCGCCCGCGTCCCCGGACAGCACCCGCGCCACCACGGGCAGCGGCACGCCCATCGCCCGCAGCAGACCGGCCATCAGCGCGTCCCGGGCCTGGTCCGGCCGGTAGTACCGGTAGCCGGACGCCGGGTCCGTCCACGCCGGGGCCAGCACGCCGAGGTCGTCGTAATGCCGCAGCTGCTTGACGCTGAGCCTGCACAGCCGCGCGAACCGCCCGATCGGCAGGAGATCGTCGCTCACATGCCCCACCCTGATCCCTCCCACAGGGGGAGAGTCCAGCTCAGGACGGCCGCGCCGACAGGCCCGTGCATCCGCGCAGCCCGTTCCACCGCTTGAGCTCCGCCTGCGCGGCCGCGCCCTTCATCGGAATCGGGATGCCGCCCTGGATGAGCGCCGGGTTCCACTTGTCCTTCACGACCTTGCCGTTCTGCACCTTCAGCAGCAGCACACCGGACTTCGCCGTCTGGCCGTTCGCGGAGTAGAACACGAAGTTGCCCATGCCGTAGTGGACGTACGAGCCGTCCATGTAGCCGCCGCCCAGCGGGATGTGCGCGTGGCCCCCCACAATGATGTCGGCGCCCGCCTCGACAAGCTGCCGAGCGAGTTCCTTCTGGCGCGGCAACGGGCACGGCTGAAGCTCGGCGCCCCAGTGCAGGTGGACGATGACGACGTCCGCGCCCTTGCGCGCCTCCTTCACCGCCTGGACCATCCGCGGGACGTCCTTGGCCGACGCGAGGCCGCCCTTGGCGTCGGTCGCCGTCCAGGCCTGGATCAGGTTGTCGTCCAGCACCTGCGTGGCACCGACGATGGCGAGCTTGTTGCCCTTCACGGTCACCCGGTACGGCTTGAAGGCGGCATCCGCGTTCTTGCCGATGCCGACGACCGGGAACCGCGCCTGCTTGATGGCGGCCAGCGAATCGCGCAGGCCGCCCTCCATGTAGTCCATGCCGTGGTTGTTGGCCATGGAGACGACATCCACCCCGGCGGCCTTCAGCGCCTTGAACGCCGACGGCGGCGCCCGGAACGTGAACTGCTTGCCCGGCGCCGGCGTACCGCCCGTCGTGATGGCGGTCTCCAGGTTGAGCATGGCGAGATCCGCCGCCCGGAGCTGCTTCGCGACCGGCCCCAGCGCCGTGGAGGGGGTGCCGAGCCGCGCCCGCAACTGCCCCTCGAAATGCGTGTCGCCCCCGAACGCGAGAATGATCGGCTCCTTGACCGGCTGCGCCGGCTTCGTCGCGCCGCCGCCGGCCCCGGACGTCGCGGGCGGCGGCGTCGCCCCCTCTGCGTCCGAGTCGCCGGAACTCCCGCACGCCGCCGCGGTCAGCGCCACCGCCGCCATCACCGCGACCGCGGCCGCCTTCCCCCGCCTGCCCATCGCCTCGCCTCCGTCCGGCCCACCTGGACCTGCTGGCGGCCAAGCATCTCACGGGTGTTGGCCCAGGGGCTGTGTTGGCCCAGGGGGGCGACCCCCTGGAACCCCCGTTGCGAGCCGGTCGATCCTCACGCCACGGTGCGGGTTTGTTGTGACCGTGCGGGTCTGCCGGTGTCGCTGCGGTCGCCCGGCTCGGCGGGCAGGCCCGCTCCGGGCGCTGGAGCGCCCTCCGCGTGCCTTCCCGTGCTCCGGTGGCTGAGGTCCTTTCCAGATCAGGCGGGGTTTTCCTGGCCATTGGGGTGGGGGAGTTCTTGGCTGATGGGCTTCTCGGTGCTCGGGGCGAAGGCTTGGGTTATGGCTTGTAGGGCGTTCGTCATTTCGCCTGGGATCACCCAGAAGGTGTTGCCCTGGCCTTCGGCCAGTTTGGGGAGGGTCTCCAGGTACTGGTAGGCGAGGAGCTTCGGGTCCGGGTCGGCGTTGTGGATGGCGTTGAAGACCTGCTCGATCGCCGCGGACTGGCCCTCGGCCTCCAGGATGGCGGCCTGGCGGGCGCCCTCGGCCTTCAGGATCGTCGACTGGCGCTCGCCCTCGGCGGTGAGGATGGCGGAGGCGCGGGCGCCCTCGGCGGTCAGGATCGCGGCGCGCTTCTCCCGCTCGGCGCGCATCTGCTTCTCCATCGCGTCCTTGATGGACGGCGGCGGCTCGATCGCCTTGATCTCCACGCGGGTGACGCGGATGCCCCATTTGCCGGACGCGTCGTCCAGCACGCCGCGCAGCGCCGTGTTGATCCGGTCGCGGGACGTCAGGGTGGCCTCCAGGTCGAGGGTGCCGATGACGTTGCGGAGGGTCGTCGCGGTGAGCTGCTCGATCGCCTTGATGTAGTTCACGATCTCGTAGTCGGCGGCCCGCGGGTCGGTGACCTGGAAGAACAGGACGGTGTCGATGTGGACGACGACGTTGTCCTCGGTGATGACCGGCTGGGCCTTGAACGAGACGACCTGCTCGCGGAGGTCGAGGAGGGGCTTCACGCGGTCGACGAACGGGACGACGAAGCTGATGCCGGGTTCGAGGGTGCGGTGGTAGCGGCCGAGGCGCTCGACGTTGCGGGCGCGGGCCTGCGGGATGATCCAGACGGCCCGCATCACCGCGGTGGCGAGGACGAACACCCCGGCGAGCACGATGATCAGGACGGCGATGGCGATGTCGGTCATGGTGGCTCCTCGGCCGAGACCGGGTAGAGCAGGGCGGTCGCCCCTTCGATGGCGAGGACGTCGGCGGTGGCGCCGGCCGGGATGACCAGGTCGGGGTCGTAGGGGCGGGCCGTCCACTCCTCGCCGCCGATGCGGGCGCGGCCGCCGAGGCGGGTGACCTCGGTGAGGGTGTACGCCTCGCGGCCGACGAGCGCGGCGGTGCCCGAGCGCAGCGGCGGGGGCTGCCGGATGTGGCGGGTCGCGAGGGGGCGGACGACGGCGACGCCGGCGATCGACCCCACGGCGAAGACGGCGGCCTGGCCGGCGAGCGGCAGGCCGAGGGCGCCGGCCAGCCCGGCCGCGAGCGCCGCGACGGCGAGGATCCCGAGCGCGAACGTGAGCGTGAGCAGCTCGGCGATTCCGAGCAGCGCGGCGACCAGCAACCAGGCGACCCACGGCTCCATAGCAGCTCCCTAGAGGCTGCCGAAAGTCCTCGTCTTCAAAGTAACTCCCAAATCACCGTTACGGCCATGCCCGGGGGGCCGGTCATGGTGCGGTCGCGACCGACAAGTCATCATTGGGCAGACGGTCCCGTTCACAAGGAGTGTCCCGATGGGCGACCGCACGGCGTTCCGCACCTGTCCCCTCTGCGAAGCCCTGTGCGGGCTCGAACTGACCCTTGACGACGCGGGAACGGTGACCCGCGTGCGGGGTGACGCCGAGGACCCGTTCAGCAAGGGCTTCATCTGCCCCAAGGGCGCCACGCTCGGCAGCCTCGACGGCGATCCCGACCGGCTGGCGGAGCCGCTGGTCAAGGGCGAGAAGGCCGGGTGGGACGAGGCGTTCGCCGCCGTCCGGGAGGGGCTCGCGGGCGTCATCGAGCGGCACGGGCGGGACGCGGTCGCCGTCTACGTCGGGAACCCGACCGCGCATTCGATCGCCGGGCCGCTGTACACCGCCGCGATCGTGAAGGCGCTCGGCACCCGCAACCTGTTCACGGCCAGCACCGCCGACCAGATGCCGAAGCACGTGTCCTGCGGGCACATGTTCGGCGATCCCCTCGCGATCCCCGTGCCCGACCTCGACCGGACGCGGCATCTGCTGATGCTGGGCGCCAATCCGCTGGAGTCGAACGGGAGCCTCGCGTCGGCGCCCGACTTCCCCGGACGTCTGAAGGCCGTCCAGGCGCGCGGCGGCAAGGTCACGGTCGTCGACCCGCGGCGGACGCGCACGGCCGCCCTCGCCGACGAGCACCTGTTCATCCGTCCCGGGACCGACGCGTTCTTCCTCATGGCGCTCGTCCACACCCTGTTCGCCGAGGACCTCGTCACCGACCGCCTCCCGGGACGCGTCAACGGCCTGGACGACCTGCGCGCCCTCGCCGTCGACTTCGCACCCGAGCGCGTCGCGTCCGCCACCGGCGTCCCGGCGGACGTCATCCGGCGGACGGCGCGCGAACTGGCCGCCGCCGACCGCGCCGCCGTCTACGGCCGTATCGGGACCTGCACGCAGGCGTTCGGGACGCTGAACAGCTGGCTCGTGGACGCCCTGAACGTCCTCACCGGGAACCTCGACCGCGAGGGCGGCGCGATGTTCCCGCGTCCCGCGCACATGCCCGTGTACCGGCGCAAGAAGCCGTTCACGACCGGGCGGTGGCGCAGCCGCGTCCGCGCGCTGCCCGAGGTCAACGGCGAACTCCCGGTCGCGACGCTCGCGGACGAGATCGAGACCGCCGGCGAGGGGCAGGTCAGGGCGCTGATCACCATCGGCGGGAACCCGGCGCTGTCGGCGCCGAACGCCGCCCGGCTCGACCGGGCGCTCGCCGGCCTGGAGTTCATGGTCAGCGTCGACCCGTACCTGAACGAGACGACCCGGCACGCGAACGTGGTCCTGCCGCCGCCGCGGCCCGCCCAGACGCCGCACTACGACATCGCGCTGACCGGGCTCGCCGTCCGCGACTACGCGCGCTACTCGCCGCCCGTCGTCCCGCTGCCGGACGGGCGCCCGAGCGAGGCCGACCTCCTCGCCCGGCTCGCGATGATCGCCTCCGGCGCGGACGGCGACCCCGCCGCCCTCGACGAGATGATCATCAGCACGACGCTGGCGAAGGCCACCGCGCTCGCCGGCTCCCCCGTGCACGGCCGCGACCCGGGCGAACTGCGCAAGATGCTCGACACCGGCACGCTCACCGAGCAGCGGCTCGACATGATGCTGCGCCTCGGCCCCTACGGCGACGGCTTCGGCGCCGACCCCGCCCTTCGAGGGGGGACGACCCCCCACACCCCCCGAGGCGCCTCCGGCGCCGACTATGTCGGCCTCACACTGACACGGCTTCGCACCGAACACCCGCACGGGCTCGACCTCGGCGCCCTCAAGCCGCGTCTGGACGAGGTTCTCTGCACGACGTCCGGCCGTGTCGAGCTGTGCCCGTCCACGTTCGCCGCCGACGTCGACCGGCTGCACGCCGCCCTGACCGCGCCGCGGCACGACGGCATGGTGCTGATCGGGCGCCGCCAGCTGCGCTCCAACAACAGCTGGCTGCACAACGTCCCCGAACTGGTGCGCGGCTCCAACACCTGCACCCTCCAGCTCAACCCCGCCGACGCCGACCGGCTCGGCGTCACCGCGGGCGGCCTGGTCCGCGTCACGTCCCGGACGGGCAGCGTCGACGCCGTCGCCGAACCCACCGAGAGCGTCATGCCCGGCGTCGTCAGCCTGCCGCACGGATGGGGGCACGACCGTCCCGGAACGCGCACCGGCGTCGCGCACCGGCACGCGGGCGTCAACGTCAACGCGGTCACCGACGAGCAGGAGATCGACCCCCTGTCCGGCAACGCCGTCTTCAACGGAGTCCCCGTCACCGTGGAGGCCCTGGCCGCGGTGGAGGCCCGCTGACCCCGTGGTTTACCTCCCCCGGCCACAGGTAGGGGTATGACTGGCCGCAGGAGAACGCGGAAGACTAGTGTCGCACCAGGCGTCTCACAGACCGCGGAGGAGGGGACATGCCCCGACGGGTGAACATATTCCGGCGCGGGTCACAGCCCCAGACCCCGGCACGGCTCGCGGACGCCACGGACGCGCTGGAGCAGGCGCGCGGTTTGGACCGTACCATCCGCGTCCTGTCCACGGCCGTGCGGCGGACGCTGCACCCGGGGCCGGTCAAGGACGCCCTGCACGGCGTCCCGCTCGGCCACCCGGCCCATCCGCCGCTCACCGACGTGCCCGTCGGCCTGTGGATCTCCGCCGCCGTCCTCGACCTCATGCCGGGGACGCGCCGCGCCGCGCAGACCCTGGTCGCCGCCGGGCTCGCCGGCGCCCTGCCGAGCGTCCTCACCGGCATCGCCGACTGGGGCTCCCTGCACCGCGAGCAGCAGCGCGTCGGGCTGATCCACGCCGCCGGGATGGCGACGACGAGCGCGCTGTACTCGGCGTCCCTCATCGCCCGCTACCAGGGACGGGACGGCGCCGGCCGCGCGTTCGGCTTCGCCGGCCTGTCCACGCTGCTCGCCGGCACCTACCTCGGCGGGCACCTCGCCTTCCGGCAGGCGGCGGGCGCCAGCCACGCCGACAAGGTCGGCCACCTCGTCCCGCTCGGCTGGCACGACCTGTGCAGCGCCGCCGACCTCCCGGACGGCTGGCCCGTCACCCGGCGGCTCGGCTACATCAGCCTGTTCGTGCTGCGGACGGGCGACAGCGTCCACGTCCTCACCGACCGCTGCAGCCACCTGGCCGGGCCGCTCCACCAGGGCCGCATCGTCACCGACGACAACGCCGACGTCTGCGTCGTCTGCCCCTGGCACGGCAGCACGTTCCGCGTCGCCGACGGGTCCGTCGTCCACGGCCCCGCCACCGCCCGCCAGCCGGCGTTCGAGAGCCGCGTGACGGAGGACGGCGTCCTCCAGGTCCGGCCCCTCTAGCCGGACTCGCCGCCCTCGGTGGAGACGGGGTGCTCCACGAGGGCCAGGACGCGGCTGGACATGAAGCGCGCCGTCCGGACGGGGGTGCCCGTCCGGGTGACCTCGGTGACCTCCACGACGCCGCGCCGGGTCGCGACCTCCACGCGGCGTCCGGCGCGGCTCGCCGTCACCTCGTACGTCCGCGTTCCGTCGCCCCCGGCGTCCACCACGATCTCGACCCTGTCGCCCTTCATCGCGTCGCCCCTCCGGCAGTCGAACGTATATTCGACTTATACCCGAAATGTCCGGTCGGCAATCCCCGTGGCGGGCCGGAAAACGCTGGTCAGGGCAGCAGCAGGTTCACGATCGCGGCCACGCCGACGGCGACGATCACGCCGCGCAGCACCAGCGGCGGGATGCGCCGGCCGACCCGGGCGCCGATCACGCCGCCGCAGGTGGAGCCCGCCGCGATCAGCAGCACCGCCCACCAGCTGACCTCGGTCCCGGCGAACAGCCACATGAGCGTGAACAGGATCGCGGCCGTCCCGTTCACCACGGCCGACAGGACGTTCTTGGCCCCGTTCAGGCGCTGCAGGTCGTCGTCCAGCAGGATGCCGAGCAGCGCGATGAGGATGATGCCCTGCGCGGCGCCGAAGTAGCCGCCGTACATGCCCGCCCCGAACACGCCGAGCCAGAGCCCCGCACCGCCGTTCGGGCGATGCGCGCCCTCGCGGCGCAGCGCCACCCGCCGCTGGAGGCGCGGCTGCACGACGACCAGGACCAGCGCGATGACGATCAGCGCGATGACGATGATGTTGAACGCCTCGGCGGGCAGCCCCAGCAGCAGCAGGCCGCCGATGACCGCGCCGGCGAACGACGCGGGCGCGAGCCGCAGCAGCCGCCCGCGCTGCCCCTTCAGCTCCTCCCGGTAGCCGTAGGCGCCCGTCACGCCGCCCGGGACGAGCCCGATGTTGTTGGACACGTTCGCCACCACCGGCGGGTAGCCGAGCGCCAGCAGCGTGGGAAAGGTGATCAGGGAGCCGGATCCGACGACCGTGTTGATGCTTCCGGCGGCGACCCCGGCCGCGAAGATCGCGACCGCGTCCAACAGGTTCACGTGCGTCCCATCCAAGCGCTGCGGGTTCTCGGGGGCGCACACATCGTAGGGAGCAGCGGCTCAGGGCCGTCGATCGGGGGTGGTCCGGGAGCATCCGCCCCTTTTTCCACCCCGGGCCGACCCGCCCGGCTCGGCGCGGCTCAGCGGACGGAGCGGGCGTACCAGCGGCCGTTCTGGCGGTCGATCGCCAGCGGGAGGCCGAATGCGGCGGAGAGGTGCTCCTGGGTGAAGACCTCGTCCACCTTGCCCTGCGCGACGATCTCGCCGGAGCGCAGCAGCAGCGCGTGCGTGAAGCCCTCGGGGACCTCCTCCACGTGGTGCGTGACCATCGCCATCGTCGGGGCGGCCGGGTCGGCGGCGAGCGCGGCGAGGCGGGTGACGAGGTCCTCGCGGCCGCCGAGGTCGAGGCCGGCGGCGGGCTCGTCCAGCAGCAGGAGCTCCGGGTCGGGCATGAGGGCGCGGGCGATCTGGACGCGCTTGCGCTCGCCCTCCGAGAGGGTGGTGAACGTCCGCTTGATGAGGTCGGCGCAGCCGAGCGCCTCCAGCAGCGCGACGGCGCGGCCGACGTCGGTCGAGTCGTACTCCTCCTGCCAGCGGCCGAGGATCGCGTACGAGGCGGTCAGCACCAGGTCGATGACGGTCTCACCGGCCGGGACCTTCTCGGCGACCGACGAGCTGGCGAGGCCGATGCGGGGACGCAGCTCGAACACGTCGGTGCGGCCGAGCTCCTCCTCCAGGATCTCGACCGTGCCCTCGGACGGATGCAGCATCGCGGCGGCGATCTGGAGCAGCGTCGTCTTGCCCGCTCCGTTCGGGCCGACGATGACCCACCGGTCGCCCTCGTTCACGGTCCATGTGACATCGCGCAGCAGGGTCGCCCCGCCGCGCCTGACCCCGACTCCGCGGAGTTGAAGTACCTCGCCGGCCATCGCGTGCCTTCGTCCCCAATCCCGGTCGCCCGTGATCTAGCCCTCAGGAGAAGAACCTATGCGATCCGGGACGGCGGTGGCCCCCCGGATCCCCGCCGGAAACGGCGGCCCCAGGGTGCTCCTCCGCCGCGATAGGTCCCTTACGTCCGGTGGAACCGGCGATCCGAGCGCTTATCGTGGATCGCATGCCCGTTGCGGAGAGTCCGAGAATGAGCACGACAGAATGAGCGGGGCGGTAGCGACGTCGCTGGTCGCCTGGGGCAACGCGTGGCTGACGGGGCACGTCGGCCTCGACGAGGCGGTCGACGCGGTCGAGCAGAGCGCCGGGCCGCAGATCCTCGGCGGCGAGCCCGCCGAGGTGACGCTGCGGCGCGGCCTCGGCGACCTGCGCGTCGGCGGGCTGTCGGCGCTGCGGCTGGCGCTGCCCCAGCCCGGCGACCCGCTCGGGCTGACCGGGCCGCCGCCGTTCAACGCCGCGGCGATCGAGGCGGGCGCCGCCGTCGTCGCCGTCCTGGACGGCCGGGCGATGGGCCTCGTCCCCTCCGAGGACCGGCGCGGCTCGTCCTATGTCGGCGTCCGCTGGACGCCGCACGACGCGTCGGCGGGGCTCCCGGACGTCCCGTCCCTCGCCGAGGCCGACCGGCGGCTCACCCTCGCCATGCGCGACGCCACCGAGGCGCTGCTGACCGTGGACGACTTCGCCGGCGTGCCGCCCGAGATCGCCGACGCGCTCGTCGACCTGCGCGACCCGGACCGCGGCGGCCACCCGCTCGCCCCCGGCTACCCGCAGCGCGCCCACCGCGTCGCCGCGCTCGCCGGCCGGCTGTCCCTCGTCGTCGACCTGGCCCGCCGGCTGGACGACCGCGGCCTCAGCGCCGACCAGATGACCCGCCGCGGCGAGGCCCTCCGCCTCCTGGACTCCGCCGTCCGCCGCGCCCTGGTGGCGGCGTGCAACAGCGCGTTCGACCCGGTTCCCGGAACAGAGCGCTAGCGGAGTGCAGGGAGCCGGGTCGAACCGCCCTCGCCCGGGGGGCGTGGGGGGCCGCCCCCACAGGGGACACGACCCGGTTCCCGGAACAGAGCGCTAGCGGAGCGGAGGTCTCGCCGACCTTGCGGCGGTCGTCGCGCGAGGGCGCCCGGTGGACGTACCCGGCCTCCGGTACCGGCGGTACATCCGGTTCGCATCCTCGGGCGTTGACACGGGACCCCTCACTCCGTAATCTCTTCCTCAGTGAAGAGAAATCTTCAAAGAAGAAACTTCCTAGGAGAAGACGCTATCGTGGAGGGCACCGCCATGGACACCGCCGTCACCGAGATCCGCGCCCTGCTCGACCGGGCCCGCGACGCCTGGAACCGCGGCGACGGAGCCGCCTACGGGACCTGCTTCACCGACGACGCCGTCGACGTCACCTTCGTCGGCACCGTCTACACCGGAGGCGACGAGATCGGCCGCGCGCACCAGGCGCTGTTCGACGGCTTCCTCAAGGGCACCCGGCTCCACATGGAGATCATCGGCATCCACCGCCACGGCCCCGACACGGCGATCGTCGTCACCAGGGGCGACGTCGCCAAGAAGACGCCCGGCAAGCTCGGCAAGGTCGCGACCTACACCCTCGTCCGCGCGGCGGACGGGCGGTGGCGGATCGCGGCCGTCCAGAAGACCAAGCACAAGGGGCTGATGGAGGCGGTCTCCTTCAGGCTCCAGCCCGCCACCCGGCCCGGCGCGGGCGCGACGCCCTGACCGCGATCGCCCGCCGAGCCGGTGGCCGCATACGGAAACGGGGCGCCCCTCGTGAGGGACGCCCCGTTCTGGTGGTCTCGGGTCAGGCGCGGACCACGATCGTGTTGCAGATCTTGTCGGCGAAGGTCTGCTTGCGGTCGTCCCACAGCGGCCAGAGGAAGCCGATGTAGCACAGGAAGCTGTCGGCGACGTGGGCGATCTTGCGGACGAACGCCATGCCGAAGCCGATGGGCTGGCCGGTCTGCGCGCTGACGAGGCGGATGCCCATCTGCCGCTTGCCGATGGACTGGCCGGTGGTGCCCTCCTGGTAGCAGATCCACAGGCCGCCCGCGACGGACAGGGCGAGGCCGACCAGCATGAACAGCAGGCCGAGCACCGCGGCGCCGCCGCTGCCGGAGCTGGTCAGCAGCATGCTGAGCAGGTAGAGGACGAAGACCGGACCCATGAAGATCAGGTAGTCGATGATGTAGCCACCGGCGCGCGAGCCCCACTCGGCCAGCTGGCCGGTCGAGCCGTAGTGGTGGTGGTGGACCTCCTGGTAGCCGGGCTGCGCGGGCGCCCCGGGGGCGCCGTAGCCGGGCTGGGCGGGAGGCTGCTGGCCGTACCCCGGCTGGGCGGGCTGGCCGTAGGCCGGCTGCGCGGGCGGCTGGCCGTACCCGGGCTGGGCCGGGGGCTGACCGTAGCCCGGCTGGGCCGGGGGCTGCTGGCCGTACCCGGGCTGCTGCTGCCCGTAGCCCGGCTGCTGACCGTACGGGTCGTAGGGGTTACCCACACTTGCTCCTTATTGATTGACCCTTTGGTTGTGTGACGCCCGCCGGACCCGGTGGGCTCCGCAAGTCTGACCGAGGATCGACCTCGGCTCAAACCCGGAGGATGCCCAACCGGACGAGCTGCCACAGTTCCGACCCCACGAGGGCGGTGCCGAGCATCCAGGCACGGGTCTTCGGCTGGAGTGCCCACCACCGGCGCCCCAGGCCCAGCGGTGCGGCGGCGACGGCGATCGCGCCGGTCAGGGCGACCGGGTTCGCGAGGACGGCCTGGCCCGGGCGGCCCGAGCCGAGCTCGATGAACACGGTCGTGCCTCCGCACATGGGACACGGGATTCCGGTGAGCGCCCGCAGGGGACAGAGCACGCCGGGGTCGTTGACGCGGTGGATCCATGACGCGCCGATGGCCGCGACGGCCATCGCCGCAACGCGCAGCATCACGCCCATGGGGCCGTGCCGCGCTGCGGTGAGGGTCCGGCTGACGAGCCCGCCCAGCACACCGTCCGGTGCACCGGTGGCCGCCGCCCCGGGCGCTCCCCCCAACGAATCCTCCGCCTCGATGACAAACGAGTGAGTGACCCGTATACCGGGTGCACCCGGAGCCGGGTCAAGCGCGGCCGACGATCCGCGATGGGACCGTTACCGAGCGCGCAGTGACATCACTCCAGGGGCAAGAGTAAGACAAATCGCCAGCTACAGGGGCACTCTTTCCGCCTAAGAGTTTCATGAATCGTCCGGACGCGGCCCACAGGGGCCTCTGGCGCCCACTACGCCCCGCCCGGATCTGATGCGGATCCATGTGGCCGGTTATGGCCTCACGGCGGACGAGGCACCGGCCCGAGGCACCGGCCCGAGGCACCGGCCCGAGGCACCGGCCGGACGAGGCTCAGCCCTGCGCCGCGGCTCCCACGACCGCGGGGCCCTCGCCGCCCTGGAGGTGCTCGGCCTCGACGACGTCGGCGATGACCGCGGTGATGTTGTCGGGGCCGCCGCCCGCGCGGGCCAGTTCGATCAACCGGTCCACGGCGCGCTGCGGATCGGCCTCCGCCGACAGCACCTCGTAGATCTGCTGCGCGTCGACCGGGCCGCTCAGGCCGTCCGAGCACAGCAGGTAGCGGTCGCCGAGCCGGGCCTCGCGCAGGCGCAGGTCGGGCTCGCGGTCCTCGCGGCCGTCCAGCACCCGGTACAGGACGTGCGACAGCCGCGACGTCTCGGCGGGGTCGGCCTGCTGGCCGGCCTGCTCCGCCTCCGCCTTCAGCAACTCGTCCATCGTGTGGTCCTGGGTCATCTGGAACAGCTCGCCGTCGCGCAGCAGATAGCCGCGCGAGTCGCCGACGTGCGCCAATGCCACGGACTCCCCGGACCAGAGCATCGCGGTGAGCGTGGTGCCCATCCGGCTGAGGTCGGGACGCTCCTCGCGGACGATGCGGAGCTTCTCGTTGGCCTCGGCCACGGCGCGGCCCAGCACCTCGACAAGATCGTCCTTGGGGGCAGCGGTGTCCAGCGAGCGCAGCGAGTCGATGACGGTCGAGCTCGCGACCTCGCCGCCCGCATAGCCGCCCATGCCGTCCGCGACCGCGATCAACCGCGCACCGGCGTAACCGGAGTCCTCGTTGTTCTCCCGGTTGCACCCGATGTCGCTGCCTGCTGCGTACCTGATTGCTACGTTCATACCAATTTCGATGACGATCCTGTCAGAGGAGTTGTATCAGTACCGGACGGCGGATTCCCCGTTTTCCCCGGCCGCGCCGGACGTTCCGACACCGTGCCGGACCGCGTAGAGCGCCGCCTGCGTCCGATCCTGGACTCCCAGTTTCATGAGCAGATTACTGACGTGCGTCTTGACCGTCTTCTCGGACACCACGAGGGCGCGCGCGATCTCCCGGTTGGACCTGCCCCGCGCGATGTGCACGAGCACCTCCCGTTCCCGTTCGGTCAGCGCGGCCAGGCCGCGATCGTCGTCCCGCGCCGCCGACCCGTCCCGCAGCATGGCCTCGGCCGCGTCCGGCGCGAACAGGACGTGCCCGTCGTTGACCGCCCTGATCGCCTGGACGAGCGCCTGCGGGTCGACGTCCTTGTACAGGTACCCGGCCGCACCCGCCTGCACGGCCGGCAGCACGTGGCCGCGCTCCGTGACGCTGGTGAGGACCAGGACCCGTGCCTTCACCCCACGAGCCCGCAGCTCCGTCAGCGCGGCCAGACCGTCGGCGCCCGGCATCTTGAGGTCCATGAGCACGATATCGGGCTCAAGGGATTCGGCCAGTGTCACGGCCGACGCGCCGTCCTCGGCCTCGCCGACGACCTCGATGTCGTCCTGGATGCCGAGGAACGTGCGGAGCCCCTGCCGGACGACCGGGTGGTCGTCGGCGATGAGGACCCGGATCGCGCCGTCGCTCACAGCGGCACCTCCAGCCGGACGGTCGTGCCCCGGCCCGGAGCGGCGTCGATCGTGAGGTCGCCGCCGATGGAGTAGGCCCTGTCGCGCATGGAGGCGAGCCCGAGCCCGCCTTGGTTCTCGGTGTCGGACGCGTCGAAACCGGACCCGTCGTCGGCGACCTCCAGCACGGCCCTCACGTCGTCCGCGGCGAGGCGGACCTCCACGGTGCCGGCTTGGGCGTGTCGCAGCGCGTTGTAGAGCGCCTCCTGGGTGATGCGGAACGCGACGGCCTCGTGCTCCTCCGGCAGGACGACGGCGTCGTCCGCGGCGAGGCGCACGGTCGCCTCGTGCGCGCGGTCGAGGACCTCGACGTGCTTGCGCAGCGACGCGACCAGGCCGTCCGCGAGGTCGGCGGGGCGCAGCTCGAAGATCACGGCGCGCAGCTCGGCGAGGGCCTCGGCGGCGAGCCGCTCGACCTGGGCCAGCTCCCGGACGGTCCGCGCGGCGTCGCGCTCGGCCAGGGTGGCGGCGGTGCGCGCGGTGAGCCGCAGCGAGAACAGCTTCTGCGCGACCGCGTCGTGCAGCTCGCGGGCCATCCGGTTGCGCTCGGCGACGACCGTCAGCTCGCGGTTGTGCTCGTAGAGGCGGGCGTTCGCCATCGCGATCGCGGCGTGCGCGGCGAACAGGGTGAGGAGGTCCTCGTCGTCCTGCGTGAACCCGCCCGGGGACTGCTTGTTGGCGAGGAAGATGATGCCGAGCACGTCCTCGCCGTCGCGGATCGGCACGCCGAGGAAGTCCTTGAGGACGGGGTGCGCGACCGGCCAGCCCTCGAACTCCGGCTCCCGGCGGATGTCGCCGAGCCGCTTCGGCGCGTCGCCCTTGAGCATCGCGGCGAGCATGCCGTGCTGGCGGGGCAGCGGGCCGATCCGCTCCCACTGCTCGTCGGAGATGCCCGCCACGACGAACTCGGCGAACGAGCCCTCGTCGTCGGGGACGCCGAGGGCCGCGTACCGGGCGTCCAGCAGCTGCGCCGCCGCCCGGACGATCACCTGGAGCACCTCGTGGACGGACAGGTGCCGGGTCACCGCGAGCACGGCGGAACTGACGGCGTGCAGGGTCGCGCCCTGATCGCGGCACCCGTCGTCGGTCTCCATCCCGGCCTCTCGTTCACCCACTTGTGAAGACCGTACTCTCTGGGCGGGTCTTCCCGAATCAGCCTGGACGACTATCAATGCGGGTCCGTCCGGGACCGGGGTCCTAGGACCATCTGCCCAGCCGCCGCGGAACGGTCGGCCGATGCCCCAGGACCTCCCCGGTTCCTAGCGTCGGAACCATGAGAACGGCACTGATCACAGGCGGTTCCCGGGGGCTCGGGCGGGCGCTCGCCGGGGAACTCGCGGCGGACGGCTGGAACCTCGTCATCGACGCCCGCGATCCGGCCGCGCTGGCGGCGGCCGCATCCGAGACCGGCGCGCGGGGGATCGCGGGCGACGTCACCGACCCCGCGCACCGGGCCGAACTCGTCCGGGCCGTGTCCGGCGGGCTCGACCTGCTCGTCAACAACGCGAGCACTCTCGGGCCGACGCCGATGCCCCGGCTGGACTCGCTGGCGCCCGCCGACCTAGCGGACGCGTTCGCGACCAACGTGCTGGCGCCGCTCGCGCTGATCCAGGCCGTCCTGCCGACCCTGCGGGAGCGGCACGGCGCGATCCTCAACATCACCTCGGACGCGGCCGTGGAGAACTACGAGACGTGGGGCGGCTACGGGACGTCCAAGGCGGCGCTGGAGCAGCTCTCGAACGTCCTGGCGGCCGAGGAGCCCGACGTGGCCGTCTGGTGGGCGGACCCGGGCGAGATGAACACCGCGATGCTGCGCGCGGCCGGGGAGAACGCCGACGCCGCGCCTCCGCCCGCGAAGGCCGCGGCCGCCCTCCGCCGGCTCGTCCAGACCCGGCCGGCGAGCGGGCGCCACCGGGTGTCCGACCTGGTGGACGACCTGGTGGACACGCCATGACGGCGATCCTCGATCATGAGCGGGTGTCTGATTCGGGGCGTGGAGTCCTTACTGCGGGTTTTCGGGGTACGACATTCGGGATCGTGCTCGTTGTCACGTTGCTGGCGTTCGAGAGCATGGCCGTCGGCACCGTCATGCCGGTCGTCGCGGCCGACCTGGACGGCCTGGCGCTCTACGCGTGGGGCTTCAGCGCCACGCTGATCATGAGCCTGCTGTCCACGGTGCTGGCGGGCGGCTGGGTCGACCGGTCGGGCCCCACCCGGCCGTTCATGATCGGGCTCGGCACGTTCGTCGCCGGGCTGGTGGTCGCGGGCGCGGCGCCGACCATGTGGGCGTTCGTCGCGGGACGCGCCGTGCAGGGCCTCGGCACGGGCGTCTCGCTCGTCGCGATGTACGTCGTGATCGCCCGCGTGTACCCCGAGGAGCTGCGGTCGCGGGTGTTCGCGGCGCTGTCGGCGGCGTGGGTGCTGCCGTCGCTGATCGGGCCCGCGGTCGGCGGCGCGGTGGCCGAGCACGTCGGCTGGCGGTGGGTGTTCCTCGGGCTGATCCCGCTGGTCGTCCCGCCGACGATGATGCTGGTGCCGGCCCTGCGCGGCATCAAGCAGGTGGACGGCGGGCCGGGCGGTTCCGGCCGGTCGCGGTACGTCGCCGCCGTCGCCGTGGCGGCGGGCGCCGCCGTCCTGCTCTACGGGCTCGACGGCGGCGGCTGGACGATGCTGCCCGTCGCCGTCATCGGGCTCGCCGGCCTGGCGTTCGGGCTGCCGCGGCTCGTGCCCGCCGGAACGCTCCGGCTGCGGCGCGGGCTGCCCAGCGTCATCCTCGTCCGGGGCCTGCTCTCGGGCGCGTTCTTCGGCACCGAGGTGTTCATCCCGCTGGCGCTGACGCGGCTGCACGGCTTCAGCGCCACCAAGGCGGGCATCGTCCTCACGGTCGGCGCGCTCGGCTGGTCGGCGGCGTCGCAGATCCAGGGCCGGTCCACGCGGCCCCGCGAGTTCTACGCGCTGCTCGGCGCCGTGCTCGTCACCGCCGGGATCGCCCTCGCCGCGGTCGGCCTCCAGCTGCCCGGCGGCTGGCTCGCCGCGCCGGCGTGGATCATCGGCGGCGCCGGGATGGGCTTCTCGATCGGCAGCCTGTCCGTCCTGCTCCTCGACCTGTCCCCGGAGGACGAGCAGGGCGTCAACTCGTCCGCGCTGCAGATCAGCGACACGCTCGGCTCGTCCCTCGTGGTCGGCGTCGCGGGCGCGCTCGTCACCGGCTTCGGGGCCGCCCGCATCGGCACCGGCCTCGCCGTCTCCGGTGCGCTGTTCGCCGTGATCGCCCTGCTCGGGGTGATCGCCGCTCTCCGGCTGGAGGTCTCCACGTGACCGTCGAGTTCACCCTGCCCGCCTCGCTCGAAGCCCACGAGCCGCCCGAGGCGCGCGGCCGCGGCCGGGACGGCGTCCGCCTCCTGGTGTCCCGGCGCGCGACCGGCGCGGTCTCCCACCACGCGTTCGGCGAGCTGCCGACGCTGCTCGACCCGGGCGACCTCCTCGTCGTCAACACCTCGGCGACGCTGCCGGCCGCCGTCCGGCTCGACCGGATCAGCGTGCACTTCTCCACCCCGGTGCCCGGCGGCGACGACCGGCTGTGGCTCGTCGAGCTGCGCCGCCTCGCCGGCAAGGCCAGCCGCCCGTACCGGGGCGGCTCCCCCGGCGAGTGGATCCCGCTGCCCGGCGGCGCCACCCTCACCCTCGTCGGACGCCGCACCGAGCGGCTCTGGGAGGCCCGGCTGAGCACCGACGTCATCCCGTTCCTGCTGAGCCGCGGCGTGCCGATCAGGTACGGGTACGTCCGCCGCGACTGGCCCGCCGCCGCGTACCAGACCGCCTTCGCCTACGACTCGTCGACGGGCAGCGCGGAGATGCCGAGCGCCGCCCGCCCGTTCACACCCGAACTCGTGACAAGCCTGGTCTCGCGGGGCGTCCTGATCGCGCCGATCACGCTGCACACCGGCGTCGCGTCCCCGGAGGCCCATGAGCCGCCCTACGCGGAGCGCTACCGCGTCCCGCAGCCGACGGCGGCGCTGGTCGAACACGTCCGCTCCGAAGGCCGCCGGGTGATCGCCGTGGGCACGACGGCCGTCCGCGCCCTGGAGACCGCCGTGGACGCCTCAGGGCGCGTCACCGCGTCCTCGGGCTGGACGGAGCACATCGTGACCCCGGAGAAGGGTGTACGGGCCGTGGACGGCCTCCTCACCGGCCTGCACGAGCCCAAGTCGTCCCACCTGATGATGCTCACGGCCATCGCGGGCACCGATCTGCTCACCGCCACCTACGACGCCGCCCTGGCCGAGCGCTACCTCTGGCACGAGTTCGGAGACCTCAATTTGATCTTGTGACCGTCTCGCATGCCGGACCTGCCGCACGACCCGCACGTCACGGCCGGTAACGTGGAAAACAGCTATGGACGGGTCAGCACAGCGCACGCTGCTCATCACACTCACCGGACGCGACCGCCCCGGCGTGACATCGCGTCTCTTCCGGACACTCTCGGAGTTCCCGCTCACGGTCGCCGACGTGGAGCAGGTCGTGATCCGCGGCCGGCTCGTCCTCGGCGTCCTGCTGGACTACACCGAGGGCGCCGACATCGGACGCGTCTGGAACGCCGCCGAGCACGTCGCCAACGACCTGGACATGGAGATCGAGCTCTCCACGGGCCGCAACCGGCGGATGCCGAAGCGCACCGGGCGCCTGCACGTCACCGTCCTCGGCGCGCCCCTCAAGCCCGCCGCCATGGCCGGGATCGCCGGCCGCATCTCCGCGCACGGGGCCAACATCGACCGCATGGAGCGGCTCGCGTCCAACCCCGTCACCTGCATCGAGATGGACGTCTCCGGCGCCGACCCCGACGCGCTCCGCGCCGCCCTCACCGCCGAGGCCGCCGAGCAGCAGGTCGACGTCGCCGTCCAGCAGAGCGGCCTCAGCCGCCGCGCCAAGCGCCTCATCGTCATGGACGTCGACTCCACCCTCATCCAGGGCGAGGTCATCGAGCTGCTCGCCGAGCACGCCGGCTGCCTCGACGAGGTCGCCAAGGTCACCGAGGCCGCGATGCGCGGCGAACTCGACTTCGAGGGCTCGCTGCGCGAACGCGTCGCCCTGCTCGCCGGGCTGGACGCGTCCGCCATCGACGAGGTCCGCGGCGAACTCCGCCTCGCCGCCGGCGCCCGCACGATGGTCCGCACCCTGAAGCGCCTCGACTACAAGTTCGCGATCGTCTCCGGCGGCTTCACCCAGGTCACCGACGCCCTCGTCGACGACCTCGGCATCGACTACTCGGCCGCCAACACGCTGGAGATCGTCGACGGCAAGCTCACCGGCCGCGTGAGCGGCCGCGTCATCGACCGCGCCGGCAAGGCCGCCGCCCTCGAACGCTTCGCCCGCGAGGCCGGCGTCCCCATCGGCCAGACCGTCGCCATCGGCGACGGCGCCAACGACCTCGACATGCTCCAGGCCGCCGGCCTCGGCATCGCCTACAACGCCAAACCGGTCGTCCGGCAGGCCGCCGACACCGCCGTGAACGTCCCCTACCTGGACACGATCGTCTTCCTCCTGGGCATCTCCAGAGAAGAAGTAGAAGCCGCCGACGCCGCCGACGCCGACCGCTGATCCGCCGGACGGCTACCCGGCCGAACGGTAACGGCGCCCCCATCTGCGCAGGAGCCGGCCACCGGCGTCCCTGGCGCCTTCGTCCTGCCCACCGCGGTCCGGCTCACCGTCGTCCGGCTCCCCATCCGGGAGGTCGGCTCGATCGGGGAGCGCCACCGCAGAGAAGGTGTCCTTCCTTTCGAGTGCGGAGACGTACAGGACCCCGTTGTGGAAGGCGCCGTCCGCGGACATGGAGACACCTTGCGCCGGAAACGTCCACACCCGTTGTCCGGAACCGGGATCCAGCGCGAAGAGCGAGATGTCTCCGCCGCGGTTGTCGACGGAGGACGTCCAGAAGACATAGAGCAGCCCTTGATGGAATTCGAGGCGCACCGGCCGGCCGCGACCGCCCTCCTCCCGGTACGACCACAGCTCCCCATGCACGAACCTGCCGAAGAGCAGAGCACGGACACAACCGTCCAGGTACGAGTTCCGCAGATCGCTATTTCCGCTGGTGAACGGCACCCGTCCGCCGCCCACGAACAGCGTCCTCTTGGCGCCGTAGGCGGGGGCGGCTCTGAGGTTCTCGGAGGGGAAAAGATAACTCTGGGAGACCTCGCCGGTTCGATGGTCCAGCGCTACGACTCCGTCACCGTGGCCGAAGATGCGCCCGTCGGCCGCCAGAGAGATGGTCGTTTCCCACCTGTCCAGCCCGCGATGGCGCCATCGCTCGGCACCGCTCTCGATGTCGAGCGCTATGACCTCGCCCTCCTCCCCTCGGACGAATACCACGCCGTACTGCATGGGAGGCGGCTGGCCGGCTATGGCGGAGCATCCCCCGCGACCTCCACTGGCACTCGCCGGTAGCGGTGTCCAGGGCCTCCACCCACCAGACGCCGTCGCGGAGCCCATCTTTCGCCTTGTCATTGCCGGACGTGATGATGACCTTTTCAGGGGTGATGGCGAGCAGTTCGGACCACCAGAGCGCCGGGCGTCGAACGCTCCACATCTCGGCTCCGGTGCCCAGATCACGAGCCGAAAGCACCCCTTGGTCGCCCGCCAGGTAGACGCTGCCGTGGCCGACGGTCGGGATCCAGAAGAGGGAGCGCTCGTCCTCGACCGTCCAGCGGACCGCGCCGGTGGCCATGTCGAGCGCCCAGATCATGTGGTACCCGGCGCAGATGACGATGCCGGCGTCCGGCGCGACGGCAGGGTAAGCACCGAACGCCTCCGCCGTCCACAGGACCTCGTGCGGACCCTCCGGCCGCGGTCCCCGCCGCACCGCGACGGCCGGCGGGTCGCTCAGGGGCGCGGGCCCCGGTGGTTCGGGCTCGGGCCGCTCGGGTTCCGGTGCCCGTCCGGGTTCCGGAACCGGCCGGGGCCGGGGGGCGGTTCCGTCGAGCCTCCGGATCACTTCGGCGGCGTCGGCGGGGCGGTCGGCGGGCTCCTTGGCCAGCAGCGCCAGAACCAGCTCCTCCAGGTGCCGGGGAAGCGCGACGCCCCGGCCACCGGGCGGCTCGGGCGCGGTGTTGATGTGCTGGTGGACGATGCCCATCCAGTTGTCCGCGGTGAAGGGCGGCCGCCCGGTGAGCAGCTCATAGGCCAGGCACCCCAGCGAGTACAGGTCGGTGCGGTGGTCGATGGGCCGCCCGGTCGCCTGCTCGGGCGACATGTAGCTCGGCGTCCCGATGACGGCGCCCGTCTGGGTCAACCCGTCCTTGGACGCGTCCAGCACGAACCGGGCGATGCCGAAGTCGCAGATCTTGATCATCTCCGCGGCGGTCACCATGACGTTCGCCGGCTTCAGGTCGCGGTGGACGACGCCCTGCCCGTGCGCGTGCCCCAGCGCGTCGGCGATCTGCCGGAAGAAGGCGATCACCAGGTCCGCGGGGAGTGGGCCGCTCCCGCGCACCCGCCGTCCGAGATCCTGCCCGGAGACGAGTTCCATCACCAGGTATAAGGCCCCCGCCTCCGCCCCGAAATCATGAACCGTCGTGATGCCGTGGTGCTGGAGTCCGCCCGCGAGCCTGGCCTCGCGCTCGAACCTGGCGACGAGCCCGTCCGCCGCCGCGCCCTGCGGTTCGAGGAGCTTCACCGCAACCGGCCGCCCGAGCCGCTCGTCCACCGCCCGGTGGACCACGCCCATGCCACCCTGCCCGAGCCGCTCAGCTAAGCGATAGCGCGCCGCGATCAATTTGCCTGCCACCAGCCGCCCGCCTCTCCGTCCGTCCAGCGCATGGAGCCGTGGGGACGAACATGATCCCAGCGGCACCGGCGTTCCACGTCAAGGGTCGAGCACCGTGCCCGTACGCGTCGACGGCCCCGGGGAGGAAGTGGCGGCCGCCGAGGCCGCCGATTCTCGTGCGGGCGGCGCGTAGTCCCGTTTGCAGACCCTCTTGTGATCCTTCTTCCGGTCACGGGTGCGGCCGTCGGCGCTAGAGTCGCGGGTCATGATTTTTCGTGGTCCGGGTGTCGGCGGCGGCGTTGACTGGGCGGCGCTCGAGCACGCGTACGGGTCGGCGGCGGACGTGCCCGAGCTGCTGCGCACCGCCGTCGGGCGCGACGATGACGCCGCTCAGCGCGCCTTTGGCGAGCTGGAGGCGCGGATCACCCATCAGGGCACGCTGTACACCGCCACGGCGGCGGCGGTGCCCGTCCTGATCGGGCTGGCCTGCTCGCGGCGGACCCGGCGGCGGCCCGAGCTGCTGCGGCAGCTCGCGCTCATCGCCGAGGGCTCGGCCGCGTCCCAAGCCGTGCTCGACGGCGTGCGGAGCGCGCTCGCGGCGGGGGCGGAGCGGCTCCTGAAGCTGCACTCCGATCCCGATGCCCCGGTGCGGCGGACGGCCGCCTACGTCGTGGGGCAGCTGCCGCCCGAGAGCGTGCCCTTCGCGCGGCTGCGGAGGCTGCGCGACGCCGAGGGCGACAGCGAGGCCGCGTCCGAGCTCCTGCTGGCCGCGGTACGGCTGCATCCGAAGGAGGCGGCGGCCTGGCTGGAGGCGGAGCTCGAAGCGGGCCGTCCCGTCCTGACGCGGGCCGCCGCCGCGTGGTCGCTGGCCGTCCACGGCGAGTCGTTCGGCCCCGCGGCCGCGGCGGTCGTCCGGGAATGCTGGGCGAAGTACGACCCCCTCAGGGACTGCCTGTGGGCGGACGACTCGCTCAGCGAGATCATCGTCGGCGCGCCCCAGGACGACGCCATCGAGCTGGTCCGGGAGTTCCTGCACCAGGAGACCCACGCACTCCGAGTCGTGAGCGCGGTGCGGTGGCGCTGCTTCCTGTCGCTGTCGGCCAGGACCGCGTTCGCGGACGTCCTGGCCGAAGCCGCCGCCCACACCGACACCGAGGTGCGGGCGGCCGCCGCCGAGATCCTGGTGGAGGTGCGGCAGCCGGTGCCGGCGGCCGTCGGCGCGCTGGCGGAGTACGTCCGGTCGCCGCCGGAGACCGCCCTCGGCGACCGGTGGCACTGGATGCGCGGGCTGGAGACTCCGGAGGGACGGCTCCTGTCCGCCGGCCTGCGGCTGCTCGTCATGGCGGACCATCCCGCCTGGCGGCCCTCGCTGCTCGGCGCCTTCGCCGCCGGCTGGTTCGACGGCGGCACCGTCGACCTCCTCACCGAGCGCGATGAGCCCTACGACCCCGCCCTGCTGGACGTCCTGCGCCCGCATCTCGCCTCGGCGGCCATGGAGACCGCGATGCGGCACGAGCCGGACGTGGCCATCCCGCCGCTGCTCGCGGTCTGGGGGCCGTCCGCCGCCGCGGCGACGCCCGAACTGATCCGTCTCGTCCGGCATCGGAGGGGCCCCGCGGCGGCCGCCCTCGCGGCCATCGGGCCGGACGCCTCGGCGGCGGTGCCCGCCCTGCGCGAGGCCGCCGCCGGCGACGGCAGCTGGGGGTTCCGGACGGCGTGCGCCGAGGCCCTCGCCGCCATCGCGGGCGGCACCGAGGACGTGGCCCGGCTCGTCCAGGCCGCCGTGGACGGGGGCGAGGCCGTCCTCGCGGTACGGCTGGCACGGACGCACGGGCTGCCCGTCGACGGATTCCCGCCCGTCCTGCGGGAACTGGCGTTGACCGACGCGGAGGACTCCGACGGGGAGCGCCTCGCCGCCGCCGAACTCCTCCTGGACCTGACCGGTGACACCGGCACCGCGCTGGCCGCCGCCGAGCGGGTGCTCGCGAACGGCCGCTTCTTCATGGGCGAGGCCGCCCGGCTCGCCGGGCGGCTCGGCGGGCCGGCGGCGCGTCTGCTGCCGGCGCTGCGGGACCTGGACTCCGACGCGGCCGAGCAGTACGAGGGCGCGCTGGCCGTCCGGCGGATCTCCGGTGACCCCGGCCCGCTGCTCGAGGCCGTCGCCCGCCGCATGCTGCAGCACGGCGCGGGCCGCTGGCTGACCGAGGCCGCCGACGTGCTGGGCGACGCGCTCGAACCGCTGGTCCCGACCCTGCGCTGGCAGGTCGCCGCGGACCGGACCATCGTCCCGTTCGCCCCGTACGGCTCGCTGATCTCCGAGGACCGGGCGCAGCGCGCCCTCATCGCCGAGGTCCTGGACACCTGGGACCGCCGGGCGCCTTCGCGGACGGGGCCCGGCCTTAAGCGGTGATCATCCGGGTACGGGTGGGGGGCGGAGTAAGTGATCTCCGCGCGGTGGAACCGACGGCGGAGGAACGGCGGGACGTGCTGCGGCGCATGCGGGACGCGTTTGCCCAGGTTCAGGGCCAGGCGTCGCCGATGTACGGGGCGGCCGCGGCCATCGCGGTGACCGTGCCGCTGCTCGTCGGGTCGCTGACCGGGCACGCCGCCCAGGGGTCGGCGATCGCGCTCGGCGCGTACCTGGTGGCGCTGCGCGCCCCCGAGGGCCCGTACGGGGCGCAGGCGCGGAGCCTCGCGATCGGGGTCCTGTTCGTCGCGGTCGGGTCCGCGCTCGGCGGGCTGCTCGCCGGGCACCTGTGGCCGACCGTGATCGTGGTGCCGCCGCTGATCGCGCTCGGTGTCGCGGTGCCCCGGATCGGGTCCACGGCCGGGCTGGCGGTGCTGCTGAGCGCCGTCCGGCCGCCGTCCGCGGACGTGCTGGCCATCGGGCTGCTGGAGCTGATCGGCGGGCTGCTCACCACCGGGCTGCTGCTCGCGCCGTGGCCCGCGCGGCGGCTGCTCCCGCTGCGGGCGTCGCTCGGCGAGTGCGCGGACGCGGTCGCCGAGGCGCTCGACGCCGTCGCCGAGGACGTCGGCGCGCACGACCCCGAGCCGCTGGAGGCCGTCGAGCTCACCGACCCCGACCTCCTCGCCGTCACGCGGGTGCCCGACTGGGAGAAGAAGCGGCGCGCCGCGTCCGAGGCGCTGACGGCGGCGCGCGCCACCTACCGCCTGTACCGGACGGGACGCGGCAAGAGCGACCCCACCCGGCCCGAACGGCTCATCGACGGGCTCGGGCGCGTCCTGCACGAGACGGTGACGCTGCAGGCCGTCCTGGAGGCGGCGAAGAACTACCCGCCGGACCGCGAGTGGCGGCTGGAGACGCAGACCGCCATCTCGGCGCTCGCCGCGCGGCTGCGGCTGCTCGCCGGGGCGATCGCGACGGCGGGCGACGCGCCGCTCGGCCGGGAGGAGTCCGCGGCCGTCCGGCGGATGGGACGGGCCGCCGAGCACATCCGCCGCGCCGGGCTCGCCGGCGACGAGGACCTCATCGCGGTCGCGCTGATCGGCCAGGTGCGCCGCTCCATCGACCGCATCGCCGGCGAGGTCGCCGCCAACCGCCGCATCGTCGCGGGCGGCGTCCGGATGGGGTTCGGGCCGCCGCGGATGCCCGTCTCCCTCGACCCGGTGCCGGTGTGGGAGCGGATGCGGCGCGCCGTCCGCACCCGGTCCCCGGCGTTCCGGCAGGTGGCGCGGGTGTACGTGACCGCGGTCGTGTCGATGGCGGGGACCGCCGCCATCGGCCTCTCGCACGGGCACTGGCTGACGATCACCGCGATGCTGAGCCTGCGCGCCACCTACGGCGAGACCGTCGACCGGCTCGTCCAGCGCGTCGGCGGCACCGCGGCCGGGTCCGCCGTCGCCGCCGTCATCCTCACGCTCGCGCCCGGCCAGGTCACCGTCGCCGTGATCGCCTTCGTGTTCGCGCTCGCCGGGTTCGCGATGCGGTCGGTGAACTTCGCCTACTGGGCGCTGTTCGGGACGCCGCTCGCGATGATGCTGCTCGACTTCTCCACCCCCGCCGGCTGGACCGCCGCCGGGGAGCGGATCGCGCTCACCTTCGCCGGGACGGTGCTGGCCTACCTCGCCGTCCGGCTGCTGTGGCCCGCCGGGCACGTGGAGCGGCTGCCGCGCCAGCTCGGGCGGCTGCTCGGCACGCACGCCGACCTCGTCCGGGCGACCGCGGACGTCCTCGCGGGCGAGCAGACCCGGCTGCCGCACGACACGATCGTCGCGGCCGAGCGGGCGGCGGAGGCGGTCGCCGAGACCCGCACCCGGCTCGGCCACGAGCGGCTGCCCAACACCGCCCTGATCGCCGAGCTCGGGACCGCCGTGGACGCCGCGCACCGCACCCGCGACCACCTCATCGCGGTCGCGCGGCTGTCCCGCGCGGAGGCCGTCGACACCGGGCCCGTCCCGGAGATCCTCGACCGGCTCGCCGACCGGTTCGAGGAGGCCGGCGCGCTGCTGGAGGAGGACCCGGAGGACCTCGACCCGAAGGACGCCATCCCCGTCGGCGAACTGGACGAGGAACTCGCCGACCTCGACTCGCACCTGTCCACGATCACCCGGCGGCGCCGCGCCGAGATCAAGGCGGGCGTCGGCCGGGACGAGGTGACCCCGCTGCGGCAGGCGCTGCTGCAGGTGTCCGGCACCCGCTACACGATCCGGTCGCTGCGCCGCGACGCCGGGACGGTCGTCGACTCGTCCCTCGCCGCCGCCGCCCCGCGGTCGTGACCGCCTCCCGGGAGCGTCGTCAGTCCTTCGGGGTGCGGACGGTGCGGAGCGTGCCGAGGCCGGGGCGGACGCCGGCCCACTCGCCCGGCAGGTCGATCACCGCGAGCGCGCAGGTGGGGAACGCCTCTGGGGCCTGCCCGGTCAGGTCGTGGACGAGCTGGTGCACGGACGGGTTGTGCCCGACGAGCAGCAGCGTCCCAGCGTCGTCCGGGGCCTCGGTGACCAGGGTGAGGAGCCCGTCGGGATCGTTGGCGTAGATCGCCGGCTCGTAGGTCACGGCGGCGTCCAGCGCGAGCAGGCCGAGCGTCTCGCGCGTGCGCGCCGCCGGCGAGCAGAGCACGTGGTCGGGGACGAGGCCGTTCGCGCGCAGCCACTCCCCGGCCGCCGCGGCGTCGCGGCGCCCGCGGTCGTTGAGGACGCGGTCGACGTCCGCCGTACCGAACCCGGCGACGGCCTTGGCGTGCCGAAGCACGATGAGCATGGGCATGCCGCCACCCTAGGCCGCACCGGCCCCGAGGTCGCGGCGCACGACCGGCTCGCGACGGGGAGCGCGCGGAGCGCCCGGGAGGGTCAGGGGGCGACGAGGGCCGCGAGGCCCCACAGCACGAGCATGATGCCGAGCATGCCGCAGATTACGAGGGCGAAACCCTTGGGGCCCGACATCGCCGGCTTGCCTTCGCCGCTGCTCGCCACAGCGCCTCCCGATCTCCGTCCGGGGCCTGGAACGTCCGACCCGCGTCTCCAGGGTACGGCCGGTGCCCCGTGGTCACGACGTGACCCCGGACATGCGAAAGGGCCGGCGGCTCCAGCGCCGCCGGCCCTCTCCGCGTGATCCGTCAGGTGTTCTTGGCGGACTCCTCCTCGGCGGTCGCGGCGCCGTTGGAGTCGGCGCCGACGGCCGCCTCCTCCGGGGCCTCCACGGCCTTGGCGTCGCCGCCGCCGTCCACCGCCGCCGACTCGGGCCTGCCGCCGGACGCCGGGTCGGAGGCCGGCTCGGCGATCGGGTCGGCGCGCCGCTTGGAGATCACGATCGCGGCGACGATGACGCCGACCGACAGGACGGTCACGACGACGCGCAGCAGGGTGTTGCCCGCGTACGTCACGACCGCGTCCGCGATCAGCAGCGCGACCAGGTTCATCACCTTGATCAGCGGGTTGATGGACGGGCCGGCGGTGTCCTTGAACGGGTCGCCGACCGTGTCGCCGATGATCGTCGCCTCGTGCGCGTCGCTGCCCTTGCCGCCGAGGTGGCCCTCCTCGACGAGCTTCTTGGCGTTGTCCCAGGCGCCGCCGGAGTTGGAGAGGAACACCGCCATCAGCACGCCCGCGGCGATCGCGCCGCCCAGGTAGGCACCGAGCGGCGCGTACCCGAACGCGAACCCGACCGCGATCGGCGCCATGATCGCCAGCAGCCCGGGGGTGGCCAGCTCGCGCTGCGCGTCCCGGGTGCAGATGTCCACGACCCGGTCGTAGTCGGGCTGCTCGGTGTAGTCCATGATCCCGGGCTTGGTGCGGAACTGGTTGCGCACCTCCTCCACGACCCGTCCGGCCGCCCGGCCCACCGCCATGATCGCCAGGCCGGAGAACAGGAACACGACGGCCGCACCGATGATCATCCCGATCAGCACGTTCGGGCTGGCGATCGACAGGTTGAAGTCGAGGAACTCGGCGCCGATCGCGTCCTTGGCGCTGCTGGACGCGTCGCCGAGCGCCGCGATCACCGTCGTCCGGAACGAGCCGAACAGCGCGGTCGCGGCGAGCACCGCCGTCGCGATCGCGATGCCCTTGGTGATCGCCTTGGTGGTGTTGCCGACGGCGTCCAGCCGCTCCAGGACGGACGCGGCCTCGCCCTGCACGTCCCCGGACATCTCGGCGATGCCCTGGGCGTTGTCCGACACCGGCCCGAAGGTGTCCATCGAGACGATGACGCCGACCGTGGTCAGCAGCCCGGTACCGGCCATCGCCACCGCGAACAGCGCGACGGTGGTGTTGCCGAAGCCGAGCAGGAACGCCCCGTACACGGCGCCGCCGATGACGAGCGCGGTGTAGACGGCCGACTCCAGGCCGAGCGAGATGCCGGACAGGATGACGGTCGCCGGGCCCGTCCGGGCGCTGTCGGTGACCTCCTTGACCGGCTTGCGGTTCGTCTCGGTGAAGTAGCCGGTGAGCAGCTGGATGACGCTCGCCAGCACGATGCCGATGATCACCGAGCCGAACGCGACCCAGCGCGGGTCGGCGTCCAGGCCGCGGATCGCCTCGTCGGTGACGCCCTTCAGGTCGGCGAACGACGACGGCAGGTACACGAACGCGGCGATCGCGACGAGGATCGCCGAGATGCCCGCCGAGATGAAGAACCCGCGGTTGATCGCCGTCATGCCGGAGCGGTCGCCGGAGCGGGGCGCGACCGCGAAGATGCCGATCACCGCGGTGATCACGCCGATCATCGGGACGATCAGCGGGAACACCAGGCCCTCAGTGCCGAACGCCGCGGTGCCGAGGATGAGCGCCGCGACCAGCGTGACCGCGTACGACTCGAACAGGTCGGCGGCCATGCCGGCGCAGTCGCCGACGTTGTCGCCCACGTTGTCGGCGATCGTCGCCGCGTTGCGCGGGTCGTCCTCGGGGATGCCCTGCTCGACCTTGCCGACGAGGTCGGCGCCGACGTCCGCGGCCTTGGTGAAGATGCCGCCGCCGACACGCATGAACATGGCGAGCAGCGCGGCGCCGAACCCGAAGCCCTCCAGCACCTTCGGCGCGTCGCCCTGGTAGGCGAGGACGACGATCGCGGCGCCGAACAGGCCGAGCCCGACGGTGAACATGCCGGCGACGCCGCCGGTGCGGAACGCGATCCGCATCGCCGTCTTCTCGCCGCCCTCCTCGCGGGCGGCGGCGGCCACCCGGACGTTGCCGCGGACCGCGAGCCACATGCCGGTGAACCCGGTGACGGCGGAGAACAGCGCGCCGATGACGAAGAAGACCGACCGTCCGATCCGCTCGCTCGCCGAGTCGGCGGGGAGCAGCAGCAGGACGAGCGGGATCAGTACGACGAAGACCGCGACCGTTCGGAACTGGCGTTTCAGGTAGGCGCTCGCGCCCACCTGCACGGCTCGCGCGATCTCCTGCATCTTGGCGGTGCCCTGGCCCGCGGCCAGGACATCGCGGACGAGACCCGCGGCGACGGCCAGTGCCAACAGTGCGATCACAGCGACGACGACGACCAGGGAGAGGTCGCCGCCGCCGAGATCCACTTCTGCGCTGGCCGGGCTTGACAGGGAAAACCCGGACATCCGTCCTCCTCGACAGGGGCATTGCGACGCGATCGTCACAAAGAAGACGATCTTTACCGCGTACCCCGCGAGTCATGATTTCGAACACCTCGCACGGCAACGCGGGTGCCGGGAGTCTACGCACGCGCAAGTCGAATGTTAAGGCCGCCCGGCCCTTGAAGAAGATGTCGCCGAATTGCAACGAGCGATACGCCGGAAATTGACCTATACGCCTGTCCAGCCGTCATCGCCCCAGGTCAGCCTGGGTTAGACAACCCTTACCCCGCCGCTACCCCGCCGAGCGCATACCACCCTGGGCGCATCGGCCCGGCGACCGGCGTCCCATTCAAGCTAGGCATTAACACGGAATATGTCCAGACCCAAATTGACCCGAACCGAGATCAACCCGAAGAGAATCTCACAACCCCCACCCCACGTCCCTCACCACCCCCACCCACACCCCGCTCTCAAGGCGAACGCGCGCCCCCAAGGGCCCGGGTGGGGGCATGACTAAGGCCCCGCCGGGGGTGGCGGGGCCTTTGGTCGTGGTGGGGGCGGGCGCGCGTCTAGATGGTCGCCTCGGCTTCGGCCGGCCAGCTCATCCTTATCTGGACCCCCTTCGGCGTGGCGGCGATGTCCACGTCGTCGGCGAGCCCGGCGATGACGGCCAGACCCAGCTCGGAGGTGCCCTCGCCCCAGCCGTGCTCGAACTCGTCCGCGTCCACGGCCGCCTGGAGGTCGCCCGGCGTGTCGTCGCCGGGGACGGTGTCGCTGACGGTCACCTCGAAGCGGCGGTCGGCGCCGCTCAGCTCGAGGCGGACGGGCTCGTCCGGGCAGTGCCGGCGATGTGCCTCCACGGCGCGCGAGCACGCCTCGCCGACCGCGAGCCTGACCTCGTCCAGCAGCGGCTCGGCAACGCCACTGCGGCGGGCCACGGCGGTCACGATCAGGCGGGCGGTCCGTACGTGGACGGGCAGCGCGCTGAAGGACAGTTCAACGGTCGACATCTCAGCTGCGGGCCGCCTACTTCGCGTCCTTGCGCTTCGCCTCGGCATCGGCGATCGAGTCGTGGATGCCGAAGACCTTGGTCAGCCCCGTGATCCGGAAGATCTTGAGGATGCGCTCCTGGGTGCACACCAGTTCCAGCGAGCCGTCGTGGGCGCGCACCCGCTTGAGCCCGCCGACGAGGACGCCGAGGCCGGTGGAGTCGAGGAACTCCACCTTCTCCATGTCCACGAGCAGGTGGAACTTGCCCTTGTTGACCAGGTCGATGAGCTTCTCGCGAAGCTTCGGCGCCGTGTAGACGTCGATCTCGCCCTCCACGTTGATGACGGTGAGGCCATCGTCGGTGGTGTAGTCGTTCACCTTCAGGTCCACAGATCCTCCACGCGCCGTGCAGCACTATTCGATCCCGATGCCCGGGCCGCCGGACGGCGGCCGGCCATCGAGACTTCGCCGTGATTCAACCACGCTCCGGCGTCGTACACGCACGTAATCGCCCACTCGGGCGAAAGTTCGCGCCGTCCCGTCTGACCTGCTGATCTACCGGTCAGGGCAGGGGAGGACAGGCCACCGGCGCCGGGGCGTTCCCGTAGTTTTGCCCAGGCTGGCAAACTGAAAACCTGATGGGCGTCCAAAGATCTTCAACTCCCCTCGACCGGCTCCTCGCCGACCCGTCGCGGCGCGGGCGCATCACCCATGTGGAGAGCGTTCCCGCACGTCAGGGCCGCCGAGCCGGCTGGCCGGCGTGGGCGCCCCCGCTGCTCGTCGAGCGTCTCGCGGCGGCCGGCATCGAGGCGCCCTGGGAGCACCAGGCCACCGCCGCCGAACACGCCCGCGCGGGACGGTCTGTGATCATCGCCACAGGGACCGCGTCCGGCAAATCCCTCGCCTACCTGCTGCCCTGCATCGAGGCGATCCATGCCGGGGAGGACAACCCTCGTCAGGAGGGGACGGTCCTCTACCTGTCGCCGACCAAGGCGCTGGCCGCCGACCAGCTCCGGGCGCTCCGCTCCCTGCACCTCACGCGGGTGCGGGCGGCGACCTACGACGGCGACACGCCGCACGACGAGCGGACGTGGGTCCGGCAGCACGCGAACTACGTGCTGACGAACCCGGACATGCTGCACCGATCGATCCTGCCTGGGCATGCCCGGTGGTCCTCTTTCCTGCGCCGCCTCCGCTACGTCGTCATCGACGAGGCCCATGGTTACCGGGGCGTGTTCGGGTCCCACGTCGCACAGGTGCTGCGGCGGTTGCGCCGGGTGTGCAAGCGGTATCACGCGTCGCCGACGTTCATTCTCGCGTCGGCGACGACGTCGTCGCCCGCGTCTGCCGCGTCCCGCCTTACCGGGCTGGACGTCATCGCCGTGGACGACGACGCATCACCGCGTGGCCCGGCAACGTTCGCCCTATGGGAGCCGCCGTTGACGGAGCTGCGCGGTGAGCGCGGTGCACCCGTCCGTCGTACCGCCACGGCCGAGGCAGGCGACCTTCTAGCGGACCTCGTTGTGGAGGGCGTCCAGACTCTCGCGTTCGTCCGGACCAGGCGCGGGGCAGAGTCGGTGGCCCTCAGCGCCAAGCGCGCGCTGCACGAGGTCACGCCGGCCTTGGCCGACCAGGTCGCCGCTTACCGCGCGGGCTATCTGCCCGAGGAACGGCGTGCGCTCGAAGCAGCCCTTCGCTCCCGCTCCATCGTCGGCTTGGCGAGCACGAACGCCCTTGAACTGGGGGTGGACGTCTCCGGGCTGGACGCCGTCCTCGTCTGCGGCTGGCCCGGCACCCGCGCGTCCCTCTGGCAGCAGGCCGGACGTGCCGGACGTTCCGGGCAACCCGCCCTCGCCATTCTCGTGGCCCGGGACGATCCGCTCGACACGTTCCTCGTCCACCACCCCGAGGCGATCTTCGGGACGCCGGTCGAGGCGACCGTCCTCGACCCGGACAACCCCTACGTCCTGGAACCGCACCTCTGCTCCGCCGCGTCCGAGATCCCGCTCACCGAGGACGACCTCCCGCTGTTCGGCCCGGCGACCGCCGACCTGCTGCCCGACCTCGTCCGCCGCGGCCTCCTCCGCCGGCGCCCCGCCGGCTGGTACTGGACGCGCCGCGACAAGGCCGCCGACCTGGCCGACATCCGCGGAGCGGGCGGCGCCCCCATCCAGGTGGTCGAGATGTCGACCGGACGCCTCCTCGGCACCGTGGACGAGGCATCGGCGCACACGACCGTCCACGAAGGCGCCGTCTACATCCACCAGGGCGAGTCCTACATCGTCCAGACACTCGACCTGGACGACTCCGTCGCGCTCGTAGAAGCGGCCGACCCCGACTACTCGACGACCGCCCGCGACGTGACCGACATCAGCATCGTCGAACGGCTCCGCTCGATTTCCTGGGGCGAGGCCACACTCTGCTTCGGAACCGTCGAAGTCACCCGCCAGGTGGTCGCCTACCAGATGCGCCGCCTGCAGACAGGCGAGATGCTCGGCGAGAAGCCCCTCGACCTACCGCCCCGCACCCTGCGCACCCGCGCCGTGTGGTGGACGCTCTCCGAATCGCAGATCTCGTCCCTGGACGACGATCTCGACCTGGCGGGCGCCGCCCACGCCGCCGAACACGCCTCGATCGGCCTGCTGCCCCTGTTCGCCACATGCGACCGCTGGGACATCGGCGGCGTGTCCACGGCCGTCCACCCCGACACGGGCCTGCTCACCGTCTTCGTGTACGACGGCCATGAGGGAGGCGCCGGATTCGCCGAACGGGGTTACGCGGACGCCTCGTCCTGGCTCCACGCGACACGAGACGCCATCGAGTCCTGCGAGTGCGACACGGGCTGCCCGTCCTGCATTCAGTCACCGAAGTGCGGCAACGGCAACGACCCCCTGGACAAGCAAGGCGCCTTGTCTCTCCTCGCCGTCCTCCTGGCCAAGGCTCCCGAGTAGCGGGCCTCAGTTCGGTGCGACGCGCTGGGCCGGCACCGAAGGCCCGTCCATCCCGCGGCGTGCCTGGGCGAGCGCCTGCTGCAACTTCCGCCGCTCCATCTCCAGCGTCTGCAGCGACTCCTCATGCTCTTCCCGCAGGTCGCGCAGCTCACGGCGCACGTTGATCGCCCGCCTGAAGCCCAGCGCCGCCACCATCACACCGGCCATGAACACGATCGCCACCACGGCCCCGGCCATGAAGATGTGCCACTCCTGCGTGACCCCTGGAATCGCGTCGCCGAACACGGACATCTGCGCGCCGCCCGTGTTGTCCAGTACCACGGCCACGCCCACCGCACCGGCGGCGAGCGCGACGATCAGCCCCAGGAAGATCATGCGGAGGTCTCCTCTCCATCCGGCCCCAACGAACAGGACCGAGGTCTCGGACGACAGGACGCATTGTCGGACGAACCGGGTGATCCAACTGGCAAGGCAGCCTAGACCCTGCCCAAACCCCCCGCCAGCCCCACCCAGCCGTCGCCCCCCTCGCCCCCACCCCGCCCAACACAGCAGGACCCGCAGCCCCTCCACACCGCACAAACGCCCAACAAACCCGAACCCACCCCCCACGCGACCAGGCACCACTACCCCAAGCCCAACTCCACACAAAACACGGCAACACCGCCCCCACAGACACAGCACGCCCGCGCGAACCCCATCCCCCGGCACCAAGCGGTGCGCGATGTCGCACCTGCGCCCGCAACGCATGCGACAGCCTTGCAGCGCCCCCGTAACTACGGCACACACACCGCGAGACAGACGTGTACCCACAACACCGTGCGTCAGGACGCTGTGCAGCGGCCCCATGGCTACGCGATCCAGTTCCCGATCAGTGACGGCGCAGTATCGGCAGGCGCCCCCGCCGCGTCCAACCCCCCCTACCTTCACCACCCACAAGCCCAACGCGACCCAAGCCCGACCCACCGCCAGCCCGAAACGATACGAAGCCACCGCGACGCACCCCCGGCCCAACGCGGTGCTAGCCCAACCCGAGGCGAGCCCGACCCGACGCTAGCCCGAGGCGAGCCCGACGCGGTGCTAGCCCGAGGCGAGCCCGACCCGACGCGAGCCCCACGCGACGCGAGCCCCACGCGGTGCTAGCCCGAGGCGAGCCCGACGCGGTGCTAGCCCAAGGCGAGCCCAACGCGACGCGAGCCCGACCCGAGGCGAGCCCGACCCGACGCGAGCCCCACGCGGTGCTAGCCCGAGGCGAGCCCGACGCGGTGCTAGCCCAAGGCGAGCCCAACGCGACGCGAGCCCGACCCGACACGAGCCCCACGCGGTGCTAGCCCAAGGCGAGCCCAACGCGACGCGAGCCCGCCCCGACGCAAGCCCGAGCCGACGCGAGCCCAACGCGGTGCTAGCCCGACCCGAAGCGAGCCCGACGGGATGCTAGGTAAGCGGGGCGCAAAGCCAGCGGGGTGCTTTAGGCCGACCGGATGCGAGCCGGGGCGAGTTTTGGTGATGTCGCGGGGTGCTTGCGGTTACTTGCGGCGGCGGCCGTGCTTGGGCTTGTTGTTCTCGGGGGTGGGTTTCGCGAGGCGGACGTTCACGCCGCCAGAAGCCTTGCCGAGAGTCGCGGGACGGCGCGCGGGCTTGGTCTTCGATGCCGACTTGCCGGCGGACTTCGCCTGCTTGATGCCGGACAGGACCGGGCCCGTCTTGGCGATGGCCTCGGCGCGCGCGATCTGCTCCTGGGCCTTTTTGACCCGCTTGCGGCCGGTGCCGCTCCGCGCGATCCGGGCTGCCATGCCATTGCTGCTGGTGCCCGCCTGGGCGACGCGCAGACGCCGCGTCCAGGTCCCGAGGTGGGCGGCGACGATCAGCAGGATCAGCGCGATGCCCACGCTCTTGCCCCACTGGAGCCGGTCGGTGGCCGCAACGTTCTGGGCCTTCGGCGAGTCGGTGGCGATCTGGGGCGCCGGGTAGGTGAAGCCGGGCGTCGCGCCGTCCGGCTGGACGGACGGGAGCGTGACCGGCGACTCGTTGTTGAACGGCGTCAGCGGCGTGTTGGCGCTGGGGACGCTGGAGTTGGACGGGAGGGACGGAACGCTGCCCCCACCGGGAAGCGTCCCGGAAACGCCGCCCACGTTGGCGGTTGCCGAAGAGGTACTCGAGTACAGCGACCCACCCGTGCCGTTGGAGCGGCTCGCGCGGACGCCCACGGCGACGGCACCGCTGGACCGGGTCAGCGACAAGGTGGCCGAGCAGCTGGTCCCCTGGCAGAGGGAGCCGACCGAGCCCGACCTGGACTTCAACCCGGAGCCGGAGAGCGCGTAGCCGATGAGGTCGTCCTCCAGGCCGCGGTTCCACTTCACGACGAGCTTTCGGCCGGACACGTTCGCGGAAACTCCGGTGGGAGCGGCCGGAGCGATCCGCACCGTGAAGGTGTTGGAGTCGTAGATGTGCCCGGTCTGCTTCCCCTTGAGGAAGACCTTGTAGGAACCGTTCCGGGTGATCGGGAAGGTGCCGGCCATGTCCCCGGAGAAGCCCTTCTCGGCGAGGAACATGTCGCCGATTCCGGGGCCGTTCACCCGCAGCTGCATGGTGACCGCGAAGTCGAAGTGCGCCTTGGCCGTCAGCTGGGACCCGCTGGTGATGACCGCCCCGTCCGCCGGGGTGATCACACTCGTCGAGGCCGCCTGCGCGGGCAGCGCGGCGAGCACGGGAAAGCTCATCGCAAGGGGCGCCGCGAGCGCGACTGCACCGATCCTGCGAATGATGGTCACGCCTCAATCCCTTCGACAGCGTCCTGCTCGTCTTCATCCCGCCGAGGGCCTGCGGGGGGCATACGCGTCCGGTGGTAACTATGGGCTTACAGCAGCGTAACGTACCACCGGGTAGCAGAAGTCACAGGACGATGACAAAGAGAAACGGGTTGGCATCCTCCGCGACACCTCCCACCCTATTGACATCCAGTGCAACGAGCCGTGTCGCGTCAGGGTACGCCGTCTCGCCCCACGGGGCCAGCCCTGGCCCGGGAAACGACTCGCAGGTTCCCGATCCCCATCGGCACCTTCAGCGGGACGGTCACCGAGACCGCGGCGGTGTCTCCGCTCACCCGGCAACCGGACAGCCGGGCACCGGACTCGACCGCGATGTCCGCGGCCCGCCGGCAAGCGGCTTCATCCCCTTCCGCGACGTACGCGGCGGCCGCCAACGCCGCCATGTCGGCTGCGGCATCCCCCCGGTGCCGCGCCGCCCGCACCCCGCCCACCGCGATCGCCGCCACTCCAGCGACCCACACAACGGCAGCGAACGCCACCACCCAGATCGTCCCCGACCCCCGATCCGTCCCCCACAACCGCGACCACGACACCACGCCCCCTCCAATCTCCAATCCACCAGTTGGACACCCCAATCACCCACCCACCCCACACCCGACCGGCCCCGCGCCGGCCCCCGCAACCACTGACCCACGGGGCCGACCGTCCGGCCCCCAACCGATCCACGCGGCTGGCCGCCCCGCACCCAACGGACCCACGCGGCTGGCCGCCCCGCACCCAACGGACCCACGCGGCTGGCCGCCCCGCACCCAACAGACCCACGCGGCTGGCCGCCCCGCACCCAACAGACCCGCGTGGCTGGCCTGTCCGGCGCCCAACCGGTCCGGTAGCGGGCTCGCGACCACCCAGGCCACGTAACCACCAACCCCGTATAACCGACCGGCGCGCATGGCCGGCCGCCCCCATAACAGACCGCCCCATGCAGCCGACCAACCCACGCAGTCGACCGACTCTCGCGGTCGGACAGGCGCAGCAATAGACGAACTTCTTGCAGCAAGCCGATCCGCTTAACAGGCCGCAGGTCAGCGGGTTGGCCCGCCTAGACGGTCGACCGGCGTGGCCAGGCGCCCCAACTGGCCCACGTAGCCGGCCAGCCCGCGTAGGCGCGACCTACACGCGTATGCAGTCAGCCCGGCTTCAGCGCTAATGCGCGCGGACGGGGCCGCACTAAGCATGTCGCTGGGTGCCAGCAGTAGCCCGCTCGTGCCCTCGGCGGGTCATGTATCGCACCGAGTGATGGCGACGCACCTCGCGCAGGGATGCTTACTGCCCTGGATCTTCACCTCCTGTCTGGTCTTCGGTGTGTCGGCCGACGCCGGGTTCTGTTGCGGCGGCCACGTGGGCATGGACGATCAAGGACGGGAGGCCAACGGCCGCTGGGGGTGCGACGGGGGTGGACACGTCCACGTGGACGGTGGCCTCGTCGCGGCGGACACGCACGGTCGCCCCTTTCGGAACGGCCCTCACCACGAGGTCTCGGACGGCGGTGAGGGACTCGCCCCTCGCCGCCGCGCGGGCGCCGGTCCGGGCGGCGTCCGTGCAGGTGAGCTGCACGGACACAGCGGACAAGCCCCACAGCGCGACAGCTGTGATCAGCACGAGGGCGGGGAGCGCCACGGCGATCTCCGCCGTGGCCGTCCCGCGATCCCTCAGCTGGCGATTTTGAGTGCCTTCTCGATGATCTGTAAGAGCAGGGATTTCACCTGTGAGCTCGTGAGGATCTTGAACAGCAGGCCGGCGAAGGCCGCCGCGGCGATGGTGCCGACCGCGTATTCCGCGGTGGACATCCCGCGGTCCCCGCACATTGTGGACCACCGCTGCACCACCATCTTCATCGCCCGCATGGGGCTCCTTTCGCTCGTGGTTCTTCTCAAGGCTGCTGTGCCGGGGCTCCCGACGACGCCCGAACGCGATTCTGTGGAAAACCCCGGCTCACCAGGGCACGAGGATCGTCGAAGCGATCCCCGCGACGGCCGGGACGACGCCGAGGAGGATGAAGGCGGGCAGGAAGCAGAGCCCTAGCGGGGCCAGCGCCCGGATGCCCGCGGCACGGGCTCTCTCAGCGGCCGCCGCACGCGCCGTACGGCGCTGATCGCGCGCGAGCCGGCTGAGGGACGGCGCCAGGGCCGATCCGGTGGACGCCGCACGGACCGCCGCACGGGCCAGCGGCGCGAGCATCGGCTCCTTCGTGAGCGCGAGCCATGCCTCCGCAGGATCGGCTCCCAGCCGGATCTGGACGGAAACGGCCCGCAACTCGTCCCCGAGGGGCCCTCCGACCGCGTCCGCGACCGCGGCCACCGCGTCCTGCCATGGGGCACCGCCGCGGAGGCATGCGGCAAGGAGGTCCACTGCGACGGGGAGGTCCGCGACGAGGCGCGCCCGTCTGCGCCTGCGCTCCGCGCTTCCCACGCGTCCGAACGCGAACCAGACGGCCACGGCGGCGAGGACTCCTACGACGGCGCCCGTCAGGCCTCCGAACATCACGAGGCAGAGCACCCCTGTCGCGCCCGCAGCCACACGCCGAAGGAGGACGTCGCGTACTCGGCCTTCCTGCCGACGAGTCCCGTCGTCGCTGCCCATCCGCGCGGCTTCTTCCGTCCCATGCTGGTTGGAGCGCCGCGGGTCTCTCCCGCTCGGGTTTTCGGATGGCGGACGTTCCCGGAACTGGCTCATCAACCTCTTGGCCCCGGTGTTCTTCCGCCGAGGGAGAAGAAACGCCGCAACTGCCGCGCAGAGCACGGCCGCCAACGCGGTCATCACTCACTGACCTCTCCGTTTGTCCATGTCTCGCGGCTGCGCGAGGTCGACGCTCCAAGAGCGGGCCCCGGTCCCAGACCTGGCCGGTCGAAGCCCGCCCTGACATCCGCAATGCGGCCACCGGCCAGCGGTGGAACAGCGCGCGTCCGATGTGAGCGCCGTGTGGGGTCGATGTCGAAGGTGCCGGTGAGCGGCAGGCCCACCGTGAGCGGTCTGCCAGCCTCGACCGCGATGTCCTTGATCTCGAACGGCAGTTGAGCGCCGAGCCGGGGTGAATTAGTAGCGGACGGACTGTGGACGGTTAGTAAGGGGACTCAGCGGACTTGGCCAGGCGGCGGGTCCAGTGGAGGCCGAGCAGGTTGAGGGCTGTGCCCGTGATCAGGCATGCCAGCCCCGGGAGGGTGGTGCAAAGGAACGGGATCGGGTGGGCTCCCAGGGCCGCCGCCATACCCAGGCCAAGGAGGGGGAGCAAGGCGAGCAGGCGAGCCGTGGCTCGGGGCCCGGCCAGGTGGACGGCCACGTCCTGGCGCTGGGACTCTTCGTCGCGGAGTGCGCCCGCCAAGCCGTCCAGGACGGTGGCAAGCGTGCCGCCGCGTTCCGCACCGATGCGCCAGCAGGCCGCCAGGAGGCGCAGCCCTTCCGCTCCCGGCCTGATCGCCAGCTCGTCCAGATTCTCTGGCGGCGGACGGGGGGCGTGGAGGAGTTCCCGTGACACCTGTGGGTCCAGGACGGCGGCGGCCGCCGCGAACGCCTCGTCGGGGGTCCGGCCGGCGGACAGTTCGGCGGCCATGGCATCGCACAGTTCGATGACGGACGTCCGTCGGCGCTGCGGCAGGGTCCTCTGTTCCCTCAGCGCAGCCACCCGGGCCTTGAGGACGCGCAAGAGGTCGATGGGCGGAGGCGACACGAGGCGGTCGAGGCGGCGGAGGGCGGGAGCGGGGGTCAGGAGCATCCAGACGGCGGCGGCCGAGCAGAGAGCCGCCAATGGGGCGATCATCGGCGCCCTCGCAACCTGGCTTGGAGGGCATTGGCACCGTGTGCTGGGACGACTTCGCCGGACGCGGTGAAAGAGACCGCGGGTACGACGCCGACGAGCCCGTCCGGTGCCCGGCGCAGGAGGCAGATCTCGGCCACTCGGCGGTGGCCTCCACCCGGATCGCGCACCAGGTGGACGACGACGTCCAAGGCGGCGGCCAACTGGCTGTGGACCGCTTCCCGGCTCAGGCCGGCCGCGCAGGCCAGCGCCTCGAGCCGAGCCGGTACGTCTGCGGCCGTGTTGGCGTGAAGGGTTCCGCAGCCGCCTTCGTGTCCCGTGTTGAGCGCTTGCAGCAGGACCACAACCTCGTGGCCCCTTACTTCACCCACCACGAGGCGGTCGGGGCGCATGCGGAGTGCCTGGCGGACGAGGTCGTTCAACGTCACGCCTCCGGCGCCCTCCACATTGGGCGGACGGGCCTCCAGTCGTACTACGTGCGGATGGTCCGGTTTGAGCTCGGCGGAGTCTTCGACGAGAACCAGTCGTTCAGTGGGGCTCGCCAAGGACAGCAGACCGCTCAGGAGAGTGGTCTTTCCGGATCCGGTGCCACCGGTGATCAGGAAGGCGGCGCGGGATTCGATGAGTGCCGCGAGGAGGTCGGCTCCCTCGGGTGGGATGGTCCGGGCCGTGACCAGTTCGTCCAGGGTGAAGGCCCGGCGCCGGGGCAGCCGGAGGGACAGGCATGTGCCGCCCGCAGCCACCGGCGGCAGGACGGCATGGAGCCGAACTCCGCCCGGCAACCGGGCGTCCGCATAGGGAGCCGCGTCATCGAGTCGGCGTCCGGCGGCAGCGGTGAGGCGCTGAGCCAAGCGCCGCAGCGTCGCCTCGTCGGTGAAGCGCACTGGGGTGCGGACGAGGCCGGCGCCTGTGTCCGCCCAGACCTCGTCCGGGCCGTTCACCAGGACGTCGGTGACATCGGGGGACCGCAGCAACGGCTCCAGTGGCCCGGCGCCGACGAACTCTGCGCATAACTCGTCCGCCAACGCCAGTACCTCACGATCGCCGAGCAGCCGCTCCTCCGCACGTAGCGCTGCGGCGACCCGCCCTGTCGTCGCCTCCCCGCCGCTGCCAGCGAGCCGATCCCGCACCGCGTCCGACAACCTGTTCACGCCTCTCCCCTCCAGAACAACCCACTCCACGCCGCGACGTTCACGGCATGCCCCACTTCCCTCCGCTTCCTCCCGTCCACGACTGAACGCCCGGCTCGCCGTCTGGCTGCGGCGAACTGCTTGACACCTACCGGATGACCCGAGAGGGCAGCGTGTCCCCGTTGCCGACCGGCGTATCCCGATCGCGGGGCCGCCCGTGGGAGCGCTGATGGGACAGGGCAGGCCGCTGCGGAGCCGGTCCTTGCGGAGCCAGACATTGCGCAGGCCGGACGATGTGCGCCGCGTTGTCGCACGCCACGTTGTTGAAGTGGCGCGTCGTGCATGAGGGCCAGTAGCGCGAACGCCTCGATGGTGCCGCCGCGTAGTGGGGGCCGCGTAGGCCGCCAGGTTGAGAGACCGCCGCATCGTCGTGGCGCCGCCGCGTCGGACCGCCACATCGCCAAGAGCACGCCGCCCGGCGCTGCGCAGTTCGGCCACCGCCTTGCAGGACCACCACGTGATGGTGGCGCCGCACCGTCGGACCGCCACATCGCCAGGAGCGCCCCGCGCGGCGCTGCGCAGTTCAGCCACCGCCTTGCGGGACTGTCACGTGGTGGTGGCGCCGCCGCGTTGGGCCGCCGCATCGCCGGGAGCGCAGCGTAAAGGCAGCGCGTAGTCGGAGCGCCGCATAGTGGCGACGGGGCCTTGTGGGGTCGTCGCGTTGTGGGAGGGCCGGCTCGTCGGGGTGCCGTGGAGGTGGCGCATCGCAGAAGCGCTTCGTTGTAGGAGCGTCTCGTTGTGGGTGGGGTCATGCTGCTTCTCGGTAGGCGTAGGGCTGGAGGGCCAGGTCGGCCAAGGTCTTGGTGCAGAAGTCCGCTAGGGGGCCGCGGCGGCAGGCTCGTTCTAGGGCTCCCTCGTCCGTGGCGGTGGGGAGGCGGCGGTCGCGGTCGAAGGTGCCGGCGGACGGGAGGTTCAGGGCGTGGGCCACCGCGTCGGGGGTGAGGCCGCCGGGGGACGGGCCCTGGACGACCAGGCGCAGGTCGGCGGTGTCGCGGCGGAGGGCGGTGGCCAGGCCGTCGGCGGCGACCGTCGCACGGACCTCGGCGGGGACGAGCAGGAACGTGATGTCGGCGGAGCGCAGGGCGGCGCGGCCGACGTCGCCCGGGTAGCGGGGGACGTCCGCGATGACCAGGTCGAAGCCGCGGACGGCGGCGTCGAACAGGGTGCGGACGGCCTCGTCCGAGACGGGGACGGGTTCACCACGCCGCCAGGACAGGACGGAGAGGTCGCCCGTGCGAGGAAGCGCCTCGCGGAGCGTCGCGGTGTTCAGGCGGCCGCGGCGTTCGGCCAGGTCATGCCAGCGGACGCCCTCGTGCTCCTCCAGCCCCAGCATGAGGTCGATGCCGCCGCCGAACGGGTCGGCGTCGATGAGGAGGGTGCGCAGGCCCTGGCCTGCGGCGGCCAGGCCGAGTGCGGTGGCGAGGACGCTGGCGCCGGCGCCACCACGGGAGCCGACGACGCAGAGGGTGGTCGCCCAGCCGCCTTCGGGCTCGCAGGCGGCGGCGAACGCGTTGATCAGCCAGTCCTCGTGGTCGGGCAACGCGGCGACGTCCTGCGCGCCCGCCTCGACCGCGAGGCGGTAGGCCTCGGAAGTGGCGCCTTCGGACGTGACGAGGACGACGCCGGGGCGGCGCTGGAGACCGGCGGACGCCACGTCGGCGGCCATGTCGGCGCCCACGAGGATCAGGGCCGGCCACGTCCAGGCGGGTCTGGCCTCGTCGGGCCCATAGGCGACCTCCGCGTGGGCGTCGGCGGCGGCCGCGAGCCGGAGCAGGCCGTCGGCGAGGGCGGGGTCACCGGTGACGATCAGTGCCGCGAGGTTCATTCGGATGCTCCTTCGACGTTCGGAGACACCCACCTTGCGTCCCGGGGTGCAGCGGACGACGCGGTTCCACAAACTGTGGATAACTTCGGCGGGCATCAGCCAACGGCAGACCCGGGCCACGGGCGTCCAGCGGCCAGGCGCCCGACCACTGGCGGCAGGCGGACGGAGGCGGGCGGCGGACGACGCACAACCGGCGGCAGATGGCGGTGACAAACGGCCAGCGGGTTGGCGGTGGACCATCAGCGACCAGTGACGGGCGTCAGGCGGCCGACCGCTGGTTGGGGCCGGTGGCGGCAAACGGCGACAGGCGGGGTGCAACGAGTGGGCGGCCGACCACCGGGCCGGCGACCGGCAGCAGGCCGACGGATGGCGTGTCCGCGGCGGTTCAGCGGCGGACGGCGAGTGACAGGCGGGCGGTTGGTAGGCGGTGGGCCATCACCGGCCGGTGGCGGGCGCTGGGCGGGCGGTGGGGGTTTCCGGAGGGGCTGGTGGATGCCTCGGGGCGGGCGGCGGCGGTTGGGGCCGCCGCCCGCACCGGAGACTGGGCGACCCCCGCCGGGGGGGGAGAGCGGGGGTCGCCGGGCGGGCCGGCTCCGGGGGGGTAGAGCCGATCCGTTTCCAGGAAAGTCTCACTTGGAGTTCAGGGTATGCCGTGCGTAAGTGAGCCCTATGGCAGAGGCAAACTCACTGACTCCAGTCTAGGCAGTTACAACATATGCTGCCCGATCGCCGAGAGTTCCGTCGAGGTGCAAACTCGCCCGCCAGATGACGATTTTTCTCCTCTGGCAGGCAGGATGCCCCCGCCGGGGCGCCGGGCGGCGCCATGCCCTCCACGGTAGGGCGTACCGCGCCCGAGCACACGAAGTGCATCGGGACGGAAGTGGGAGCGTACAGCACATCTAAAGATCCTTCCGGCCGCATCCCCGATCGGCGGCCAAAAAGAAACGATCACGGTGAGTGATCAATTCCGGGACCGCGATGGCAGTTACGGATAGTCCGGAATATCCCCCGTCGCCCCCATCAGGCACCCGTGTCCCGTCCGGTACCGCGCTCCGACAGTCGGCCGGCCTTTCCGAAGAGGGGCTTGTCAACAGGGCAAATGAGGCGTAGACAGGGTCTACGGACCACGTGTCCGAGCACGGCAGCCGGGCACCCACGCGCGACCAGCCGCGGGAGGCGCGTCGAGACGGGCTTGACCCGATCCGACGGATTCGAGGTGCACGCTTGGTAACCCGGTCTGACGTGACTGGCGACGGCGTCCCTCAGCGGGGCGCCGTTCGCTTGGGGTTCCGGGAGCCCTACGCGCGGACGTCCAGGCCGAGGGACGTCGCCAGGACGACCGCCTGATACGCGTCGATCACCGCGCCCCTCAGCCCGTTGGCGAACGGGTCCATCGCGGAGAGGTCGGTGCCGCGCAGATCACAGCCGGAGAAGTCCGCCTGGTGCAGCGCCGCGCCCGACAGGTCGACGCCGCGGATCTCCGCCCCCGCGCAGCGCGCACCGGTCAGGTCGGCCTCGCGCATGCGCACGTCCGTGAACGACGCCCGGCGCAGGTCGGCCCCCGGCAGGCCCGTGAACGACCAGTCGCCGCCCTTCACCTTCAGCAGGTCGTACGTGCAGCCGTCGAACATGCTGCCCACGAGCTTGCATCCGCTGAAGGTGGCGTCGAAGAACCCGCAGCGGACGAAGGTGCAGTTCAGGAACGCCGCATCGGTGTGGGTGGACGCGTTGAAACGCACCCCGCGGAACGTGCAGTCGGTGAAGACGGCACCAACGCCGCTTGCCTCGGTCATGTCGACGTCCACGAACAGGACGCTCTGGTGGTTCTCGCCCGTCAGGTCGCGCGAATCCCAGTTCGCCGCCGAGACCGTGGTCTCGGTCGGGGGCGCAGGACGTCCGTGCATGCGTTCGGCCATCTGACCAGCATGGCCGCACGCACCGACAGAATGAGCGCTCAGCCGCGCATGAACGCTTCGCAGATCGCCTGCGAGTCCCTCGCCGCGGCGGCGATGGCGGACGAGCAGTGCACGATCCACCGCGCGACGCCCTCGGACGTGCCGGACGCGTAGTCCCGCAAGGCCGACGCGTACTCGTCCTGAAGTTCCAGGTGCCCGACCTCGGGCGCGACCAGCGACTTGGGGTCGAGCCCACGGGACACCAAGGTGAGCCGCTGAGCGGCACGCGCGACCAGGCCGTCCCCCCAGCCGAACGGACGCAGCGTCAGCAGCTCGCCGTGCACGACGGCCGAGACCACCAGCGCCGGCGCTTTCGTCGGGGAAGTCAAAAGCCCGCTAAGGGCGTCCAGGCGCGCCGCCACCTCGGACGGCGACGGCGGCTCACCAAGGGCGAGGACGTCCTGCGAGACGGTGTCGGCCGAGCGCGGACGTCCCAGATCGGCGCCGTCGACCGCATCGGCCGCCGCGAGGACGTGGAGCCGGGCGAGCGCCTGGCGTGGCGCCTTCCGCCAGGTCTCCGTCAACGTCCCCAGTTCGGCGGACACGCGCAGCGCGCCCTGCACGACGGGGTCGGACGGGCTGTCGGTGGTGCGGAGCTCCTCCAGCGTGACCGAGGCGCCGTCCAGGACGGCGGACGCGCGGGCGCCGCGCAACGCGGACTCCGTGGACACCTCGGCACTGCGCCGCCGCAGGATGCGATGGCCGAGCAGCCGGTCGACGGCTTTGCGCGCGTCGTCCACGGCGCCGTCCACGCCGGGCAGTTTCGCTACGTCAGCAAGGGCATCGGTCACGGCCCGACCCTACGCGGTCCGCACGGGCACTCGCGAAACGCCCCGCAGAAGCGTAGAACGGAGGCGGTTCCCGGATAGCGAACCTGGGAAGGCCACTCGTGTCGGGGATCACAACACCATCCGGAGCGTGGAGGCCGGTCGAGTTCGTCTTCCACATCAGGGATCCCGCCCTTGTGAAGACCGGGACCTTCCTGGTGAAGTGGGGATACCGGGCGACCCCGCATCACCTAGCAAGGAGTTTCGCGTTGAGCCAGAGCCAAGAGACACTGTCGAACCTTCTGCAGGAGACGCGCCGTTTCGCCCCGCCCGCCGATCTCGCCGCCGACGCCAACGTCAAGGCCGACGCCTACGAGCAGGCGTCCGAGGACAGCCTGGCCTTCTGGGCCGAGCAGGCGGACCGGCTCACTTGGACCAAGCGGTGGGACGACGTCCTCGACTGGAGCAACCCGCCGTTCGCCAAGTGGTACGTGGGCGGCGAGCTGAACGTGGCCTACAACTGCGTCGACCGGCACGTCGAGGCCGGGCGCGGAGCCAAGGTCGCGTACCACTGGGAGGGCGAGCCCGGCGACACCCGCACGCTCACCTACGCCGACCTCCAGCGCGAGGTCAACAAGGCCGCCAACGCCCTGCTCGAACTGGGCGTGCGCAAGGGCGACCGGGTCGCGATCTACCTGCCGATGATCCCCGAGCTGCCGATCTCGATGCTCGCGTGCGCGCGCATCGGCGCGACGCACTCGGTGGTGTTCGGCGGCTTCTCGTCCGAGGCCCTCCGGACCCGCATCGACGACGCGCAGGCCAAGCTCGTCATCACCGCGGACGGCGGGTTCCGGCGCGGCAAGCCGTCCGACCTCAAGGGCATCGTGGACGAGGCCGTCGCGCAGACGCCGACGATCGAGCGCGTCCTCGTGGTGCGCCGCACCGGCGAGGAGGTCACCGAGCACGACCGCGACCTGTGGTGGCACGACGTCGTCGACCGGCAGAGCGAGGAGCACACCGCCGAGCCCATGGACTCGGAGCACCCGCTGTACATTCTGTACACGTCGGGGACGACGGGTAAGCCCAAGGGCATCCTGCACACCACCGGCGGCTACCTGACCCAGTGCGCCTACACGCACTGGGCCGTGTTCGACCTCAAGCCCGAAACGGACGTCTACTGGTGCTCGGCCGACATCGGCTGGGTGACCGGGCACTCCTACATCGTGTACGGGCCGCTCGCCAACGGGTCGACCAGCGTCATCTACGAGGGCACGCCCGACACGCCCAACAAGGGACGCTGGTGGGACGTCATCCAGAAGTACAAGGTGTCCATCTTCTACACCGCGCCCACGGCGATCCGCACGTTCATGAAGTGGGGCGACGACATCCCCGCGCAGTACGACCTGTCGTCCCTGCGCGTGCTCGGGTCCGTCGGCGAGCCGATCAACCCCGAGGCCTACATCTGGTACCGCAAGCACATCGGCGCCGACAGGACGCCGGTGGTCGACACGTGGTGGCAGACGGAGACCGGGGCCATCATGATCAGCCCGCTGCCCGGCATCACGGCCGCGAAGCCGGGCGCGGCGATGCGCCCGCTGCCGGGGATCGCCGCGGACGTCGTGGACGACCAGGGCCGGTCGGTGCCGAACGGCGGCGGCGGGTTCATGGTGCTCCGCGAGCCGTGGCCGGCCATGCTCCGGACGATCTGGGGCGACGACGAGCGGTACATCAAGACGTACTGGTCCCGCTTCGACGGCCTCTACTTCGCCGGTGACGGCGCCAAGAAGGACGAGGACGGCGACATCTGGCTGCTCGGCCGGGTGGACGACGTCATGCTCGTGTCCGGGCACAACATCTCCACCACCGAGGTGGAGTCGGCGCTCGTGTCGCACCCGAAGGTCGCCGAGGCGGCGGTCGTCGGCGCGACCGACCCGGTGACCGGGCAGGCCATCGTCGCGTTCGTGATCCCGCGCGGCAGCGCCGGCGAGGAGGTCGAGGGCCCGGACTTCGCCAAGGAGCTGCGCGACCACGTCTCCAAGGCGCTCGGCCCGATCGCCAAGCCCCGGCAGATCATGATGGTGCCGGAGCTGCCGAAGACCCGCTCCGGCAAGATCATGCGCCGGCTGCTGCGGGACGTCGCCGAGAACCGCAGCATCGGTGACGTCACGACGCTGGCCGACAGCACGGTCATGGACCTGATCGCCGAGAAGCTCCCGGCCGCCAAGTCCGACGACTGACCGACCCGCGAGAAGTCCTACGAGAACGGCCCGCGCCCCCGGGGACGCGGGCCGTTCCCATGCCCGCGGGCCGTTCCCATGCCCACGGGCCGCTCCCATGCCCACGGCAGACAGTCCACGGGCAGGCAGGCAGTCCACGGGCGGCAGGCAGTCCACGGGCGGGCCATGCGGGGGCGGTCCTGCGAGCGCATCGGTGCACGTCCGGCGAGGTGGGCGGCCGCAAGCGACCCACCCCGCGTCAACTACAGTGGAACGCGGTGCGCCGGGAAGTCTGGTCGGCAGGGACGTCCCGTAATGGTGCGGGCCGGTCCTTTGAAAGGAGATCCGTCCGCCCCGTTCCCGGGAGTTCCGCATGGCGCGCCCCACCGTGAGGCGCCGCGTCGCCGCGACGTGGCCGTTCCGTCCGACCGTCCGCTACGGCCAGCAGGTCGCCAGTGCGCTGCGCATGGAGACCATCGGCGGCGTCGTGATGCTGCTGGCCGCGGTCGCCGCGCTGATCTGGGCCAACACTCCGTGGGCGGACGCCTATGAGCGCGTGCAGACGTTCGAGATCAGTCCGCATTGGTTGCATCTGGGGCATATGGACGTCCAGCACTGGGCGTCGAGCGGGCTGCTGGCGGTGTTCTTCTTCATCGCCGGGCTGGAGCTGCGCGAGGAGCTGACGCACGGCGAGCTGCGCAATCCGCGGGACGCGGCGCTGCCCGTCATAGCGGCCGCCGCCGGCGTGGTGGTCCCCGCCCTCATCTTCGTCATCGTGACCGTCGGGGAACCGGGCGCACTGCGGGGCTGGGCCGTGCCCACGGCGACGGACATCGCGTTCGCGCTGGCCGTCCTGGCAGTGACGTTCACCTCATGTCCGGCTCCGCTACGCGCGTTCCTGCTCACACTCGCCGTGGTGGACGACATGATCGCCATCACGATCATCGCGCTCTTCTACAGCGAGACCGTGCACTGGACGTTCTTCGGCCTCTCCGCGCTCCTCGTCGCCGCGTACGGGGTGCTGCAGTACAAGAACGTCCGCTCGCCGTGGCTGTACGTGCCCATCGCCCTGCTGGCCTGGTACTTCCTCCAGCGGAGCGGGATCCACGCGACGGTCGCCGCCGTGGCGCTCGGGATGCTCACGAGCCCCAGGGAGACCCCGGACGGACGGCCCACGAACGCCGAGCGCGCCGACCACGTCCTGCGGCCGTTCTCGGCGGGCGTGTGCGTGCCGGTCTTCGCGTTCCTGTCGGCGGGCGTCGGCCTCGGCATGTCCGAACTGGGCGCCGTGTTCACCGACCGGGTGGCCCTCGGAGTGATCGCCGGGCTGGTGATCGGTAAGTTCGTGGGGGTCTTCGGCGGCGCCTGGGCGGCGGTACGGCTCGGCCTGGCGACGCTCGGGGAGGACCTGCACTGGCATGAGATCGCGGGCGTCGCGCTCCTCGCCGGGGTGGGTTTCACCGTTTCGCTGCTGATCGGCGGTTTGGCCTATACCGACCCGTCACAATTCGAGAGAGTGACCACTGCGGTCCTGATCGCGAGCGTTCTCGCCTCGGCGGCCGCGGCGGTCGTCTTCCGGAGAAGGGTGCGTGTGCGCGCGCGCCCGCACTAAGGAGTAAAGCGATATGTCCGAGGCACTACCGGGCGAGCGCATCGAGGACAAGTCCGTCGGCGAGTTGGTCGCGCTGGCGTCCGGCAGCATCTCCGACCTGGTCCGGGCCGAGATGACCCTGGCCAAGATGGAGCTGAAGGCCGACGCCAAGAAGGCGGCGCTCAGCAGCATGATGCTCACCATCGCCGCGGTGATGGGCGGGCTGATCGTCATCCTGCTGTCCATCGCGTTCGCGCTGGGGCTCACCGCGCTCGGCATCTGGTCGTGGGCGGCGTTCCTGATCGTCGCGGGCGTCTACGCGGTGCTCGCCTTCTTCCTGATGTGGCTCGCGAAGAAGATCGTCAAGCGGATCGAGGGCGCGAAGCGGACCCGGAAGACGCTGAAGGACGACTTCACCGCCCTGCGGCGCCGCGGCGACGCGAAGGCGATCGACGCCAAGGGCGCCTCCCGCAAGACCGAACTGACGGATTGACCCACGCCATGTCCGGGCACGACGGGTCGCTGATCGAGGTCGACGGGCCCTGGACCCACCGGCAGGTCAGCGCCGGGGGGACGCGCTTCCACGTCGCCGAGGCCGGCGAGGGGCCGCTCGTCCTGCTGCTCCACGGCTTCCCCGGGTTCTGGTGGTCGTGGCACGACCAGCTGGTGTCGCTGCCCGCGGCCGGCTACCGGGCGGCGGCCGTCGACCTGCGCGGCTACGGCGGCAGCGACAAGCCGCCGCGCGGCTACGACCTGGTCACGCTGGCCGGGGACGCCGCCGGGCTGGTCCGCGCGCTGGGCGAGGCGAACGCGATCGTCGTCGGGCACGACTGGGGCGGGCTGCTCGCCTGGACGACGGCCGTCTACCACCCGAAGATCGTCCAGCGGCTGGCGGTGGTGAGCGCCCCGCATCCGCTGCGGCTGCGGCAGGCCATCGCCGGCGACCCGCGCGGCCAGGGGTGGGCGGCGCGGCACACGTTCGGCTTCCAGGTGCCGCTGTGGCCCGAACGGTGGCTCGTCCGCGACGATGCCGCGCTGGTGGGCAGGCTCCTGCACGACTGGTCCGGGCCCGGCTGGCCGGACGCGCGCACGGAGCAGCTCCTGCGGAAGGCCGCGCAGATCCCTGGGGCGGCCCATAGCGCGCTGGAGTACCACCGCTGGTTGATCCGGTCGCAGGCCCGTCCGGACGGCATCCGCTACGCGCACCGTATGCGCGTCCCCATCCAGGCGCCCACGCTCCAGTTGCACGGCGCGCTCGACACGTGCACCCTTCCGGCGAGTGCCCAGGGCTCCGGCCGCTACGTGTCGGCCCCTTACCGCTGGAAGCTCATCGAGGGCGCGGGTCATTTCCCGCATCAGGAGCGTCCGCGCGCGTTCGACGCGCAGCTCCTCGGCTGGCTCGCCGACCCCGAGCCCGACCACTGACCCCGCATCTGACCGCTGACCCGGAGTTCGGCCGCGGGCCCCCGGGCGTACGGTGGAGCCATGCGGGATCGGGACGGGTCTGGACGCCCACGCAACGCACGTCCACGGGACGCCTACGGACGGCCGCTGCCTCACGGCGCCACCGGCATACCCACCATGCCGGACGACCTCGACATGCCTCCCGGCGAGGCACTGCAAGAGGCGCAGAAGCTCCTGGACGCAGACCGCCCCTTCCATGCCCACGAGGTGCTGGAGGCGGTGTGGAAAGCGTCCCCGGAGCCCGAACGGGAACTCTGGCGTGGCCTGGCACAGATCGCCGTGGGGATCACCCATCTCCGGCGGGGAAACGCACGCGGCGCTGAGGCGCTCCTGAGCCGCGCCGCCGAACGCCTCGTCCCGTACGAAACGAGTGCTCCGCACGGCATCAACGTACGCGGAGTCGTCCAGCGCGCCCGAGACCTGGCCGCAAGCCCCGAGAACGGCCCCGTGACCCTCCGACTGACGGCCTAGCCCATCCCGGCCGGGCAGCCTCCGGCTCGTGGTCTGGGCACCGTCCGGCGGACCGGCTAGTCGGAGCAGCTCTGCGTGGAGACCGGGGTCGTGGCCTGGGCTCCCACGCGCGCGTCGGGAGCGACCTCCTCGGCGGTGAGCGCGTACCCCGTGGACGGAGTGTCGAGCGCCGCCGCGAAGATGACGCCGTAGACGCGGCCGTCCGTGGACAGCAGCGGCCCGCCGGAGTTGCCCGGCTCGACCCTGCCGCGGATGGCGTAGATCTCGCGGCTGACCTGCCCGGAGTGGTAGATGTCCGGGCCGCGCGCCGTCTGCCGGGCGCGGATCCGGGCGGCGCCCGGCGTGAACGGCTGGTTCTTCGGGAACCCGGCGATGATCGCGTCGTCGCGGACGCGGGCCTCTGTGGCGAACTCCAGCGCCGGCGCCCGCAGCCCCGGCACGTACAGCACGGCGACGTCGCGCTTGGGGTCGTACAGGACGACCCGGCCGCGGTTGCTGTCGCCGTTGATGGTCGACACCTTCGACGACCCGCGCGCGCCGGCGACGACGTGCGCGTTGGTCATGATGTGCTGCGGCGCGAACACGAACCCGGTGCCCTCGATGCGGCGCTGGCACTGCGGCGCCGTGCTGACCACCTTCACGATGCTGTTCTTGGCGGCCTTCAGGCCCTTGGTGCTCAGCACCGACTCGTCCGGTGGCGGCACCTGCACCACCGACTCGCCGCCGAGGCCGTTGAACACCTGCGGGAACTCGCTGCTCTTCACGAAGCCCTGGAACGAGGTGAACCACGTCTGCGCCTGCTGCGGCATCACGTCGTTGATGCCGTTGATGATCGAGGAGCCCTTGACCTGCGTCCGGACGGGCTTGAACTCGGAGTTGGCGACCAGGCTGCCGAAGAACCACGCGACGATCAGCAGCGACATCGCGCTGACGAACGTGCCGCCGACCGCGTCCGCGGTGCGCGCGTTCATCCCGGTCACCCGGTTGCGCAGGACGGCGCCGACGGACGAGGCGATCAGCTGCCCGAGGGTGGCGGCGAGGAACGCGATCACGATGGCGAGCAGCGCCTGCTGCGCGGCCCCGTCCACCGCCGACTCGGCGATCGGCGGGGCGATCAGCACCCCGATGACGCCGCCGCCGACGAAGCCCGCGAAGCTGAGCAGGCTCACGATGAAGCCCTGCCGGTAGCCCGAGACTCCGAACAGCACGACGAGCACGAGCAGGATGACATCGAGAACGTGGTCGTGCAGCACCGCTTCACCGTATAGGGCCGCGCCGCCGGTTCACGTCCCCTCGATGTACCAGATTCGGGTGCGGCGGGTAGCCGTCAGGGGTGACACGCGGGCGTGACCAGAGCCGTACCCTCCGGAAACACCGCACTGACCTGCGGATCATGCGCAACGCGAGCCAGAGGTACCGGTTTGGTCGCAGTCGATGTGATTCTCAGCTCCGGGCGGAGAGATCCAGGACCTCGCGCGGCAGGTCCTCGATGCGCGAGGTGTCCCACGGCGCGTTCCAGCCCCCGGCGTCCAAGACCTGGGTGAGCAGCGCCGCCGTGAACCCCCACACCAGCATGTCGCGGACGTGGAACGCCGGCCCCAGCCGGAGCCCGGACGGATGCCGCACCATCACCCGGTTCGCGGGGTCGACCAGCTCGTCCAGCGGGACGCGGGCGACCGTCGCGACCTCCCCCGGATGGCCGGGCGCGATCTCCGACGGCTCCCGCCACCAGCCGGCGACGGGCGTGACGCGGTGCGCGCTGTGCGACAGGTACAGCTCGGGCAGCGTGCACAGGACGTCCACACCGGCCGGTACGACGCCGGCCTCCTCCCACGCCTCGCGCAGCGCCGCCGCGACCGGGCCGTCGTCCTCGGGGTCGATGCGGCCGCCGGGGAACGCGGGCTGCCCGGCGTGGTTGTTCAGCGTGGCGGCGCGCTCGGTGAGCAGCACGTCGGGGCCCTCCGGGCCCTCGCCGAACAGGATCAGGACGGCGGCGGCGCGGGCGTCCGGCGCGGGCCGGAACATCGGCGGCACCGGGGTCTTCGGGCCTTCCTCGCGAAAACGGTCGAGCCAGCTGGGGGCGGTGTGGGTCACGTTCGTCCCAACCTCGGAACGGGCGCGTTCCTTCCCGTCATGAGAACGGCCCCGGTTTGACGAGTTTGCGCGCGGTCTCCTCGTCGGTCGGCCCTTCGCCGAAGGACGGGCACAGCCGGGCGAGCGGGCACGCGCCGCAGGCGGGACGGCGGGCATGGCAGATCCGGCGGCCGTGCCAGATGAGCCTGTGCGACAGCATCGTCCAGTCCTTGCGGGGGAAGATCTCGCCGATCTCCTGTTCGACCTTCACGGGGTCGTCTTCGGTCGTCCAGGCGAAACGCCGTGCGAGGCGGCCGAAGTGGGTGTCGACGGTGATCCCGGGGACGTCGAACGCGTTCCCCAGGACGACGTTGGCCGTCTTACGCCCGACCCCGGGCAGCTTGACGAGGTCTTCCAGCCGCCCTGGGACCTCGCCGCCGAACTGGTCGCGCAGTGCCGCGGACAGTCCCATGACCGACTTCGTCTTGGCGCGGAAGAACCCGGTGGGCTTCAGGATCGCCTCGACGTCCTCGGGGTCGGCGGCGGCGAGGTCCTCCGGGGTGGGGTACTTGGAGAACAGCAGCGGCGTCGTCAGGTTGACCCGCATGTCGGTGGTCTGCGCCGACAGGACGGTCGCGACGAGGAGCTCGAACGGGGTACCGAAGTTCAGCTCGCAGTGCGCGTCCGGGTAGGTCTCGGCCAGGATCCGGTTCATCCGGCGCGCACGCCGGACGAGCGCCAGCCGTGACTCGTCCTTCCACTTCCGGGCACGCGCCTTCGGGGATACCTCCGTCGCCATACCGGCCAGCCTACGGCGTCCGCACCGCGATCAGGCCGGACGGGCTCCCGGCGGGGCGGGGCGGAACTTTCCGGCCGAGGCGCGTAATCGGGCCGGGTGCGGGCCGTCTCTCCTGCACGTCGTTCCCGAAGGAGATCTCATGTCCGACCTCAGCCAGGTGGTCCGCCTTCCCGTTCGCCGGATCGAGCTCGATCTGTCGTTCGAGGGCGCCGCCCGGATCGCCGAGGATCTCCGGACGCACGTGCCGGGCATCGCGGCGGAGGCGGCGCACCGGATCGAGCAGCGGCTGCCGGAGTTCGCCCGGCCGCACGACCCCCGGTACGCCAAGGCGATGCGGCTGGGCGTCGAGTGCGCCATCGGCCACTTCCTGGAGCTGATGGCCGATCCCGGCGCGTCCTCGGCGGAGGTGGTGGAGTTCTGGCGGCAGATCGGCGTCGGGGAGGCCAGCGAGGGCCGGACGCTGGACGCCTGGCAGGCCGCGACCCGGATCGGGACGGGCCTCGCGGTGGAGCAGCTCACCGAGTGCGCCGAGCGCCTGGGCCACCGGACCAGCCCGTCCGTGATCGCGGCGATCGCCAACGCGGCCCTCGACTACCTGAACCAGGTGGCGGCGTTCGTCGCCGAGGGCCACGCGGACGCCGCCGCCCGCGCCGCCGGCGCGCACCAGGAGCACCGGCGCCGGCTGCTGGAGCTGCTGCTCGCCGGCTCGCCGCGCGCGGAGCTGCGCGGCCCCGCGCGGGAGGCGGACTGGGTGCTGCCCCGCACGGTCGCCGCCGTCGCCCTCCGCGAGCGCGGGCCCGACACCCGTCATCCGGTGCTGCCCCCGGACGTCCTGCTGGGCCTGCACCTGTCCGAGCCGTGCCTGATCGTCCCCGACCCGGAGGGCCCCGGCCGCGCCCGGATGCTGGAGAAGCACCTGACCGGCTGGACGGCCGCGATCGGCCCGGCGGTCGCGGTCGCGGAGGCGGGCGCGTCGCTGCGGCTCGCGCGCGAGGCGCTGGAGCTGGCCTGCCAGGGCCTGATCACCGCGGCGTCGCCGGTGGTCGCCGAGCGGCACATGCCGATCGTCGTGATGATGCGGGAGCGGGTCCTGGTCGAGAAGGTGGTCGACCGGCGGCTCGGGCCGCTGCTGCGCGCCCGCCCGGCGCAGCGCTACCGGCTGGCCGAGACGCTGCTGACCTGCCTGGAGTGCGGGTTCAACGCCACGGAGGTGTCGAGCCGCCTGCACCTGCACCCGCAGACCGTCCGGTACCGGCTGCGGCAGTTGGAGGACCTGTTCGGCGACGCGCTCCACACGACGTCCGACCGGCTGGAGCTGCACATGGCCCTGCACGCGTGGCTCGCCCTCAACGCCGAGCCGACCGCCGCCGCGCGCGACGACCTGAGCTACGGGTGAGCCCCGATGGGCCAGCCGCTGGGTCGGCCGATGTGTCAGCCGATGCGGTCAGCCGACGGCCTCGACGGCCCAGCCCTGGGCCGCCATCCCCGCGTAGGAGGACGGTTTCAGCGACACCGGTTTCAGCCCGGACCAGCTCGCCTGGAGGTAGTAGCCCTCGCCGTTGGCGAGCCGGTAGACCGAGGGCGCGGTCCGCACCAGCGTCCAGACCTGGTGCGGGCCGCCGCACGGCGCCATGACCACCGAGTACTCGCTGCCGCCCTCCCACGGGACGCCCGCCGACGCCTCGCCGCGGCTCATGCACTGCCCGGTGGACGCGCTCGTCAGCGTGAAGCCCCCGGCGGTGCCCGTGCGCTTCCACCCGGTCGCCGAGTCGGAGCAGGAGCGCTGGACGACCGCCGTCCCGCTCGGCGCCAGGCACGACTGCAGCGTCGTGTTGCGCACCCGGTAGGGGCCCGCGCCGGACGTCCCGCCGGAGTCGTCGCCGGGTGCCGCGCCGCCCGCGCCGGGGGTCCGGGTGGCGACGGCGTAGTCGGACCGGCGGACGTCCTGCGGCGCCGACGGGGTCTGGCTGACGGGGACGGCGGAGCTCGGCGGGGCGGCCTCCGGCCGGGGCGCCGGCGCGCCGTCCCCTCCCGTTCCGAAGACGATGATCGCGATCCCGGTCGCGACGCCGCCCGCCACGGCCGCGGGCAGGGCCCAGCCGGTCCCGGCCCCCGCCGGGGCGAGCGGGCCGAACGGCGCCGACGGCGCGCCCAGCAGCACCGCGCCGATGGGCAGCGCGCGCCGCAGCCGGCCGTTGAGGTCGGTCATCTCCTTGGCCGCGCGGCGGCACTCGGCGCAGGACTCCAGGTGCCGGCGCAGCGCGCGGGTGCGGCGGCGGCCGGGGCGGCGCACGTTCGCGGCGAGCTGCGCGGTGAACTCCGCGCATTCGGGGCGTCCCCCGGCGCTGGCGGCGAGGAACGCCTGCCGGAGCCCCTCGCGCGCGCGGAAGGACAGCTGGGAGACCGCGCCCTTCTCCATGCCGAGCAGCTCCGCGACCTGCGCGACGGGCTCGTCCTCGATGACCGTGTACCAGAGGACGGTCTGCCACCGCTCGGGCAGGGAGCGGAACGCGCGCACGAGCGCGTCCAGCTCGTCGACGTCCGGGGCCGGGGCGTCCTCGGGCGCGGCGGCCCAGTCGGCGACCTGGTCGGTCACGACCGTGCGGCGGTCGCCGCGAGCCCAGTCGGTGGCCGTGTTCCGGACGACGGTGTACAGGTACGGCCGGCAGGCGTCGCGCGGCCCGCGGCCCTGGCGCATCGCCGCGAACGTGCGGGTGAACGCCTCGCTGGCCAGGTCCTCGGCCAGGTGCTGGTCGCGGACCAACCCCCGCGCGTACCGCAGCACCGCCGTGTGATGGCGCCTGAACAGCTCGTCCGACGCCTGCTCGTCGCCCTCCCCGGCGGCCGCCAGCAGGTCGGCGTCCGGCCGCGCGTCCACGCCCGCTACCACCACGCCATCCAACCGATCGCCCGCATGTCACCACAACCCTCAGAGGTCGCCTCTCACCGCACGAAGAGACGCCGGTTCCGGACGGCGATTACGGGAATTTCCGAGATGATCTTAAAAAGACGAGGATGTTCATTAATGGTAGGGTCGCGGGATGATCCTTGACTCCCTCCGGTGGGACTCGTCCCCGTGGCCGGCGACCCTCGCCGGACGCCGGGTCCTGATCACCGGCGCGGCGCGCGGCATCGGCGCGGCCCTCGCCGCCCGGCTGCACGAGCGCGGCGCCCGCGTCGCCCTCGCCGGCCTGGAACCCGACCTGCTCGCCGCCGTCGCCGCCGGCTGCGGATCCGCCCCCTGGTGGACGTGCGACGTGACCGACCGCGACCGGGTCGAGGAGGTCGCGGGCCTCGCCGTCCGCGAGCTCGGCGGGCTGGACGTGGTCGTCGCCAACGCGGGCGTGGCCGCGCAGATGCCGATCATCGGCGGCGACCCGTCCGTCCTGGAGCAGAGCCTGCGCGTGAACGTGCTGGGCGTCTACAACACGCTTCGGGCTGCCGGCCCGCACATCAGCCATGAGCGCGGCTACGCGCTGGCGATCGCCTCGCTGGCGGCGGCCGTCCAGGCTCCGCTGCTCGGCGCCTACAGCGCGTCCAAGGCCGCGGTCGAGGCGCTGGGCAACACGTTCAGGGCCGAACTGAGGCCGTGGGGTGCGAAGGCGGGCGTCGCCTACTTCGCCGAACTCGACACCGACATGACGCGGCGCGGGTTCGGCACCGAGGCCGCGGCCGCCATGACCGGCTCCGGCCGCGCGAGCAGCATCGTCTCGGCGGTCACGCCGTTGAACGTGGGCATCGACGCGCTGGAGCGCGGGATCGCCCGCCGCTCGAAGCGCGTCGTCGCCCCCTGGTGGGTCGGCGGTGTGCTGCCGGCCCGGATGCTCGCGCAACCCGTCGTCGACGCCGCCGCCCAGCGCGGGCTGCGCGACATCCTGGACATCGCGCGGAAGGAGCGGGTCGAACTGACCACGCCGCAACCGGACTCCGACCGGTGACGACGCCGCGCGTCCCGCCGGGCGGCCGCCGCGACGTCGGGGTCGTGAACTGGCTCGCCTGCAGGGTCGCCGGTCTCGTGGCCGGAACCGGCCCGCCCAACCTCTTCCTGACGCTGGCCCGCCGCCGCGGCCTGTTCCGCGGCTGGCTGTGGTTCGCCGGGCGGCTCATGCCCGGCGGCAGCCTGCCGCGCCGCGAGACCGAACTGGTGATCCTGCGCGTCGCGCACCTGCGCGACTGCCGCTACGAGTTCGACCACCACGTCCGCATCGCGGGCCGCTCCGGCGTCCGCAAGCGCGACGTCGAGCGGGTGAAGGACGGCCCGTCCGCCGAGGGCTGGACGCCGCGCGAGCGGGCGATCCTCGCCGCGGCCGACGGGCTGCACGCCGACCGGGACCTGGACGACGCCACCTGGACCCGCCTCCGCGCCCACCTCACCGAGGGCGAGTGCGTGGAGCTGACGATGCTCGTCGCCCACTACGAAATGCTCGCCACCGTGATCACGACCCTCCGCGTCCAACCCGACCGCCCCCGCCACCCCTGACAAGCCGACGAGGTCACTGTCATGCGCCCAGCTCCCCTCACCGCGGTCTTACTGGCCCTCACCACGGCGTCCGCCGGGTTCGTTGCGCCCGCTCAGGCCGCCGAGCGCGGCGTCCGGTTCACGGACGGCGGCGGTATCCACGTCGTGAAGGTGCGGCGTATCGACGACCGGCAGTACGCGGTGCGGGTGAGCACGGCCGCGCTGGGACGGGCCGTGGACGTCCGCATCCTGCTGCCGACCGGGTACGAGCGGCGGGCGAGCGCGCGGTTCCCCGTCCTCTACCTGTTCCACGGCACGTCCGGACGGGCCTCCGACTGGGTCGACGCGGGCGACGCGGAGCGGACGACCGCCGGACGGCCGCTGATCACCGTCATGCCGGACGCGGGCTTCGACGGCAACGGCGGCGGCTGGTTCACCGACTGGGCCGACCCGGCCACCGCGCTGGGACCGTCCAAGTGGGAGACCTTCCACGTCGGCCAGCTGATCCCGTGGATCGACCGCAACCTGCGCACGGTCGCCCGCCGCGAGGGCAGGGCGGTCGCGGGGCTGTCCCAGGGCGGATTCGGGGCGATGAGCTACGCGTCCCGGCATCCGGCGCGGTTCGTGTCCGCAGCGTCGTTCTCCGGCGCGCCCGACATCGCCTCCAACCCGGTCGTCGCGGCGGGCGCGGCCGCCGTCGTCTCCTACATCGCGGTCGCGCTCGACGGGGTCGGCCCGGACGCGATCTTCGGCTCCCCGCTCACCGACGCGATCAACTGGCGCGGCCACGACCCCGCCGACCTCGCGTCCAACCTGCGCGGCATGCGGCTCTCGCTCTACACCGCGACCGGCGTCCCGGGGCCGCTCGACCCGCCCGCGCCCGATCCCGCCGCCATCGGCATCGAGGCCCTCACGCACGTCTCCACGGTCAGTTTCCACCGGCGGCTGGACGAGCTGAAGATCCCGAGCCGCTACACCAACTACGTGTTCGGCACCCACACGTTCCCGTACTGGGCCCGCGACCTGCGGCAGTACATCGGCCCGCTGATGCGGACGTTCGCCGACCCGCCGCGCCCGCCCGCGAAGATCTCCTACCGGTCGATCGACCGGAACTGGTCGCAGTGGGGCTGGACGGTCGCACTCAAGCGGCGCAACGCCCAGGAGTTCAGCGCGCTCTCCCAGGCGTCCAGAACGGGTTTCACGCTACGGGCCACCGGCACCGCCACGGTCACGACGCCCGCGTCCTACCGTCCTGGCACGCGTGCCGTACTCCGCGTCACGCAGGGGAGGAAGCACAGCGTCATCAAGACGACCGCTGGGCCGCACGGGCGCCTCACTGTCACGCTCCCGCGCGCACACAGCGTCACCACAACGCGGGTGACCATCACCACACGTTAGCCGGCGTCCAGGGCTCCCGATCGGAGAAGCAGGCGCACATGCTCGATGATCGGGGGCCCGATGGCCCGCAGCGCCTCCATGTCGCCCGCCGCGATCGCGGGCGTCACCATCGAACTCACCGCACCGACGACCACCTGGCAGGCGAACTCGCCCTCCGCGCCGGTCACGCCCATGAGGCCGGCCAGGGCCTCGGCCAGCGCGCGCTGTATCTCCGACCGCCGCCGGATGGCCTCCGGACCGGCCGCGTAGACCTCCACCAGGAACAGCCGCGCGTACCCCGGTTCGGACGCCAGCGCCTCCAGGTAGGCGGTCACGACGCTCTCGAACCGTGCCGCCGGGTCGCCCTGGCCGCCTTCGGAGGTTCCCACGGCGACTTCCAGCCGCCGGCTGAGCAGCTCGCTCGCCTTGCCGAACGCGGCCATGAAGCAGTCGAGCTTGGACGAGAACAGCCCGTAGAAGCTCTGCCTGGACACCCGGGCCCGTTTGAGGACGTCCTCAACCGAGGTTCCGACGTATCCTTTCTCCGCCATGGCTTCGGCCATGGCCGCGCAGAGGCGGTCGCGGTGCACCCGCTCGACCTCCGCGCGGGACAGCGCGTGGCGGCCCCGCGGAAGCCGGCGCGGCGAGGGGCCGGACACCGAGCTCTGCATCCGCCCAGGGTAAGGCACGCGCTACCCGTCCGGCTCGTCCCTTAATCCGGTGATGAGACCGCTGTGATGGCATTCACCCGGTGGTCCGTACACTGGGCAAACGGGACCATGACCGCCGTGGGACGCAGTACCCCCCGGTCCCGCGTTTCGGCGCGCCGTGACCCTGCCTTCACGCACGCGGTGGGACGTACGTCACACTAGTCATGTAGGTGTTCGAGGAGGAGAAGCGTGACCGATCGCGACGTGGACGTTCTGAGCAGAGCCCCGCTCTTCGAGGCCCTCGACGAGCAGGGCGCCAAGGCGCTGCGCGCCAACGTGACCGAGGCGCGGCTCGCGCGCGGTCAGACGCTGTTCAACGAGGGGGAGACCGGGGACCGCCTGTACGTGGTCCTGGAAGGCAAGATCAAGCTGACCCGGACGGCGCCGGACGGCCGGGAGAACCTGCTGAGCGTGCTCGGCCCCAGCGAGATGTTCGGCGAGCTGTCGCTGTTCGACCCCCGCCCCCGGACCGCGAGCGCCATCGCCGTCACCGAGTGCCGCCTCGCCGGCCTCGGCCACGACGACCTGCGCCCCTGGCTCACCGGGCACCCCGAGGTCGCCGTGCAGCTGCTGCGCGCGCTGGCCCAGCGGCTCCGCAAGACCAACGACGTGATGGCCGACCTCGTCTTCACCGACGTCCCCGGCCGGGTCGCCAAGGCGCTGCTCGACCTCGCGGAGCGGTTCGGCCAGCCGTCGGAGGCGGGCCTGCACGTCCACCACGACCTCACGCAGGAGGAGCTGGCGCAGCTCGTCGGCGCCTCCCGCGAGACGGTCAACAAGGCGCTCGCCGACTTCGCCCAGCGCAACTGGCTGCGCATCGAGGCGCGCGCCGTCGTCATCCTCGACATCGAGCGCCTCCGCAAGCGCTCCAAGTAGGCACGCCCGCGTCCAACGCCAAGCGTCCGACCGGCCCGGCGCTCAGCGTTGGACCCCCGGCGCCGGCGGGGCCGATGGCGCCGTCCGGGTCAGCGGCGGGAGTCGAGGTAGTCGAGCTGCGCCTGGACGGACCATTCCGCCGCGGGCCAGAGCGACGTGTCCACGTCGGCGTACACGCGCTCGACGACCTCGCGGGCGGTGCGCGCCCCCGCCTCCACGGCCGCCTCGACCTGGGCGAGGCGCTCCCGGCGATGGTCGATGTAGTGGTCGAGGACGGCGATCGGGTCGTCCAGCTTGGGGCCGTGGCCGGGCAGGATCGTGGCGGCCTCGACGTCGGCGGAGAACCTGCGGAGCCGGTCCAGGGAGCCGAGGTAGTCCCCGAGGCTGCCCTCCAGCACGGTCGTCCCGTACCCGAGGACGGTGTCGCCGGTGAGGACGGCGCCGTCGGCCGGCAGCCAGAAGGTCAGCGAGTCGTCGCTGTGGCCCGGCGTCTCCATGATCCGCAGCTCCAGGCCGCCCGTCGTGACGACGTCCCCCTCAGCGAGCCCCTCGTCGCCGAGCCGGTGCTTGGGGTCGAGCGCCCGCACCTTGACCGAGCCGCCCGCCAGCTTCGCGAACTTGCCGGCGCCCGCCGAGTGGTCGGGGTGGCCGTGCGTGAGCAGGACGAGCCCCACCCGCCGGCCCTGCGCCTCGATGACGTCCAGGACGCGCTTGAGGTGCGTGCCGTCCTTCGGACCGGGATCGACGACGACGGCCTCGTCCGCCCCCGGCTCGGCGATGATCCAGGTGTTCGTGCCGTCCAGGGTCATGGCGGACGGGTTCGGAGCGAGCACGCAGGTCGCCCGTTCGGTACCCATCCCGTCGATCTCGGTCATATCCCCCATCCTGCCCGAGGCGCGGTCCGGGTGCCGGACCGGGTTCCAGCCGAAACGGTCGAGATGCCGCAGGGCGGACGTCCCGGCCAGCCGCCACATGACGGCCTGGGAACGGGGCATTCCGCGCGGCACGGTCAGCCCAGCCCGTAGTGCCGTCCGACGCCGTCCGGCAGGACGAGGTACGCCTCGCCATCGATGATCTCCGCGGTCGGCTCGTGCACGACGATCTCGCGCGGCGCGGCCAGCACGTCCGCGACCGTGTCGAACTCGGCCAGCTCCGCCAGCGTCGCGATCGTCGGCGGCAGCATCATCCACTCGCCCTTCTCCGCGCGCTCGGCCGCCTCCGCCGGGCGCACCCAGGCGACCTGGTCGGCCTCGGTGCTGACGTCCCGCGCCCGCTGCCCCTCGGGCATCGCGGCCACGAAGAAGCGCGTGTCGTAGCGCTTCGGCTCGATCGCCGGGGTGATCCAGTGCGCCCACGGCCGCAGCAGGTCGGCGCGCAGGACGAGCCCGCGCCGGTCGAGGAACCCGCCGAACGACTGCGAGCGGTCCAGCAGCGCCTGCCGGTCGGCCTCCCACTCCTCGCCGCGCGTGTCGTCGACGACCGTCCCGCTCGTCGGCCCGGCCAGCAGGACGAGGGTCTCCTCGAACGTCTCCCGGACCGCCGCGCAGACCAGCTCGCGGGCCAGCGGCTCGTCCGCCTTGAACGCCGTCCCCCACTCGGCGGGCGGCGGACCGCACCACGCCAGGTCGGCCTCGCCGTCGCGCGGGTCGACCGACCCGCCCGGGAACACATAGGCGCCGGGCGCGAACGCCATCGACCGGACGCGGCGCAGCATGAACGCCTGCAGGCCGTGCTTCTCGTGGTCACGGAGCACGACCACGGTCGCCGCATGCCGGGCGGGGACGGGCTCGGCCCGGCCCGCCCGGATGTCCTCGATCCGATCCCGGAAGCTCTCCGGCAGCTTCAGCCCGTGCACAGTGCTCATGGCGTGTCATTCGGACATACCGAATGGCATTCCGTCAAGCCTGGTCCTACCGGACCTCGGCGATGAGCTCCACCTCGACGGGCACGTCGAGCGGCAGCACGGCGACGCCCACGGCGCTGCGCGCGTGCTTGCCGGCGTCCCCGAACACCTCGGCCAGCAGGTCGCTCGCGCCGTTGACCACCTGGGGCTGCCCGGTGAAGCCCGGGGCGCTGGCGACGAAACCGACGACCTTCACGATGCGGACGACCTGCGACAGCTCGCCGACCTCCGCCTTCAGCGCCGCGATCGCGTTCAGCGCGCAGATCCGCGCCTGCTTCGCCGCCTCCTCCGCGCTGACCTCCGCGCCCACCTTGCCGGTGACGCCCAGCTCACCCTTCACCAGCGGGACCTGGCCCGCCGTGTAGACGAGCGAACCCGTCCGCACCGTCGGAACGTACGACGCGACCGGCCGGACGACGTCCGGCAGCTCGATCCCGAGCTCCCGCAGCCGCTCTTCGGGCGTGCTCATGACCACTCCTCCTCGTTGAGGGCGTTCGCCGTCGAAGGCGCCGCTACGACTGGACTTCGCGCTTGAAGTAGGCCACCAGGTTCTCCGGGTTCGGCCCCGGCAGGACGGTGACGAGCTCCCACCCGTCCTGGCCCCAGTTGTCAAGGATCTGCTTGGTCGCGTGCACCAGCAGCGGAACGGTCGCGTACTCCCACTTCTTCATGGACGTCACCCTAGCGATGGCCCTACTGGAACCCCGTTCGAACCCACCCCTCGCACCGCGGCGGGCAGGCGCTCAGGCGGAGGCGGCGTCGTGGTGGGCGCGGGCGGCGTGGACGTCGTCGATGTGGTGGTTCGCCCAGTCGATCATCGCGGCGATCAGCGGGACGATCCGGTCGCCCAGCGGCGTCAGCGCGTACTCGACCTGCACCGGGACGGACGGCGTGACCGTGCGCGCCACGAAACCGTCCCGTTCGAGGGAGCGCAGCGTCTGCGTGAGCATCTTCGCGCTGACGCCCGGCATCGCGCGGCTCACCTCGGCGTACCTGCGCGGGCCCGCCGCCAGCTCCCAGAGGACCATGGTGCTCCACTGCCGGCCGACGATGCCCAGCAACTGGTTCATCGGGCACGTCTCCATGAAGGCGCCGAACGCCGCCCTCTCCTGCTCGCGGCGCTGCGCCGCCGTCATCGTGGCCATGCTGCGGGCTCACCTCCGGGTGCCGAACGCACCCCGAAGTAACTTCTTCCGGGCGCGCGCTGTTCCGGCGACAGTGATCGGTGCGGGGGGCTCTCCCCGCGACACCCCACATCCTGAGGAGTTCCGGCATGCGCGCGATCATCGTCAACGCCCCCGGTGGGCCGGACGCGCTGGAGGAGGCCGACGTCCCCGAGCCCGTTCCGGGGCCGGGCCAGGTACGGATCCGGGTGGAGGCCGCGGCGGTCAACCCGGTCGACGCGGCCGTCCGCGCGGGCGCCCTGGCCGCCGCGGGGATGATGTCCTTCGACGCACGGCCGGCGTTCGGCATCGGCATGGACGTCGCCGGCACGATCGACGCCGTCGGCCCCGGCGTCACCGGCCGCACGCCCGGTGACCAGGTCATCGGGTTGCAGGACCGGCTGGACGTGCCGCTCGCCGGATACGCGGAGAAGATCGTCCTCGACGCGTCCGCCGTCGCCCGCGCGCCCCGCGCGGCCTCCCCGGCCGAGGCGGCGACGCTGCCGCTCAACGGCCTCACGGCCTTGCAGGCGCTCGATCTGCTCGACCTTCCGCCTGGAGCGACGCTGCTGGTCACGGGCGCGGCCGGGGCCGTCGGCGGCTACGCCGTCGAGCTCGCCGCCCACCGCGGGCTCCGCGTCGTCGCCTCCGCCTCCGCGGCGGACGAGGCGCTGGTGCGGGGCTTCGGCGCGGAGATGTTCGTGCCCCGGGACGTCCACCTCGCGGACGCGGTCCGGGCGCTCGTCCCCGGCGGCGCCGACGGGGCCGTGGACGCCGCCCTCCTCGCCGCGGCGGCGCTCGACGGCGTCCGCAGCGGCGGGACGTTCGCGGCCGTCAACGGCGGCCCGGCCGTCCCGGTGCCGCTGCGCGGGATCAGCGTCCGCAACGCGTGGATCCGCGCCGACGCCGACCAGCTCGCCGCGCTCGTCGACCTCGTGGACGAGGGCCGCCTGACCCTCCGCGTGGCCGACACGCTGCCCTTGGCGGAGGCCCGCAAGGCGCACGACCGCCTGGAATCCGGCGGTCTCCGAGGCCGCCTGGTCCTGATCCCCTGACACCGGAAGACGCGGCGCCGCCGGATGCACCGGGCGGCGCCGCGAGGCGCGTCAGCGCCGCTGCTCTCCGGTCTCCGGGCCGGGGTCGCCGCTCGTGATGCCGCGGGGTTCCTCGGACGCGGACTGGCGCTTCGGCTCGTCCAGGCCGATGACCGGCGGGACGTCTTCGGCCGACTCTAGGGTGGAAGGCTGCTCCGCCGCCTTGGCGAGCTCCTCCTCGGCCTTGGCGAGCCGCTCGCCGAGGTCGAGCTTGGAGCCCTCGCCGCCCGGGGCCGGCCCGGAACCGCCCGCGACCTTGTCGAAGAACCGCAGGATCTCGACCGGCAGCGGCATGACCAGCGTGCTGTTCTTCTCGGCCGACACCTCCACGACCGTCTGCAGCAGACGCAGCTGGAGGGCCGCCGGGTCCTGCGACATGATCTCCGCGGCGGCGGCGAGGCGCTTGGACGCCTGGAACTCGCCGTCCGCGGTGATGATCCGGGCGCGGCGCTCGCGCTCGGCCTCGGCCTGCCGGGCCATCGACCGCTTCATGCCCTCGGGCAGCGAGACGTCCTTGATCTCGACCCGCTCGATCAGGATGCCCCACGGGCCCTCGGTGATCTCGTCGATGATCACCCGCAGCCGCGCGTTGATCTTCTCCCGCTCGCCGAGCAGCTCCTGCATGTCGGCCTGGCCGATGACCGACCGCAGCGACGTCTGCGCCACCTGCGAGACCGCGTACCCGTAGTTGTGGACGTTCACGATCGCCTTCACCGGGTCGATCACCCGGAAGTAGACGACCGCGTCGACGCGGACGCTCACGTTGTCCTGGGTGATGCCGTCCTGGCCGGGCACCCCCATCGTGATCGTCTGCTGGCTGACCTTCTGCATGCGCTCGACGATCGGCACGATCGCCGTCAGGCCCGGCCGGCGCACCGCGCCGGGACGCAGCTGCCCGTCCCGCTGCACCTGGCCGAACCGGAACACGATCCCGTTCTCGAACTGCTGTACGACGCGGATCGACGACGCCAGGACGATGAGCCCCCCGACGACGACGATCAGCACGATGATGAGGGCCACCGCTTCCATCACGGCCACCTTTCTCACGTGGGCGGCCGGGGTCCGGGGATCGCCCGGACACCGGCGGACTCTGGACCGGTGAGGATCCAGACGGAACCGCCCGGGGACGGTTCACGTTTCCCAGCTAACCGCGCGGGCACGCCCGTGTACAACGCTCGCACGAATGATCTTGCGGGGAACCGTGTCAGGGATCACTTGCATACGGGCGGGCGCCCTCTGAAGTGTTTGCCGAGTGAACGATATGGTCGATCGGGTGAGCGCGAGAGACACCGACTGGGACGGCGTACGCCTCCATGTGGTCACCGGGAAGGGCGGCACGGGCAAGACGACCGTCGCCGCGGCCCTCGCCCTTGCCCTGGCCGCCGGAGGACGCAAGGTCCTGCTCGTCGAGGTCGAGGGGCGGCAGGGCATCGCCCAGCTGTTCGACTGCCCGCCCCTCCCGTACGAGGAGCGCCGCGTCGCGGTCGCCCCGGACGGCGGGGACGTGTACGCGCTCGCCATCGACACCGAAGAGGCGCTCATCGAGTACCTCGAGATGTTCTACAACCTCAAGCGCGCCGGCAAGGCGATGACCAAGCTCGGCATCGTCGACTTCGTCACCACCATCGCCCCCGGCCTGCGCGACGTCATCCTCACCGGCAAGACCTCCGAATCGGTGCGCCGCAAGAGGAAGGACGGCTCCTTCATCTACGACGCCGTCGTCATGGACGCCCCGCCCACCGGCCGCATCACCAAGTTCCTCAACGTGAACGAGGAAGTCTCCGGTCTCGCCAAGGTCGGCCCCGTCCGCAACCACGCCGACACCGTGATGAAGGTCGTCCGCAGCCCGGAGACCGCCGTGCACTTCGTGACCCTCCTTGAGGAGATGCCCGTCCAGGAGACGATGGACGGCATCCGCGACCTCACCCAGGTCGGCCTCCCGATCGGCGGCGTCATCGTCAACATGGAGCACGAGCCCGTCCTGAGCGAGGACGACCTCACCGCGGCCGCCGCCGGCACCCTCGACACCGACGAGATCGTCCGCGGCGTGAAGGCCGCCGGGCTGGAGCACGACGCCGAGCAGATCGCCGCCGTCCTCGCCGCCGAGGCCACCGACCACGCCCGCCGCACCGCCCTGCAGCGCCGCGAGAAGGAACGCCTCGACTCGATCGACCACCCCCGCTACACCCTCCCGATGCTCTCGGACGGCATGGACCTGGCCGGCCTCTACGACCTGGCCGCCGCCCTCCGCGCCCAAGGCGCCGCATGACCGGGCACATCGGCCGGCGGCACCCGCCGGGAGACGCGGACGGTCGTCCGGCGAGAGAAGTCGCCGAGGTAGAAGGTGCGCGGCGGGCGGCAGGCGTCCGCGCGGCGGGCAGTGCACGGTTCGGCGCGGTGGCGGCGCTGCCCGGGGTCTCCTGGGTGGCTCTCGCGGCGGCGCATGCGGGTCCCGGCGGCGAGTGGCAGAGGTGAATCGATGAGCCCGATCGGCAAGACCCCTCCCGTCCTGGACGTCGACGCGCTGCTCGACGACCCGCGCACGAAGATCATCGTGTGCTGCGGGTCGGGCGGCGTCGGGAAGACGACCACGGCCGCCGCGCTCGGCGTCCGGGCCGCCGAACGGGGGCGCGACGTCGTCGTCCTCACCGTGGACCCGGCGCGCCGGCTCGCCCAGTCGATGGGCCTGTCGGAACTCGACAACAGCCCCCGCAAGATCGAGATCGACGGCGACGGCGAGCTGCACGCCATGATGCTCGACATGAAGCGCACCTTCGACGAGATCGTCGAGGCGCACGCCGACCCCGACCGGGCCAAGCAGATCCTCGCCAACCCCTTCTACCAGTCGCTCTCCTCATCGCTGTCGGGGACGCAGGAGTACATGGCGATGGAGAAGCTCGGGCAGCTGCACCGCTCCGGCGCCTGGGACCTGATCATCGTGGACACGCCGCCGTCCCGGAACGCCCTGGACTTCCTGGACGCCCCCGAGCGCATGGGCCGCTTCCTCGACGGCCGCTTCATGAAGATCCTCGCGGCGCCGGCCAAAACCGGCGGCCGCTTCGGCGTCAAGGTGATCAGCGCCGGGTTCGGCATGTTCACCGGCGCGATCAACAAGGTCCTCGGCGTCCAGCTCCTGCGCGACGTCCAGACGTTCGTCGCCGCGTTCGACACGATGTTCGGCGGGTTCCGGGAGCGGGCCGAGAAGACGTTCAAACTCCTGCAGACCCCCGGCACCGCGTTCCTCGTCGTCGCCGCCCCCGAGCCGGACGCGCTCCGCGAGGCGTCCTACTTCGTCGAGCGCCTCGCCGAGGAGCGCATGCCGCTCGCCGGGCTCGTCGTCAACCGCGTCCACGAGTCCGCGGCCGACGGGCTCTCGGCGGCGCGCAGCCAGGCCGCCGCCGAGACGCTGGAGGAGCGCGGCGAGCACACGCTGACCGCGGCGCTGCTCCGCCTGCACTCCGCCCGCATGCAACTGGCCGCGCGCGAGGAGCGCCTCCGCGACCACTTCGCGTCGACGCACCCGACCGTCCCGGTGACGGCGGTCCCCGCCCAGGCCGAAGACGTCCACGACCTGGACGGCCTGCGCCTGGTCGGCGAAGACCTAGCCGCCCCCACCTCGTCCCCGTCCGCCGCCTGACCCCACCCACGCACCCTCCCACCGCAGCCCGTCAACCGCCCGCCATCTCTACGATGGCCTCCCGCCGCGGCAGGCACCGCGAGAACTCCCTTCTGTGGATAACCCGGTCCGCCGAGTGCGGCTACCGGGTGTTCTTGGGGACGTAGAGGCGGATGTCGTCCACGTAGGCTTCGCCCTCGTAGTAGTTCAGGTGCGGGTCGCCGATGATGAACGAGTCGGGGTAGGCAGAGCCCTTGGGCCAGGAATGCTCGGTGACGTACGTCCCGGCGGGGCCCTTGTGGACGAGGCGGCGGTCGAACCGGCCGTCGTACTCACCCGGAGTCTGGTTGTAGTGCCAGATCGGACGCCCGTCCTCCACGAAGTCGTGGTGGACGCGCAGCGTGGCCTGCCCCACGTGGAGGAACGGCCCGCTCATCTCGAGCGTGTACCCGGTGGCGTCGCGCTCCACGGCGAACCGGTAGGAGGCCTTGGGCATGAGCTCCGGCCGGATCTCGGCGCTGGCGAGGTGCTCCTTGAACCGGCCGCCCGGCCCGTAGGGCTTGTCCATGGACACGTTCCCGCAGGCCGTCTTGATGTAGTACTCGTTGCTGATGTTGTTGTTGGCGGCCTCGCGGAACTTGTCGCCGCGCACGAACAGCGCGTTGATGCCGTTGAAGGTGCCGTCGAACGTCCGGTAGATCCGGCCCGTCTTCGCATTGCAGGTCCCGGCGTTCTTCCAGCGGGCGTCGTCGCTGTAGTAGCCGTCCATGATGACCTTGCGCCGGTAATGGATGCCCGGATTGCCGTGCGGTGCCGGAGTCGGGTAGTCGAGGATCGTCAGGTAGTAGAAACCGTTCTCCCGCGTCACGTCCGGATACTCGCAGCGCGTCTTGCCTGGCAGCGCGCCCGTGAACGTCCACGGGTAGCGCGTTTTGCACGGTTCGCGCGTGTAGCCGTTGTGCCTGCCGTTGTAGTCCCACGTGCCGTGCCGCTTGCCGCCGAAGTCGATGCCGCGCAGCGTCATCTCCACGCGGTAGCGCGGCGGCAGCGGGCGGGTGGGACGGATCAGCACGCCGGCGTCCCAGCTGGGCTCGGAGATCCGCGCCGCCTTCTGACCGCCCGGCAGGGACGCGCTGGACACGCCCGGACGCGAGTCGGGACGCCCGTCGCGGTCCTTGTCGACGGCGGCGACCTCGGCGGTCAGCCAGCCGTCCCGTCCGAAGGCGACGCGCTTGCGGAACACGTTCAGGGTGTCGAGCTGCTTCTTGAACAGCGGCCCGCTCATCTTCGTCCAAGCCTCGCCGTCGTCGTCGAACGCGTCGACGTTCCACGGGCTGTGCGGCCCCTGCGGATCGAGTCGCCACGGTGCGCCGTCGACGTGCAGCGGCCGGTCGAAGTTCTCCTGGGCCATCAGAACCCACGGCCCGCTCCGGCCGGACGTGCTTCCGGCGGTCGCCGGCCAGCCCGCGGCCGGCCAGCCCGCCGCTCCGACGGCGGCCACTCCCGCCGCCGCGGCGGTGATCTTCCAGCGTCCCCTCACGACGTGCCCCCCCAGGTCCGGTGAACGAGCGCGCGCCGCATCCCGCGAGCGGCGCGCATGCGCACGGACCCTACGATGATCACGCCTCTGACCAGGGACGATGTGCGGCTCGCCGCCGCTTTCCCGACCGTCCCTTGGGAGAAACTTCGAGCAGACGGAACGCGGCCGCGGGCCCGCACCGCGAAAACGGTGCGGGCCCGCGGCCACGCTTCTCCATCGGACCGTGCCGGTCCCAGAACCACTGCCGGACGCCTGGACGGGCCGCGAACGGCCCCTCCGAGTTCAGCTGGCGACGAGCTCCTGCTCGTCGGCGTCGGCGTCCACCTCCACCGACCGCTCGTACTCTTCCTTCGCGGTCTCCAGCAGGTCGCGCCACGACCGCACATCCGGCCGCCGCCGCAGCAGAGCCCGGCGCTCACGCTCGGTCATCCCGCCCCAGACACCGAACTCGATCCGGTTGTCGAGGGCGTCAGCGAGACATTCCGTGCGCACTGGGCAGCCGCGGCAGATGAGCTTGGCCCGATTCTGCGCCGCTCCCTGCACGAACAGAGCGTCCGGATCCGCGTTACGGCAGGCGGCGCGGGCGGTCCAATCCGTGATCCACATCTTGGCCCCACTCCCCTAGGGTCTGTGTCGATTTGCGCTCCTTGGCCGGACGGGCGCGGACGTCAGGCCGCCAAACGAAAGCCGTGGGGAAGAACTTACGGAAGCGAGACAGGTTTCAACAGTCCCCGATGGGCCCATTCTCGATATAGCCCACCGGGGCCATACCGCCGGAACGGACTAGTTACCTGTAGTTGACGCGCCAGACACGGCGCAGGTTGTCATGATGAGGGCATACCGGGCGAACGGCCGGCCCGCGGCGGCCTGACCGGCCGGATCGCGGGCGCCGCTGGGGGACGTGTCCCTAATGCACCTCTCGTCCCGCGTACCCTAGATCCCGTGCGCGTTGTGAATACGGATCGGGGCCAGGCCGCCTCCACGCTGTTCAAGTTGCTCGGTGCCGGGGCGGTTGCGGGTCTCATCGTCGCCCTCATCGCGCTACCGGCCGTCGGCAGCGCGGGACTGACCGCTCGCGACGCCGCGAACAACTTCGAGAGCATGGACAGCCAGCTCAAGACGTCCCCTCCGTCCGAGAAGACCGTGATGTACTCGGCGGACGGCAAGCAGGTCGCCACGTTCTTCGACAAGTACCGCGAGTCCGTCCGCCTCGACCAGGTCGCGCCCATCATGCGCAAGGCCATGATCGACATCGAGGACTCGCGGTTCTACGAGCACGGCGCACTCGACCTCAAGGGCACCATCCGCGCCATGGCGTCCAACGTCGAGTCGGAGCAGACCCAGGGCGGATCCACGCTCACGCAGCAGTACGTCAAGAACCTGCTGGTCGACAGCGCCCGGACGGACGAGGAGTACCGCGAGGCGACCGCGCCCACCGTCGGACGCAAGCTCCGTGAGTTGCGCTACGCACTCGACATCGAGCAGCGCATGACGAAGGACCAGATCCTTGAGGGCTACCTCAACATCGCCTACTTCGGTGCCGGCGCGTATGGAGTGCAGGCCGCCGCGAAGCGGTATTTCAGCGTCCCGGCGTCCAAACTGACCCTCGGCCAGGCGGCACTGCTCGCCGGCATCACGCAGAACCCCACCGCTTACGACCCCATCCGCAACCCCAAGGACGCCCGCCACCGGCGTGACATCGTCCTGTATCGGATGGTCCAGCTCAACCACATCACCAAGGCGCAGGCCGACGAGGAAGCCGCCAAGCCGATCCAGCTGAACCGCACCGACCCGGTCGGCGGATGCGAATCCAGCAAGGCGCCCTACTTCTGCGAGTACGTCAAGTACGACATGCTCAACATCCTGTCGGACGGCAAGTACTGGTCGCTGAAGCCGAAGCAGCAGCAGAACATCGTCAACGAGCTGAACCGCGGCGGCTACACGATCCGCACCACGCTCGACATGCAGGACCAGCAGGCCGTCGACAAGACCCTGCGCGGCACGGTCCCCCCGAACGGCAACCGCGTCGCGGCCCAGGCGATGGTCGAACCCGGCACGGGCAGGATCAAGGCGATCGGCGTCAGCAAGCGGTTCGGCCCCGGCAAGGGCCGGACCACCATCAACCTCCCCGCCGACTCCCACCACGGCGGCGGCAACGGCGTGTCGGCGGGCTCGACCTTCAAGGTCTTCACCCTCGCCGCCGCCATCGACCAGGGCATCCCGGTCAGCACCACCATCAACTCCCCGCAGACCGCGACCGTCGGCGGCTTCCAGCCGTGCCGCTACACCGGGACGTGGCAGGGCAAGAAGTACGAGAACGACCTGGTCGGCGGCGGCGCGCCCTGGACGGTGTCCAACGCCGGCGACAGCGAGAAGGGCAACTTCAACCTCAAGACCGGCACCTGGCACTCGGTCAACACGTTCTACGCCTACCTGGAGAAGCGGGTCGGCGTCTGCAACGCGGTCAAGATGGCCGAGAAGTTCGGGATGAAGCAGGGCAACGGCAACGCGCTGCTGCCGATCCCGTCCCAGGTCCTCGGCGTCAACGACGTCGACATGGTGCACCTCGCCGCCGCCTACGCCGGCTTCGCCGCCCGCGGCAAGTACTGCTCCCCCGTCTCGGTCACCGAGGTCGTCGACGCGCAGGGCAAGAAGCTGAAGCTGCCCAAGCAGGACTGCCATCAGGCCCTCGACCAGGACGTCGCCGACAAGGTGAACTCGATCCTGCAGGGCGTCCTCACCAAGGGCACCGCCGCCGGACTCGGCATCGGCCGCCCCGCCGCCGGCAAGACCGGCACGTGCGAGGAGTTCACCTGCGCCGTGTTCGCCGGCTACACCCCGAACCTCGCCTCCGCCGTCGCCTACTGGGACTTCCGCGGCCCCTGGCAGTACAAGGTCTACGGCATCTACGGCGCGACGATCCCCGGCCCGCTCTGGCGGACCTCGATGCAGCGCGCGCTGGCCGGCGAGCCCGCCCCGGGCTTCCAGACCCCGTCCCGCAGCTTCGGCGACACGACCCGCGTCCCGCAGCTGAAGGGCGCGACCGTCGCCGACGCCAAGTCCAAGCTCGCCGCGGCCGACCTGCAGGCCAAGGTCGCGTCCGGGTCCGTCGACTCCGACCAGCCGCGCGGGACGGTCGTGTCCACCTCACCGGACGCGGGCAGCGAGGTCCCGCCCGGCACCACCGTCATCCTGTACATCAGCAACGGCAAGAAGCCGGCGCGAGGCCACGAGGACGACTGACCTGCCTCTTGGAGGGCCCGGCGTTCCCGCCGGGCCCTTCGTCATTCCGCGAGCTGCCGCTTGACCTCGGCGGCGACCCGTCCGCCCTCGGCGCGCCCGGCGACCTTCGGGTTCACGGCCTTCATGACCTGCCCCATCGCCCGCGGCCCCGACGCCCCCGTCTCCGCGATGGCGTCCGCCACGAGCGCCGTCAGCTCCTCATCCCCCAGCTGCGCGGGAAGGTACTCCTCCAGCACCGCGCCCTCGTCCCGCTCCGCCTGCGCCTGCTCCTCGCGCCCCGCGTCCCCGAACGCCGTCGCCGCCTCCCGCCGCTTCTTCGCCTCCCGCGCGAGCACCATCACGACGTCGTCGTCCGACAACCGCCGCGACTGCTTGCCCGCGACCTCCTCGTTCTTCACCGCGGTGAGCGCCATCCTCAACGTCCGCGTGCGCACCTCGTCGCGCGCCTTCATCGCGGACGACAGATCGGTCTCCAGCTTCTCCTTCAGGGTCATGCCAACATCATGCCCGTCCCGTACCTTCTGCCTCATCAGGATTACCGCGCGGTGCCCATCTCTGAAAGCATGGGGTCCTGAGAAGGGAGAGTCGTGCGAAAGATCTACGCCGTGCCCCTGGGCCTCCTGGGCGCGGGGGCGGCGACCTTCGGGTACGCCTCGGTGATCGAGCGGAACTGGTTCCGCCTCCGCCGCGTCGACGTGCCGGTGCTGCCGCCCGGCCGTCCCTCGGTGAAGATCCTGCACATCTCCGACGCGCACCTCACCCCCGGACGCAGCCGCCTCATCCACTGGGTCCGCGCCCTGGACGCCCTGGAGCCCGACCTCGTCGTCAACACCGGCGACACCCTCGCCCACCGCGACGCGATCGGCCCCTTCCTCGAAGCCCTGGGGCCCCTCCTCGACCGTCCCGGCGTCTTCGTCTACGGCTCCAACGACCTGTTCTCCCCGCTCTTCAAGAACCCCCTCCGCTACATCTGGCGGACGAGCAAGTCCGACTACGAGCGCGGCCGCCGCGACCCCGACCTCCCGTACCGCGAGCTCGGCTCGTCCCTCCAGGCCGCCGGCTGGCTCGACCTGAACAACCGCATCGGCCGCCTCAAGGTCGGCGAACTGGACGTCGAGTTCGGCGGCATCGACGACTCCCACATCGACCGCGCCCGCTACGACAAGATCGCCGGCCCCGTCGACCCCCAGGCCGACGTCCACATCGGCGTCATGCACAGCCCCGAACCGCACAACCTCGACCGCTTCACCGCCGACGGCTACGACCTCCTCCTCGCCGGCCACACCCACGGCGGCCAGGTCTGCGTCCCCTTCTACGGCGCCCTGGCGACGAACTGCGGCATAGACCGCCCCCGCGTGAAGGGCCTCCACCAACACCGCGGCTCCTGGCTCCACGTCTCGGCGGGCCTGGGCACGTCCCCGAAGGCCCCCATCCGCTTCTGCTGCCCCCCAGAAGCAACCCTCCTGACCCTCGTCCCCCGGTGAACTGGCAAACAGCCACCTTCATCTCAACCCTCTACGACAGGGCAGTCCAGAGCCGCGTGCTCGCCCCGTGGGGCGCCCGCATCCTCTGGAACTACGACATAGAGAACCTCAGAGACGCAATCGCCGCCCAGGACTCAAACGCCCTGACCCTAGACATCCCCTGCGGCGGCGGCCTAGCAGTAGACGACAACCCCCGCCACGTGGCCGCCGACATCTCCCGCCCCATGCTCACCCGAGCCCGCCGCAGAACAACCACCCTCCTCCAAACCGACATCTACGCACTCCCCTTCGCCCCCGCGACCTTCGAAGCCTGCGTCACCTACAACGGCCTCCACTGCCTAGAAGACCCACCGGCAGCCATAGCCGAACTAACCCGAGTCCTACGCCCCGGCGGCACCCTGACCGGCACCACGATCACCACGGGCACGAACCGCGACCCGTTGATCAAGCTGTTCCAGCGCCTGGACATCTTCGGCAACCCAGGCACGCCGGCCGACCTCCGAACCTGGCTGACGTCCGCCGGCCTGACCGACATAGAGATCACCCCCTCGGGCGCCGTGACCGGCTTCACAGCCCGTAAATAGGGACGCAGCACCCCTCGCCATCCGCTACAGTGGTCAAGGCGCCGGGAGCACGTACGACCTCCCGGGCAGCCACCACCGGGGTGTAGCGCAGCTTGGCAGCGCGCTTCGTTCGGGACGAAGAGGTCGTGGGTTCAAATCCCGCCACCCCGACAGAAACCGCCAGGTCAGAGGCCGGATCTCCACTCAGGAGACCGGCCTCAAGATCTTTTGTCCGTCATTTGTCCGCGAACTCCGCCGCCACCCACAGAGACCGTCCGCCCCGGACCAGCACCGCGCGGACTTGCTCCACCGCCCCCCTGTTCAGATCCGCGGCCCGTTCGCTCGCTCCAGGTGACCCGTCCGGACGTACTCACAGCTGCTCGACACATCGACCTCCAGGCCGTGACCGACCCGAAGCGGCCGCCATGCCGCCACAGACCAAGCCTCCTTGGTGGGGGTAGATCTCTCCTGGGTCGCTACCTCGGTGTATTGGTTGGGTCAGACGGCGGGCTTGTGGTGAACGCCGTGTCGCCGTGGCCGTCAGGTCGATCGTTCTACCCAGCCGTACTGCTCAAGCCGCTCGCGCGCCTTCTGGCGGTCCGCGTCGGTGAAGAGCTCCTCATACTCTGGGCGCAGGACGTGAGCTTCCACGGTGAGATCCAGCCGGCCGTGGTCCCAGAGGGTTGTGAACCCGTCCGAGGGCGTGTCGGACCAGAGGAGTTGCTTGGCTGCGGCCAACCCGCCTTCGTTGCTCACCATCTGCAGGAACCGCGTGGCGTTGTAGCCCAGCTCTCGCTTGGCCGTCTGATAGATCGCCACCATGGCCCGATGGAACTCGCGCTCGCGTTCGTCCATGCTTCTCTCCTAAGCCGGAGGCTGGTCGCTCTCCAACATCATCCTCAGACAAGGCTCCGTGCCACCCGAATCGTTACTAGTGCCCCCTCACGACGCTTACCTTGCCTATATGCGTCCGACCTGAACGGTCGCGCCGGCGACCACCGGGCCGTTCAGGAAGCCCTGGCGATCGCCATCAGGCTCGCCGACCGGCTGCCCACCGGTCACCCCACGATCCAGCTCATCGCGGCCTTGTGGACGAGCAGTCCCGCTCCAGGTAAGAGGCCATCCCGCCTCGACCGACGCTTACCGGTCGGCCATGCTGGCGGTCTCCGGCGGGGTCGGCGTCCAGGTGACGGCCAATTGATCTTCAACCACCGCGGCAACATCGGGTTCCCCGCTGGTCCGGCTCTACCAGAGCCAGCAGCGCTGACCGATGCGGAGATCGAGACGACCAGGCCCTTATGGCCGAGGGTTGTGGTCAGGGACGCCGCAGCGGGCGGCCAGGCCTCGGAGTTCTGGGGACGTTCGGCCGGAGACCAGGAGGCTGTTCACCAAGTCGCGGACGGCGGGGCGGGAGTGCGTTTCTTAAGGGGCCGCGCGAACAGACTCCTCAAGGGCACACGTTCGGCGCCGACACGGTGGCCGACCTCCTGCGGGCTGAACACCAGGCCGCAGCTCTCCAGATCCGCAAGGCCGGCCGGAGACCGCGCGGTTGGATATTCAGAAGACAGCTTCCTGCATCTCGCTGAGCCTTGCAAAGGCATCAGAAGCGCGAAGGGGCCAGCAGGACGTGCATTTTTCTTAACCAACCTGAAAGCATCTACAGGAGATCGCTCTCAACCCCCGAGACACCGGGCTGAGTCCTGGCGTTGATCTCCTATATCCCTCGATGGGGCACGAACTCAGAAGGGAGGGGCATCCTCAGGCTGAGCAACCTCGAGCTGCACATCGCTCGTGAACTGCACATCAATCTTGTTCTCGCCCACCTCCTTCCCCTCACCAGATTCCGCATTCGGAACGTGTTCCTTGAGCATGATGAACGTGGCGGACTTGCCTGGATTCTTGTCGTCGTCTCTAGACACTGCGGACCACTGTCCCGGATATAGCTGATCCAGTGCCTGCTTGACCAGCTTCATGCCCCACTGGAAGGCGGAGCCGTCGCGCTTTGCGTGCGCAGGTGCCTTCTCGGCCAGCAGGTGGGCGACGCGTCCCCACTTTATGCCGCGAGGACTGTCGATCACGTGATGGAACTCCTGCTTATCTCGGAGATGGACGATCGCGATTGCACTGTCGTCTGCCGCGAGACCTTCACTGGTCGCCTCGCTGGCGTCGTCCGGGGGGTGGCTGGCTGCGAGGCTAGCAGTAGCGGCCCTCGCCTCGGAACGGCGTTCTTCGACGGCGGCCTTGGCTTGGGCAGCGAAGCTGTCGGGAGCCTGAAGCGAGTAGTCTGGGTCCCCCATCGTGTACGAATCTTCGAAACTGAGGACACGCACGGAGACCGGGTAGGGGCGCGAATGACGATCGGTGCCAGGGGCGCTCGACCAGTAGATCCCGTTGCCGACAAGTGGTTCGTTGAGCAAGGTGGCCAACAGATCCTCGGAGAAGTGAGCGTTAGCCTTCTTCAGAGAAATCAGATCACCCTGGGAAAGCAGGTGGAAGACGAAGAAGTTGTCACCCTGACTGAGAAGTTCCTGCGGCAAGCTGCCTGGCTGCTGCGTGATGAGCAGGGCGCCAAGGTCGTACTTACGGCCTTCCTTGACCCAGGACACGAAGGGGCCGTCTTCGCTCTGACTGGTGCCGCCAAGAACTGACTGGGCTTCTTCAATGACCGCGATGGTTGGAATTGACTTCGGATCGGCCTCAGTAAACTGGTTCTGATTGTGCTCGAAGATGTCGCCGAGGATCACGCCAGCGAGTTGAAGCCCTTGAGAACCACGCATCTGAGAGATGTCCACCACGCAGAGCTTGCCCTGGGACAGACAGTCTTTTAGAGCACTTAGGAGTTGGCTGTCGGGGTCGTGAAGCGCGTTGACGACGCGGGTCATGTTGCCGATCGCCGCGTTGGTCTCGGCCTCCTGACCGGCGTCCAGGTTGAGGATCTGCTGCACCTGGGAACGGTCGGCACCGTACTTCTCGCGGTAAATCAGGTCGACAAGACGGCCCCACTTCGGTCCGTCGAGAGACTTGAGCTTCACGACGTTCTGTTGGTCCTGCTTTTCCGGTGGCAGCGCGATGCCCAGCACGCGCGATGCCTGAAGCTCCTTGATGTTGAGCTTCACGCCGTTAACGACGAAGGACTGGTAGAAGTCGCTGGGGCCTTGGCGGTTTGTGAAGACCACGAGCTTGTCGCGTAGGTGCGGCACGTCGCAAAGGGCAGGGCGGCCCTTAAAGTCGGGCCAGAAGTACTCACCGTCCGGGTCGAATATGAGCGTGCCGACAGGGGCCTTGCCAGAACGGCGCGGGACAGTGGGCTGTTTTTCGTACAGAGCAGAAAAGAGCAGTTTGACCAAGTTTGACTTGCCGAAGCCAGCGCGGGCGAAGACGAAGCTGCGGCGTGCCACGAGCTTGTCGATCTGGAAAGTTGGCATGATCGCGGGATGCTGGATCTGCATCCAGGAGGTGTCACCCACACGACTGTCATTGCCGGCGTAGACGAATTCACCGAAGGCGAGATAGCCGATGGGAACCGCGCCGTCGCTGGTGTCCTTGGCGTTAACGACCTCGGCGAGCAGGTCGTCGCCCAGGAGCGCGACCTGGGCACCGACGTGTGGAAGGCGCCGGTGGCTCGGGACAAAGATGTGCTTGTCTCCCTCCATGCGGAGGACGCCGAGGATACGGATGTCGACCTTGTACTTCAGGTAGCGCTCGCGCAGCTCGTCGGGGATGGGTCGCTGGTCACGTACCGCGCGCGTGGCGTAGTCCTCACCAATCGGGGACACCAGGCGCCCTTGGGAGGAGATAGTGGTGATCCGCCCCAGGATGGCCTCGCGCTCGTGTTCGAGCTGGACAAGGACGAACTGGCCGTGCATGGCCATGGTCTGGAAGTCGTCGTGGTGTGGCAGCACGAGGTCGGCATGGAACTCCATGCCACTTTCGGAGAAACCGCGGAAGGTACCGACGACTTTGTCGCGCTCGAATAGGCTCATGTCGGATCTTGCTCCACAGGATGCGGACCGGGTAGAAGGGGGGTTACTCGTAGCGGCGGGCAGCGACGTCGGAGGCGAGCCGCAGGGCATCGATGACCGGCGCCTTCTCTTCACCAACCTGGTCGCGGACAGCATCGACGAGTTGATCTTCGACGATGTCCATGTCCAGGTCGGCGACGCGGGAGAAACTGTCGGCCTGCTGGATGCAGTTCGGATAGAGCGGGATGGGAAAGCCGGCCACCGCGTCAGCCTGCAGGTATCCGAAAATCGCCTGGGCTTCCCTATCCTGGCGGGACATAACGTCCACGGTCCAGATGGGGTCGCCGGAGTGAGGGCCAAAGCGGACGAAGTACATGGATCCAAAGTTGAACTTCGGCTTCTCGCCTGTGGAGTCGTCCTCGATGTCCCTGGTGTACTCGTCCCAGAGATAAACCTCGTCCAGCATCTCTGTGGGGACCTTAGCGAAGCAGGCGGCGCCGTTGTTGAACACGCCGGACAGTGATATCGCCAGCCGATAGTACTCCAGGACCTGAGTCTTCTTTGCCAGGCCGACCAGCCACACCTTGCGTCGGTCGCGACGCCGGATCTGTTCCATGGCCTCATACATCAGCTCGCCCATCTTCACGAACAGCTCACCATGGAAGATCTTGCTGCGCAGCAGTCCGTCGCGGACGATCAAGGTGTCGACCGCGTAGTCGCGGTGACAGATCAGGTCATACAGCGTGGCCCACTCACACAGGTCCCTGAAGACCTGCACCCAGCTGGGCGAATTGCCGGACATCATCGGCGACAGGTCCTGGAGCCTTTGCACGCCCAGCCCGTGCATCATCCTGCCCAGCGCCGTCTGCGGACTGCCGTCCTCGTGGAACTGACGGCGGCTCAGGGCGGCGATGTCGGAGATCGGGGAGACCACCTCCATGCACAGCTCCTTGCCGCTGGAATCCACGACGCGGACGACCTGAAGGTAGAAGGGATTGAAGGCGACCTTGTTATTGCCTCCGTCGGAGGCCATCAGCGCAACAGAAGTCGCTGCCCGTGGCTTGATCACCCTGACCTCGGGGCGGATGGCACGGGCTTGATCGACTAACTTGTCCAGGACTTCGCGACCAGCTTCGACCTGGTCACCGATCAGCTGCTTGAGCTGCTCGATCTGGTCCGCGTCGAACATGCTTCTCCCCACACCGCGCTCATAGGCAAGCGTTCCAACTCATCCGGCCCCCCACAGGATTGCACGAGGTGCTGACAGTTTGTTACGCAGTTGTGGGAATCAACCGGGTATGTTGCCCTAACAGGGCTGCCCTGCCAGCTCTGCGACGAGGTCGATCTCATCGATCGCGGAGCCAGCCCTGCCGAACTGCTCGGCCTGCCTCTTGCGTTTGGCCGGCGTACCGGCCTGTCGGACCTCCTTGACGACCCATCCAGCTTCTGACTCCTTCACGGAGGCCAGGAGCATCTGCTCCGGATCAGTGCGGGCCGAGGGCAGAGCACCGAACCGGATCGCCAGCCGAGCACCCTGGTGGCAGCGGCGGGCAGTAGCTGTCCACACCTCGGCCAGGGCCTGGATGAACGCCTCTTGATTCGGCTGGCGAGCAATCTGCCCGTGGGTGCCGTAGGGGACCTCCGGGGGGCCCCCGAGGAACCATGAGCGCAACCACTGATCCGCTACATAGGTGCGCATCCCGTAGTAGGGAGGTGAGGTGACTACAAGATCGAACTTCTGCCGCAGGCGGTTGAGGGTCTCCACAGAGTCACCCACGTAGACTTTTCCGCCGTGGGCAGGCGGTGCTGCATACAGAAGCCGCTGGGCCCGTCGCTCGATGACTTCCAAGGCAGGAACGCGCACCGGCTCCATCTCACGCTCGGTCCAGAACTTCACCGCGTAGGCGGGCTTAGAGGCGTATGTACGCGGCATCTGGTTCGACAGGTACGACGGGACGCCCTTGTTGCGCGGCCCATGCAGAATCCCCAGCATGACCGCTCGAAGCATCGCGGCTGTCGGCGTGTTCATCTCCAGCAGTGCCTTGCGCAGGGTCACCAGCTCGCGAAGCGTTTCCTGCTCGAAACACCATCGCCAAAACTCACCCTCGGGTATCTCCCCCCTGAAGCCATCGTTGAGGATCTGCCGGGCAAGTCGGACCACAGAACCCGGCGTGACCTTTATGAGCTTCGCCCGAGCAATGGCAGCAGCCACCGGATTGATGTCGATGCCCACCGACGGCAACTGGGCCAGACGTGCGGCATACAGGGTGGTACCGCGCCCGCAGAACGGGTCCAGCATCCGGGTGGTCTCCGGGAGGGCCTCCAACTGCTGAAGGGGGAAGTCCAGCGGAAACATCGTGTAGTACGGGCAGACAGCGTTGAGGCGCAGTGCGTCTTCAGGCCACTTGAGGGAAGAGGTCGCTGCGGTCGCCATCATGGGTTAATAATACAAGTATAATTACCCCCATGTCACGCAGGAGGCTGGATCCCGCTGCCCAGCGCCGCGGACAGGCGCTGGCCTCTCGCCTGGCACAAGCCCGCCACACTTCTGGGCGCTCAGCTGAGGCCGTTGCCCATAGTGCGGGGATCTCCGTCGAAACCGTGAGAAGTATCGAGAGGGGCCGCACGTCCACGCCGGAATTTGCCGGCCCTGGCCACCGAGCTGGGGTTGTCGCTCGACGAGCTATATGCCTTCGTTCACCGATCCTCCCGAAATGATCCATAAGCACCCAACGCCCCTGGTACAGCAGTCTGAGATCGTGAACTGAGCCGATAGCGGCCGGTTCGTGACGCAGGGCAGCCGTCGCTGATCTCGGAGTAGTGACGCAAGAAGAATCTTAGGGCTGCTGCCGCCATGGTAGAGGTCGGGGCCGTCCGTGGCCATCTCGATGAGTTGAAGGCTTTGGTAACCGAGTGTTTTAGCAGGTGGGAGCCTCGTGCCCAGTCCACGCAACTACGTGTGTGTCGACGAACGAACTGCCCAGCAAGATCTGTTGGAGCATGCCGAGCACGCCTGGGACGCCCTGCCGGACCCGGACCGCCCCAAACGCCAGTACGTCGGCTGCGCCGACCGGATCTGGCACGCCATCAACACTCGTGTACTGCAGCTTGGCCACCGCCGCCGGGCGCGCCCTGGTCCGCGCCCGGCCCTATCCGCCCCGCGAGCAGGCCACCGGCACCGCCCGGCGGAATACGCCTGAGCTTGGAATGCGAACCGCCGACCTCCGCCGCCAGTTACTGAACCGCGGCAGCCTCCACCACCAGAGGCGTCCGTGAAGTGGCGTTCTACTATGCTTTGCCCCCGAAGGGCGGCCGGTGACATTGGGACACCCGGGTGCGGATCGCCGGCCGCATGGCCGATCGATGAGGACTTCCCAGGCGGGAAGGACGCCTTCGGCTGAACCACACGCAAGCCCAGGACTTTCGGGCGCTGCTTCGCCACCTCGCTTTGGCCTGTGCGGCCCTGGTGGTCCGCACCACCGGTGGCAGACCTCCAATGCCCGCCGCTCCCGGGCTGCTCCGGCTGAGCGTTCCCGAAATGAAACGCCTGGTCAATCTATCCACTGGCACCTGGCAGCCCGCAAGACCACCTACGCTGGCATCTCTGACAGCGACCTCACAAGCCGACGCCCGCTGCTTCAACGAGCGAACCCGACTCAGCTGGCCACGACGAGATCACGATCACAGACGCGACAGGCCGAACAGTTCGGCGAGATCAACTCCGCCATCAAGGAGATCGATGTGCTTGCCGAGCTAACGGTAGTCACGCCATCCTACTAACTTCGAACCGGTAGGATCAGCATACGGATACTGGTAGGCAGGGGCGACGATGGGCTCTCGGGATAGTCAGATCAACCTACAGGTTCCTCTGCTTCCAGGGGAGACCATCGACGAGCTAAGGCCGAAGGACTCGCCGCCCCTGAGCGATGCGCAACTGAACAAACGGTACGTCGAGGAAGGCGTCCGTATTGTCGTCGAGCAGGCGCGCTATCCACTGAACCAGATCCTGGCCATGTTCACGGATACCTTTGAGACAGAAGCCGGAACGAGAGAAGCTAAATACAAGAGAGACCCTGAATATCAACGTCGCCATCGTTGGGACGACGGTCGGAAATCTAGGCTTATCGAATCGTTTCTGATGAATGTACCAGTTCCTCCCATTTTCCTCTATGAGTACGAACTGGCTCGCTTCGAGGTGATGGACGGCCGTCAGCGTTTGACGGCGTTGATGGATTTCTATAGCAACTCTCTTGAGCTTACAGAACTCCAGTACTGGCCAGAACTCAATGGCCGAAAATATGAAACGCTGCCTAGCTCAATCCGCGATGGAATTGACCGGAGATACTTGTCATCGATCATTCTACTCAATGAGACGGCTGCGACCGAAGAGCGGGCCGCGTTCCTCAAGAAGTTGGTTTTCGAGAGGTTGAACTCTGGCGGTGTACGACTTAGTGGCCAAGAGACGCGCAATGCTGTCTACAATGGACCACTAAACGACCTATGCCTGAAGCTGTCGAGAACTAAGGAACTTCGCGTAATGCTAGGTACCCCCCTCGACAGCATCGAGGCGCCCACTAGTGCGGATGAAGAGGACGCGGGGGATGCAGATGTGGAATCATCTGAGCAAGACCCAGAAGGTGTCGAGGTTACCAAAATAGGACGCAAGATGTTCGAGTCGATGGAGGATGTCGAGATCGTCCTGCGATTCTATGCTTATCGCCATCTCACCAAGTTCTCGCAAGGACTGAATCGCATTTCAGATTTTTTGGACGAGTTCCTGGCGAAAGGCAATAAGTTCGATGCAACGACCCTGGACGATTACAGGCGACTTTTCCAAGAGAACATTAGGTTCTGGTACGCAATCGGTGGAGTGACAGCTTTTCAAGTCAAGGGAAGTAATCGCCATTTCAGCAAGATTGCCTATGATGCCCTCATGTACGCAAGCTCAGCTCTGACTCAAGAGCAAAGAGCGTCGCTTCTGAATAACCCTAGAGTTGTTCAGTCAGCGATTGACGCAATGTACGATGAACACGCTGCAACTTTCGGTGGCCGCAGGACCAATACAGCAGATGCGCATCGACGCAACAGGTATTCACTTGACGCGTTGGGTGCTGCATTGAACGCCATCGCGAGTTAGGTCGGTTGACCTCATATGATGTTGCAGTACAGCCAATTTGCGGCGGATCTCGAACGGATTCGTCGGTTCCTTAGAAGTGGCTCGGAAGAACAACAGACGCCTGATCAGCGCAGATTCGGCTACATCGGATGCATTTCTGCGATGTATGCATCTTTCGAAAACTTCGCCGAACGTGTGGCGCTCCGATTCAGTGAGATGCTGCTAGCTAATCCCACCAACTTGTCTTCCGAACAGCTGTTCACTCTACGTCGCCGGTATGTGCGCAATGCCTCGGTTCTCTTAGGGCAGAGTCTGGGCGTTGGAAGGTACCGGGAGGTTAAGGAACTTGATGTAGTCAAGAGTCTCGCATCATGCCTGGATGATTCAACTTCCTCTTTTGAAATAAGACTTGAGCTGATAGCGCTTCATAATTCGAACCTTCGCTGGGACTCGCTCTGTGAACTTTTCGTTTGGGCAGTTTCAGACTTGCAGGAAAAAATTCGACGCTCGGATGCAGTTGAGAGCTGGGCGTTCCTGACGAACAATACGAGCAAAAGTACCCTCACGGGAGTCCTGAAGAGCGAATTGGACGATCTAGTAGAACGTCGCAATGAGGTCGCACATCGAGCAATCCCTGATGAGATTCAGTCGTACGAACGACTTCTGGCTAAGATCGACTTCATCGAAGCTATCTCCTTGGGTCTTGTTGCCAGTCTCGCTGGACTACTTGTGGAAGCATCGATCAGAAACGGCGAATCCGACCCTCTAGGGATACCAACCGAGTATTTTAGTAATAAGAGGATCGTCGTGATCCCTTCTTTGGCGTCTTCAGTTTCGGAGGGTGACTGCATTGTGATGCCCGGGAGGAGGTCGACACGCTGGGGGCGCATACTAGAGATACAGTTGACCGATAAGCGGGTAACGCATGCACCCGCCGGCGTAGAAGCTGGACTTCGTCTCGACTTCGAGGTCAGAAGAGGAGCGGAGCTTCAGCTCTGGCGAACTCCGAGCCCGGATCTCGCTTTTCCTCCCGATAAACTGTTCGGCAGCCGTGGGCCACTGGGCGACACAGGACCGTCGTCAAAATGAATGTCGCTGAGCAAAGGTCAGGCGGGGAACCTTTGAGTTGACGGACCGATGCCCTCCCTCTCGCTGCGACTCTCTCAGTAAAGCTTCCTGGGCTCGACTTGGACTATCTTCGGACAGCAGAGCGTGAATAGTACCCCGCCTGGTTATTGCCTGGTTATTTCAGTCGAACGGTGGCGCCGAGACCGCCTGGGACAAACCCGACGCCCGGCGCAATTGCTTCGACTGGCAGCCACGTAGCGAGCGCACTTGAAGATGTAGAGAGAGTTTCACCCGGCACTGGCGTCACACGCGTTGTCCTGTCCCGGGAGATGCCCGACACCTCTGTCCCATCACATGCTTGATGGGTGCTTGTTCGACTTGGCTGTCGCGTATTCGTTTGCTGGCGCCGCGCGACAGCAGACCGAGCTGGTCCTGGGAGAGCTCTCGGTTGTCGAGCCGTGGTTTCGCACAGTGCCGGACTCAGCCGCTCGTAACCGTAGGTCGACAGTCACACCCCGTCGGAGTCGGCAAGCATGCATGACAAGGGTCCGTGACCGGGTTACCGGTTGTCGTTGCTGGACATGAGGCGTCGGAGGTCGGCGGTGACGACTCGGTAGGTGGCGCCTATGCGGATGACCTTGCAGGGGAATCGGCCCTCGCGCGCCAGTTGGTAGGCACGGGTCCGGCCGAGGCCGAGGGCGCGGGCGGCGGTCTCGATGGTGGTTGTGGTGGGGAGGGCGGCGAGTTCCTCATGGGTCATGGGTTCCATGCTCAGGCCTCCGGGATGTTCGTGCGGCGGGGGAAGTGGATGGGGCTGTGTCGTTCGCCGGCAGGAGGCGGTGCGAGGAGCGTTGGGTCGGTGATTGGTCTGGGAAAGTCCTTCGCCGCTGCTGCTACGCCGGCGTCGTCCTTGTGTGTCTCGCCTTTGGTCGTCGGGGACGCCTCGCGTCCGCGGGCGGGGCGACAGTGAATGGCGTTGATGGCGGATTGGGCGTCGCTGAGGGTCGCACAGAGGGCTTGAGCGTGGCGCCTCGCCTCGGCCAGGGCTTGACCGTGGCGGCTCAGAACGTCGGTGAGGTCTTCGCCGTAGTCGTGGCCGAGGCGGTCGGCTTGAAGCTCGCGCAGGAAAAAGCGGTTGATCTGGTCGAGGAGCTGATCGAGACCGTAGGTAACTGCGCTGAGGTTGCCGAGGATGGTGTACGCGGTGGAGGGGAGGGTGAGGCTCGGAGGGCCAGCCGTGGCGTAGTTGAGCTGGCGAACGTGTTCATACAGGTTGGCCGCTAGCTGAGCGGTCTCGTCATCGTCACCAGCGGCGCCAGAAGCTGGCGTGTAGTCGGTCATGTAGGCATGTCCTTGTGGGTGCGGGTCTCGCGTGGGAGCTGTGGTCGGTCATGGCTTCGCCTCTCTTGTGTGGTGGGACGAGGTAGCGCAGGTTCGTCCCTTCGAACACTGCGCCGGTGCATTGCTTGCGCATCGTTAGCGTTATTCGCGCTCCGTTATTATGTGGCCGCTCTGATCATTACGCCACGACCCCGCGCGGCGTGGCGTGGCCTGGCGTGGGAGTCTCCGCTGGTCGAGCTACCGCGATGGGCCACGGCGGCGGTGCGGGCCTGGTTGCGGTGGTGCGGCTCTGGTGGATTGGTACGGGCTCTCTGTCAGATGGCAGCTGAGGGGGACGGGGAACGCGGCGGCCGCGAGTCGTGCAGCGTTGTGCTCCGCAGTGAGGTGCGCTGGCATCCGAGGCAACGTCGGGGACGGCGGTCGTGGATCTGGCCGGCCGAGTCTGGTGAGTTGCGCAGCAGCTTTGCGTGCGGCTGCTGCTTGTGCGGCACGGTGCTGGAGCTGCCTGGACTCTGCGATCCCCTCGATCAGAGCGGCGAGTTGCAGGATGAGATGGGAGAGGACGCTCACAGGGTCCGGACGGTGACCGCGTCGTCCTCGTATTTCGGAATAAGCCAGGGCTCGGGCAACCGTGCGAAGGTTCGCGCCGTAGGGCGTCGACGGTGGCTGGTATCCGTAGGGTTCGCGAGCTGCGCGGTCGTAGAAGTCCGCAGTGCGCGCGAGTTCTCTGTTGCCGGTGATTGCTGCGGTCACGTGTAGGACGTCGGAGGTCGCGGCGGCCACGTCAGCGCGGACGGCCGGGTCCTGAATGTGGCGCATCTGCCAGGTGGCCGTGGCGGCGGCTCGGGCGGCCTGCTGGTAGGCCGCAGATCGTTCCTGGTGAGTCAGCTCGATGCTGCGGCCGTAGGCGCGTCGGTCAAAGGGGATACTTCCGCGTGGAGCTGACCAACGGTGGCGGAGTTTGGGGAGGGTGAGGTTGGCGGCGAGCCTTCCTCCGGAGAACCAGACTGGTTGGCCTTCTTGGTTTCTGTGGTGCGGAAGCGCGACCGCGTAACCGGTGATCTCTCCAGGAGTGCGGACGCTCTCACGGGTCTTGACCAGCACTCCAGCATCTTCGAGGGCGGCGAAGAAGTCGTCCTCGGTTTCGGCTCCAACGGCTGCGGTGGCTACGTGCCGGCGAAGGGTGGTGCGAGGAGGCTCCGGCCAGTTCTTACGATGGGCGAGTTCTGTCTCGGCTCGGGTCGGTCGAGGTGCGGCTGTGCGGTCGGCGGGCGCGGTCCGGGTGAGGCCGTAGCGTTCCTCAGCGATGTGGCAGGCGTTGGCGACCTTGTAGTAGTCGCGGTGGACGTTGGGGTTGCGTCCGTCCTCACGGGCCAGGACGACAGCGAGGTGGATGTGGTCGTCGGCGTGCCGTACTGCGATCCAGCGGCATGCCTGGTCGTCACCTCGGGGGGCGAATCCGGTTTGGTGCATCACCTCTTCGGCGATGTCGGCCCATTCATCGTCCGACAAGGTTCGGTCCTCTGGGGCCGCTCGGATCGAGCACTGCCAGATCGGCAACGCCAGGGGTGTGTGCCGGAGGGTGTCGAGTGGGGATGTCAGGACACCGACCAGGTGGCGGAAGTCCCGATCGCCTCTCGCGTCGAAGCCAGGTTCCAGGGCCATGGGGAGTCGGAAACCCGCGACGATGTGGGGATCAATGTGCTCGTTGCGGCGACCAGGGCCGTAGAGGTAGGACAGCAGCCTTGCGACGCCCTGGCCGCGGGTGACTTTGCCGATCAACGTAGGAGCCGACCGATCTCGACGGACGAAGCGTCCACTCTACGGAGGACATTCTCCAGATACGACAATGCGGCGGGCAGTTCGCAAGGCACCTGTCCCGTCGCGTTCGCAATGCGCGCCAGCTGATTGAGGTTTACGCCGATTCGGTTCAACTGTCGCGCGATGCCGCGCAGTTCTTCGCAGAGTTCCGCGGTCGGCTGGTGACCAAATCTGTGCTGGCGAGTGGCTGCCTGGACGGTGTGGACGATGAATGTTCCGTAAGCGGCTCCTGCTCGTTGGGCTGCCGCACGGATTTCCGTGTACTCCTGGTCGCTGACTCGGAACCTCATCTCCCGATCCCGCCGACGTCCTCCGCCAAGCTGCGAACGTCGCCGCAGTTTGCGTGGCTGGTTGACCTGTTCGTCGCTCGTCGCTCCACCTCCGATCGACTCGTCCTGGACCGCGCCCGGTCCCGCACCACAGGAGTGTGCGGCGGATTCCCGTGAATCCGCAACGTGTCGCGACACGGTCCTACCTTGCAGCCTCTAAGCAGTGCAGGAGCCAAATACTGCCGGCATGTGACTTGCAATCCCTTTCGCCGTTGCGGCGGGTTGGGGCGTGCCGCAGAGTTATGGAGGATTCAGCTCTCCGAGAGGCCGTCAGCAGACTATCCCTCTCGGCTGCAAAGCGCCGTTCAACTCGCCAATGCTCATCACACAGGGGTAAGTCTCAGCTATTGGGTAAGAGGACAACGGCATCAGCTGGCCATGCCGGCCGTCGCGCTTCGAGAGCAGAACCGCTTCCGGCCGCGCCTGGACGCCGGACAGCAGTCCAATCGCGCTACAGCACAGGCCACCTGCTGGACAGTCAGCAACCAATGAGCCGACTCGTCGATTCTCATCGCCTGCCGGGAGCCAGGGACCTACTGGGAATCCTTACCAATTCGGGCATATTATGACCGCATGGATCTGCAGGTGATCACACGCGAGGCCGTCCTCCACGCGATCGCCGAGTGTGACGAGCTTGGACGTCACCGTTTCCTAGACCGCTACGGTTTCGACCCAGCCCGCCAGTACTTCCTCTACCACGATGGTGTCTCCTACGACTCCAAGGCCATAGTGGGGGTGGCCTACCGCCACGTGACAGGTCGGCCACTGACCGCCGGTCAGTTCTCCGGCGGTCGCCAGACAGTCGTCCGGCTCCTCACACGCCTGGGCTTCGAGGTGGTCAACGATGAGCCGATCGCACCTCGACGGCGCCTGATTGAGGTCCTTGAGACGCTACGGATCGCCAGCACCGCTGATGGACCCGCCCGACATCAGCCGATTACCCTCCTCTGGGCGTTCGGAAGGGCTGCACACCGCCGTCCACGCCTTGTGCCCTGGCGAGATGCCCATGCCGAGCTGCGCCACCTAATGCGCGAGTACGGCCAGCCGAGCTCAAGGCCGACCCCTGAGTTTCCCATCGTTGCACTGGCACATACAGTGCTATGGGAGTTGCCGGGCCATGTTGGAGCAATCCCAGCCGCACACGGCAAACCGATCAGCTGGCTTGAAGAACAAGATCCCTACTGTGGCCTCATGGCTTGGGTGTATGAACTCATTGCGTCTAGCGAATCGGCCCGGACAGAAGCCATCACGACACTCGGCACGCGTTTTTTCGAAGGTGCCCCTCCAGAGGCGTTGCTGATGCAAGTCGGCCTGCACCGAGAACGCGCTGACGTATCACCGTCTACTGGATCGGATCAGCTGGAAGCCTATCTGCGTCTCTGTCGGACTGTAGAGGCCGCTGAAGCGCGTGGCGACCACGACCGCACTTCAACCACCGCCCGTGACCAGCCTGTACGCTCTACGGCCGCCACCAAGGCCGTACTGATCCGAAGCGGCGGTCAATGCGAGAACCCGCTGTGCACCGGTCAGCCCAATGACGTGACCAGGAACGGTGACCCAATACTTGAAGTAGACCACGTCCAGGATCGAGCCATGTGGGGGCGCGACCACCCTGTTCAGATGATCGCTCTCTGCCCCAACTGCCACGCCATCAAAACAAGAGGTCGAACGGGCGAGCAGCTCAGAGAGATCCTTGCCTCTGAGGCGCGGGCGAGACACACGACTTGGGTAGCCCAAGCCTGATTCCCGCGTGCAGGCCAGCGCGCCCTTGGTCGTCAGGTGAGTTCGAACCAGGTGTGGAGGCGCCCGCTCTCGTCGGTGTGATACCCAGAACGGGCGGCCAGAGCCTCGATCAGGACGATGCCATGGCCATGGTCGCGGAGCTCCGTACCCTGACGACGGGCCGGCACTGTCGGCCCGCCTGCGTCGATCACCTCGCATCGCAGAGAACTGCCGCAGTCGAACAGGGTGAGGGTGAACGAGCCACCGTGGCGCGAGTCCGAGTGCTTTACGCTGTTGGTGCAGGCTTCGGAAATCAGCAGTTGTGCTGTCGCTGTACGGTCGGTGTCGCCCAGGACCTCGGCGACGAAGCGGCGAGCCTGCCCCACGCTCTCCGGGACGGCCGACAGGCTCACGCGGCCAAGGACAGTCCATGTCGTCATGAGCTCATCGCTTCCGCGATCACAGGGACGGCCCGGGGATCGGTGATCAAGGCCCAGTCGTTGGACCATACCCAGGCCCACGTCGCCATCTGGGGCGCGGGGACGCAGGCGACGAACCGGGTGGCCTTCGTCCGGTGGTTCGTTACGCGCAGGACGGCATTCGGCCCCGTCCATAGAACCTCAGGGCAGAGCCCGTAGCGCTGCAATTGCTCCGCCAGCCAGGTCAGAAGGTGCTGCCGACGTCCTGGATGCATTTCTTGTTCCAGATTGTCCATTATGACTCGCTTTCCCGATTCCACGCTGTGACCTCGAGGTTTTCGGGACAAGCGTGCTCCGTGACGGTTACGGTGTCCCCGTTCCTTGGAGCACCTGGAAATTCAGCTGACGGGCGGAACGCTCATGCACATCAACGAGTCCCCCGAACCCCGGTCGTCGATGTGGGCTTGGATGGCTTACTACCTGCGGTTTCAGCGGATGCAGCACGGCATGTCGGGCCATGCACTGGCCAGGCTCCTCAACTGCGCCCGTTCCTCGATTTCCAGACTGGAAAACTGCGAGGCGAAGCTGACCGATGCCCAGGCTGCCGTCCTGGACAGGGAATGGAACACCGGCGGCACGTTCACGATCATGCTTTGGTACGCGCGGTTGGGACACGACCCCAACTGGTTCAAGAACTTCACCGACTCGGAAGGGCGCGCCAGCGTCTTGAAGATCTACAGCGGCCAGCTGATCCCCGCGCTGCTCCAGACACCCGCGTACGCACGCGCCCTCCTGGTCGAAGGACGCGAGCCGGGCATTGACGCACTGGTCGAGGCGCGCATGGCGCGGCAGAAGATCCTGACCAACGACAGCCCCGCTGACCTATGGGTGGTGCTCGCGGAGACCGCGCTGCCCTGCCTGGTGGGCGGCAAGGCGGTCATGCGGGAACAACTGGCCCGGCTCATCGAGCTGTCCCATCTGCCCAACGTGATGCTCAGGATCGTCCCGAACACCGCCGGAGCCAATCCGGGACTCGACGGACCGTTCAAGGTCATCAAGGTCAGGGAGGGCCAGGTCGGCTACGTGGAGGCGCCTACCGGAGGCCGTCTTGTTGCGGATGCTTCGGAGGTGGACGGCCTTATTGACAGGTTCGACCGCATTGGGGCGGTCGCCCTCCCCGTAGACTCCAGTCGGAGTCTGATCAAGCACCTGATGGAGACGATGACGTGACTTCCCCCCAATGGCGCAAGAGCAGCCAGTCCAGCGATGGGACTAGCGGCCAGTGCGTGGAGGTCGCCCGGCTGGACGACGCTATCGGCCTACGAGACAGCAAGGCACCGAGCAGCGGTCACCTCTTGCTCTCCTCGGAGAGCTTTGCCTCCCTCGTGGCAAGCGTGAAGCGGAACGACCTCAACTTCGTCGGATGACGGTGGAGGCTTGACGGTCCGAGATGAGTCCAGGGTGGGATGAGGGCTCGTGCGGGTACCGCAGCATCGCTGATTACAAGGATGGAGGAGGCTGGGCGCGGCTTACCGACGGAAGCCTTCGAGATGGGCGGCAAGCTCACTGGCCGGGACCCGGGTCTGCTCCCCTGAGTCCATGTCCCGCACTGTGATCACCTCCGCCTCCTTGTCGGACGCCCCGTAGATCAGCGCGAAGCGCGCCCTGCGGTCGGCGGCCCATTTGAGTTGCTTGGCCAGTTTGCGGCTGGCGGCCAGGTAAATCTCGGTACGCAGGCCCGCGTCCCGTAGTTGTGCGGCGAAGGCCATGACTTCGGAGGCGGTATCTTCGGCGATCACCGTGACTGCGACGTCGATTCTGTGCGCGTCGCCCTCGTCGTCACCGAGGAGGGCGATGATCCGCTCGACACCGAGGGAGCCGCCGCAGGCTGGGACGTCCGGTCCTCCGAGGGCGGAGATCAGGCCGTCGTAGCGGCCACCGCTGGCGATCGATCCTGGCATTCCCTCAGCGACCACTTCGAAGATCACACCGGTGTAGTAATCAAGTCCTCGGACCAGGCCAGGAGTGAACGCGAGTCGGTCTTCGCCGACCTTCGGGGATGCCAGTTCGAGTAGCCGGCTGATCTCGTCCAGTCCCGCGCGTCCGGCCTCGCTGTCCTTCAGCGCGGTCTGCATCCGCTCAACGGCGTCAGCGGCCGTCAGATCGCCGACCAGTGCCTCGGCGATGTCGGGGGCCAGCGACCGGGCGCCGACCAACTCGGCAGCGACCTTGTCCGGGGAGAGCTTGTCGAGCTTGTCCAGGGTGATGAGTACACCACCGCCCATGATTCTGGCGGCTCCAGGTGGCCCCACCTAGGCGGCTTGGAGTGGCCCCACCCTCAGCGGCGGCATGCTGGCGGCGATCTGGATTGGCCCCACCCGTGACCAGCCCTTTCTTGTCGCTGATCGCTTGAACCGGGGCCGAATCCAGCCGCCACTGGATCTTCAAGTGGGGCCAGACGAGGCCGCCCCGGTGGAGCCAGTTGAAACCGCCGTAATCACCGCCCAGGTCGGCCGGGACACCATAGACCTCCAGCAGCCCCGACAACGCTCCCCGTGAGTTCACCAGCACCCGGTAGTCACGCACGCCGACCTCGCCCAGTGCATCAGTCAGCGCGCAGACCACCTCGGCATCAGCCAGTGGCGACGCCGAGCCGACCACGTCCACATCGCATTGCGCGAACTCGCGGAACCGGCCCCTGCCTGGACGGTCAGCCCTCCACACCGGCCCCATGGCGTACCGCTTGTACGGCGTCGGAAGCTGTGAGCCATAGCCGGCGACAACGCGAGCAAGCGGGACGGTCATGTCGTAGCGGAGGGCCAGGTCGGCTTCGCCGGTCGCTTCGTGTTCACCGCGCCGGAGGATCTTGAAGATCAGCTTGTCGCCCTCGTCGCCGTACTTGCCGGTCAGGGTCTCCAGCCGCTCGAACGCCGGCGTCTGCAACGGCTCGAACCCGTACCGCTCGAACACCCCGCGAATCTGCGCGAAGACATGCTAACGGGTACGCAGTGCACCGGCGAGAAAGTCCCGGGTGCCCGAGGGCGGCTCGAACTGTTGTGACGCCATGGGAGCTCCTGATCAACGCGACGGCTCATCGCGGTGGGTGAGTCAGAGAACCCGGCCCGCATCCGGACGCCGAGCGAACCAGGGGACCAAACTCTCCGATCGTATCGACGGCTTCCTCACTGCGCTGCCGACGTCATGAGGCGGCCCAGGTTCGGATTGCTTGAGCGGTCTCGTCAGTGACGTCGGAGTCGGTCAGGGCGGCGGGGTGGAGCCATCGGTGGGCGGTGTGTTCGGTGCTCAGGACGATGGGCCGACCGTGGTGAGCAAGGCCGAAGGTGTATTGGCGGGCTTTGCGACCAGATCCGGAGATGTAGTCGAAATAGGTGACAAAGCCCGGATCGACAGTGAGTGGTCCCGTCCAGCCGATCTCTTCGGCGAGTTCGCGTTCCAGTGCGGTGAGAAGGTTTTCACCTGGCTCGACGCCGCCGGAGGGGAGTTCTTCGATGCCGGCCATAAACGCGTCCTCGGCCGAGCGGCGCAAGATGAGCACTTGGCCATCGGCATGGACGATGGCGCCGACCACGAGTTTGGTGATGTCGTCGCGGTCGGCGTCAGCGTGCAACTGCTGGATGTCGAGGCCCGATGCGGTGGTCACGTTGGCAGGGTAGTCCGGCCGGGCGGCGAGGCGAGGGTATTCAGGGCTCGGTCGAGCATGTTGATTGCGGTGTCGATGTAGGCGCGTCCGTGCGGTCCGTCATCGGCGGGAACGTTTATCCGTAGTGAGGTGGCGGCCAGGTGCTCGGCGACGTGCGGTTCGCAGCGGATGCAGGACGTCTCGAAGGTGGTAACTGGCGATCTAGGTGCGGCGAAGACGGGGTAGGTGTGCAGCGGCCGCATCGCGTCGCAGGTAGTGATTTCGCCGTATCCGCACTGCCGGAGGGTGTGGAGAAGATCGTCGCGGGAGAACCCGGCGGCCTGCGGGTCGATCGTGAATACGAAGGCGTAGAAGGTGGCGGTCCAGTCGGAGCCGGTCGGGGTGAGCACGCCGATGCCGGCTCGTCCGGCCAGCAGATTCTCCAGTCGGGCGGCGTGGTGCTGGCGAGCGAGTAGCCAGTCATCCAGGCGCCGCAGGTACACCTCGGCCATCGCCAGCCCGAGCGGGTGTGCCCGGTATTTGAGGCCGAGGCCGGTCTCGGCGAACCGGTAGAGCGGCGACTCGGTCCTCACCTCGGCCAGGGCACGCTTGTTGAAGTGCCCGAGGAGCGTCGCCTTCTCGTAGACCTCGCGGTGTGGGGTGGTCAGGATGCCGCCCTCGCCCGCGGTGATGGTCTTGCGGCCCTGAAGGCTCCAGCAGGCGGCGTCAGCGAGTTCACCGACGCTGACGCCGTCGCGGGCGGCGCCGTGGGCGTGGGAACAGTCCTCCACCAGCGCCAGCCCGCGCGCATTGCACCAGTCCCGCAGCCGCCGGGTGTTCTGCGGGTTGCCCCACATGTGCGTGATTGCCACGGCTTTGGTGCGGTCAGTGAGCAGTTCAGCCGCGCGTCCGAGGTCGAGTTCACCGTGGATGTCGACGTCGGCCAGGACTGGGACGGCACCCAGTTGGAGCAGTGGGGTTGCGGTGGCGAAGAAGGTGTAGTCCTGCACGATCACCTCGTCACCTGGGCCGAGGCCGAGCGCGTAGTAGGCCGAATGCAGCGCCGCGGTGCCCGATGAGGTCAGCAACGCGTGCGAGGCGTTGTGGCGTGCTGCGAAGGCGTCCTCGAACCGGGCGATGATCCCCGACCGGTCGTAGATAGAGACCGTCGTGTGCAGTTGCCGGGTGACTGCGGCGGAGACCTCAGCGTCGATGGGCGGCCACGCGAGGGTCATGATGCGCGCCCTTCCAGAGTGGGGACGGTCGCCGGGCTGACGCCGGCGCAGGAGGCTACCTGGGCGGGACGGCCTAACCGCACCGAGGTGTAGGCCGCCTCCATCAGCGCGGTCGCAGCGATCCCGATGCGGGCCTCGGCGGCGGTGACGGCGGTATCGCTGAGGGTCTGGGCGTGGTGGCACAGCATCGCCGCCCACGGATCGTCGTCGGCGGCGGTCACCTCGGCATGGTGGGTTCGTCCGGCCGGAGTGGTGATGCGAAGCACCGACCGGTCGCCCGAGATCGTGATGCGTCCTTGCTCGGCGACCAGGTCGATCTCGTCGGCACGCTCTTCGCAGCGCGACAGGTGCACGGTGCCTGCGCACCCGTCGACGTGAGTGATGGTCAGGTGGGCGCTCTCCTCCACCTCAACGGCAGGCCGGTGCGCCGGGGAACCAGTGGTGACCGCGTAGACGGTGGCGGGTCGTGCGGAGGGCCGTCCGGTAAGTCGGCTGATCAGGTCGAAGGCGTGGTAGCCCAGGTCGCAGATGGCGCCGCCGCCCGCGCGTTCGGCCGAAGCGCGCCAGGTGCCGGTGTAGTCGCCGGTAGGGCGGGTGATCCGGATTCGGTACGACAGCAGCCGTCCCCACGCCGCCATCCGGTCGGTAGCGATCTGTAGCAGTTGCCCGTGCGGACGATGCGCCAGCACTCGCACGTTGCGGGTTGCCAGCTGGACGGCCTGCTGGACAGAGAGGGCGTAGGGCTTCTCCTTCCACACCGCGATGTGCGCGTCGGTCAGCCGCAGCGTCGCCTCTTGGTGCAGGTCGTGCGGGCAGGCCAGGATCGCAACCTGAAACGGGCCCGCGGCCAGAGCCCGGTCCAGATCGGCGAACACCGAGATTTCATCGACGAGCCGCCCAGCTTGTGTCAGCCCGGTGATCCGGACGGCGACGGCGGGATCGGGGTCGCAGATCGCTGCAACCCGCGCGGGCGGCATGGCCCGGTGGAGTGCCGGCAGCAGCACATCGACGGTGCGCTGCCCGGCGCCGACGATCAGGAACCGCAAGTCCTGATCGCCGACGGGCGAGTCGGGTGGAGCCAGGCGAGTCATCGAGAGCCTCCTCGAGGTTGTCGTCACCAGCGAGGTAACTCTCGATACGGTCTGTGAGGCCACGCTGACGGAAACTCATTCACGGTTCATTCATTCACTCAGCCCGGATTGAAGAGATGATTGGGCCATGGGCGTCCAGCACTCCGCCGATGATCCAGTGACAACCCCCGCCGAGGGGACGCCCCCGTTCGGCGAGGCCTTGACCTGGTGGCGCGAACACCGCGCAATGTCGAAGAAGAAGCTGGCGGCGGCGATGGGGTTCGACCCGTCCTACGTCAGCCACGTGGAGGCTGGACGCCATCCGGCCAGTGAGGACTTCGCCCGCAAGGCCGATGGCGTGCTCAGCGCGGATGGCTCGTTGTGGCAGGCGTGGCGAGCCGACGGACCGTCCCGAACCGCCGGCGCCAGCACCGGTGCGAGCAACGTCGAGGGCCTGGTCGTGGAGGAGGACCATGCCCGGCTGGAATACGACGGGACGACGTACCGGCCGATGCAGCGGCGCCGGCTGTTCAACGGCGGCGCCGAACCGGTCACCCGCTACCTGATCCGCATCAGCGTCGACCGCTACCCCGGCCGGCCCGACCAGTCCAACGCCCTGTATCGGGCCCGGCCGCTCACCTGGGACGAACTCGCGCTCACCGCGGCATGCGACGGCGAACCAATGAACTGGCGCCCCAAACAAGATCGCGACTCGTTCAAAGAAGCATGGCTGTGCCTGGACAACGACCGCGGGCGCTTCCCCCTCTACCCCGGCCAGCACTCGACCATTGAGTACGGCTACCAGGTCGACGACGGGCGGTGGGGCCCATGGTTCCAGCGCGCCGTCCGCCTCCCGACACGTCGCTTGTCGGTCGACCTGGTGTTCCCGGCCGAGTTGGACCCGGTGGTCTGGGGAACCGAAACCTCCACCACCGCCGAAGCCGTCCCCCTGCGCACCCCCATCACACGCACCGAGGACGGGGATCGGCTCATTTTCTCCTGGGCCATCCAGGACCCGCCGATGGGCGCCCGCTACAGGCTGGAATGGCGGTACCGCGCCCGCGACGACGATAACGATCAGCCACGTCCCGAACTACGTACCGTCAGCGACCGAATGAAAGCCGCCGGCATCGTCCAGCATGGCGATCCGATCCTGGCCTCCACGGCTCGCCCGTTCGATCTGCCCGCCGAAGCCGCCGAGGCCGGCGATGTCATCGACCGGTTGTTCGCCGCGATGCAGCGAGTCCGCGAACACCACGTGTTCGGCAAGGGCATGGGGCTGGCCGCCCCGCAGATCGGCATCGACCGCGCCGCCGCGGTCATCGCCCCACCCGATCCCGACGCCGAGCCGCTCGTGCTGCTCAACCCTCGTGTGATCAACACATCGCCAGAGACTGACGAGCAGTACGAGGGTTGCCTCAGCTTCTTCGACGTGCGCGGCCTGGTGCCCCGTCCGCTCCGGCTGGAAGTCGCTCATACCCGTCTGGACGGGCAGTCGGTGATCGTCGTCCTGAACACCGCACTCGCCCGCCTAGCGGGGCACGAGATCGACCACCTGTACGGGCGTCTCTACACCGACCGGATGCGCGAGGACGTCCACCCGATCCCTGTAGAGGACTACCGAGGAACCGGCCAAGCCTGGTCTTACCGCTGAACTCCCATGACCGACGACCCGTCAGCGACCTTCCGCCCGCGCTCGCGCAGCGACAGCACCGGTCATTTAATCAATTAGTAGGTCGTGGCCCATCATGTTTGTCGATGCGCTCGCCTGGCGTCGGCGCCATGTGGAAAGTTGCTCCTGAAATATGGCCAGCTTGGATGATAGAACCAAACTGCGTGTCTCCGCTGTTGAAGTTGGAGATGGTCTCCACGGGAGACGGCGTGGGCGCAGAGAGAAGGCGTCGTAGCGCATCTACGGACGTTTCGTCTGAGCGTAGAAGAATTTCCAGGCGGGAGCGCCAATGACTCTCGATAGCCGCCACTTTCGCGTCGTCATGCTCGAGGTAAGCGGCCACAAGTTCCACTCGCGATGTCTCCAGTTCCTCCAACGGTGCTTCGGCGGGAGCCGATTTGGCGAGCATTCGCGCGAATCCGTCCTTCACACGGGCCCAGGAATCGGAGACCATCAATCCGACTAGTGCGGTTGCTCCGCTGCTTGCCAGTGCGGCAAGTTCAGCTTCCATCGGCTGCCTCTCCTGCGGACTCGGCGTCGGCCAGCGTGTCGTATCGGTGTATCAAATCCTCGGCCAGTTCCTGCCATCCGTGCGCGGTGGCCAAGTCGGCCACCTGCCGGGCGAACAGGCGGCGTTGGGGGTCGTGCTCGTCCAACCGGACTGCCTGAAGGAGAGCATCGAAAAGGTCACCGGCAGACGCCTTGTGATCTGGCGACCAGGCTGCTGATCCACTGGGGCCGGATTGGCCGTCCGGCGCGGCAAATCCGGAGATGAACGAGTGGAACACCTCCGGCACATCGCTGTTGTTCGCGGCGGACGAGAGTTGCGCGAGAAGACCGATGTCGTTGACCGTCTTCTCCACCTGATCGCCGTTCCTGGCGAGCCACCAGACCACGGCGCTGCCGGGGTTCTTCAGAACGTCTCCGCCGAGGTAGTCGCGTTTGCTCAGCTCATATTTGCGCTCGTGCTCCCAGACGGCTTCTTCCTTGCGAACCGTGGCGAGTTTGTCCAGCCGCTCCTGATCGTGTTGGGGAAGGACGAGTTGGACCGACTCGGCCATCGTCCGGAGCCGTCCTGTGGTTTCTGTTCGCATCTCTCCAAGCGCGCCGGCCAGTTCATGCCGGACGAGTGAGGCGTGACTCGGATCTCGTAACTCGGTGATCTTTCGGGCGCGCTTCACCACGGCGTCGACCGCGAGAGCGGCAGGATTGATCGCAGACTCGTCCATCACGGCCGGAGTCGGTGACCAGATCACCGTAGCCGAAAATAGGAAGTGGTAGTCGGGCAGTTCGGTCGGTAAGGGGATGTCGGTGACGCGCGACCTCCTGACGTTCGCCGCCGGGCTGGCTGCGTTTCCGGATATGGGCTCAAAGCGCGAGGTTCTGGCGGCTCGTCGCCCGGTTGGCCATGCCAGGAGCAGCAGGCCGATGCCGAGCGCGCCCGCCGTTCCGAGCGAGATCAATAGCGGCCAGGGGGCGAAGAGGATCAGGCCGATGAGGATCGCTCCGCCGGTGACCGCCAAATACGGTGCCACGATGTTCCGGCCGGTGTTCATGGGGCTCTCCGTTCGTCCACGTGAGTCATGCTGTCCGGGCTCCCCAGGCGGCATTGATGTCCTGGATGACCAAATCACCAAGCGGTGCCCACGCTTCCCGCTCGCGCGTCATCGCGTAGAGCCGAGCAAGAACGCTGGCCTCTGCCTCGCCTCCGCCTAAGAGGACGTCGAGGAGCGCGTGCCGATTTCGTTCGTCTTCGGCGGCGACATGCAGCCATCGTCGGATGGTCGAGGTCCACACATCGTGAGGACGCCGCGAGAAGACCAGGGACCAGCCGATGATCAACTGTTGGCGCACTGTGCTTTCGGTGATGGGAGCATGATCGCGTCGTCCAGGGTCGGTAAGCGCTTCGGGGTCGGCGAGTTGCAAGAACAGGTCAATATCGCTGTGCCATCTGCCTGGCATGAACTTCGGATCGGTGAGACGGGTCAGCATCTGCCGACGGAGCCGAGGCGCGCCGCTGACCAACTCGATCAAAGTTTCGCGAGCCCGAGTTCCGCGCTCTCGCCTTGCAACGTGGTGCAGCCGGACCAGAGCCTCGTCGGGATGCCTCGCCATCAATTCGTCACGGCACGCCACGATGATCACTTCGGCGAGCCGTTGAGAGAGGCTGTCCGTACGCGCCCAGTCGTATATCTGTCGACGGAAGGACCGGGCCTGCTGCTCATCCCGAAGTCCGCGCTGCACCACCACAGCTGCCGCTTCTATCTTGCGGGTCGTCGTGGGATCTGTGGTCCACTGTTCAACCAGAGATACCAGCGTCGGTCGGTAGCGCTCGTTCAAGCACTGCTCGGTGAACCGCTCGACCAGACTCCTCCGTTCGCCAGCGGAGAGGCCGGGTGAGTCGGCGGTCTGCTTAACCCAGTCCTGTAGCGCGTCGCGGAGCTCCGGCATATGAGCCCAAAAATACGAGCGGAGCGCCGCATCATAATCGAGCTCCTCGAAATGGACGCTGCCGGAAGAATCGACTTCTGCGCCGATCTCCTTGAGCCGTTGGTCGAGGGGGACGCGCTCCAAGAGTGGGCCGTCCTCACACGGATGTGCGACAGCGGTGAGAAGACTGGCGCCAGCCTGGTGGATCACGTCGGCATGTGCTCCATGCAGCATGGCGACGGCGAGCAGCAGCCCACGCTGCGGGCCCGCAGTAAGTTCGGCCACTCGTTCGGCCACGTCCCGCGCCTGGCGAGCCAGCGCCCGAAATGCCTCCTCGCACCAGGTCGTGAAGCTGCCCTCGCGGTGCTCGTCGCGAGCCCTTCGGATCAGCCCGACATATTCGTCGACCTCTTCCATGCGGCGGTCCGTGTCCAGAAAACATAGCGGAGGAAGCGGGACCGGTCGAGGAATGTCCTCCGCCAGCAGGTAGCGGGCCAGCACCTCATCGACGGCCGGGCGCCTTATCTCAATGCGGTATTGGTCCAGAGCTGAACCCAGAGAACCGGTCTTGTCCGGTAGGACGACGACGAGATGCGCGTCGTGGTCGTGCACCGTTGCACGTAGAGGGGACAGTTCGTTCTGGACCTCATCCCACTGTCTCCCTGCGACCCGGGACAGATCCAGCCACACCAGGTCGCCATCACCGACATGACTGCGATCGATGCGCGGTGCATTCTCGTTCTCCTGTAGCACCAGTTCGTGGATCTGCCTCCGATCATCTCCGAGTTCCCACAGGAGCATCTTCGCCGCGGCGATCCTGCCACTGCCCGGGAGCCCATCAAGGAACACGCTGCGGAAGGTCTCCAGGACGTCTCGTGCCCTGCCCAGTCCCGCCGGCTCAACGAAGCGCCGTCTCAACCACCGCAACTCGTCCGTGGGCTGCCTGCGGGGAGAGGTTCCGAAGGACCCGGTCTGCAGCAGGTAGTAGATGTTGTTGATGTCTCCCGCTCCCGCGTGCATGCCTCCGTGAAAGCCGGAGGCGTGCGCCTCGAAAGAGTCGCTCAACGCTCCTCCTCGTTTCCGCGCGCCTGGCCGAAGCGGTGACCGACCCCGCCGTGGTTATCACCGTGGATGTACGTCGCTCCGTCACCCGAGAAATGCTGGGCATTTTGGTTTATGTCGCCTTTCCCGGTATGGACGGGGCCCTGATTACCCTTGATGACGGTGCCGACGTCGCCCTGGATGTGGCGGCTTTGGGTAACCGTCCCGTGGGTGTCGCGAACCGTGTTGTATACGGGTCCGGTGTCGGGAGACGGCGCGGCCTGCCGGTCTGCCTTCCTGAGCACCGGGACAAGTTCCGCAAGGAAATTGCCGATACGCCTGATGTCCATCTCGTTGTCGCGCGGGTCCAGCCTAAGGGATTGGACATCGGCCAGGCGTTCCAGTTCGGCCGGTAGCTCAGCGGCTTTCAGGCGTGCGGTTCCACGGCCCTTAAGGACTGGTATGACGGTAGTCTTCGAGGCGAAGGCCTCCAGGATCTCCCGGCGCACCCAATCGCTCTCGTCGCGCAGCCGGGGGTCGCGAACCCAGTCGGGGCCTATGATGGCCAGGAGGACCACGCTGTTGTATACGGCGTTGAGGAGTCTTTCCGGGTAAGCCTGGCCGGGCTGGATGGACGTGGTGGCGCGGAAGATCCGCTCCTTGCCGAACCGGTGGGACAGTCCCTGTTCCAGTATTGCGGCCGCCTCGTCGCCGTCGCCAGTGCGGTAGTTGATGAAGACTCCCTGCATCGCGGTCTCCTCATTTGCGGGTGGTGGTTCCTAATGCGGTACCGAGTTCGGGTGCCAGCGCGCGCACCGATCGGTTCTTGGGGTGGCGAGACAGCGTGCGGGCCAGAGCACGCAGATCAATGGCGACGGTCGCCGAGCCGATCACGGTGGCCCTTGGCAGCAGTTCCTGGGTGAGCCAGCAGGCATGGTCGATCTCGCCGTCTGCTGCGTGGGCGAGCGCCCGCCGTAGGCCGAAGCGGACTTGCGTACGCACTGCCTGCTCGGGCACCTGTGCTAGCTGTGCTTCGATGATCTGCGCGGCGACCCGCGGCCGCCCCAGGTCGTACAGGCACCAGCCCCTGACCATCTCGGCGGGATCGGTCAGGCTCGTGGTGCCGATGACCGGGGCACCCGAGCCCTCCCTTGGGCTAGCGAGCAGAGCGCGGGCCTGCTCCAGGCTCCGCATGCAAGCGTGGTAATCGCCGGCGAGAGCGTGTCCTTGTGCTTCCCGTTGTGCCGCCAGGCCACGGATCCGCGGCGTCACATCGCTGCTCTGCGCCTGCCGGGCCAGCCCGATCGTTCGCCCGGGGTCGCCGCGGTAGAGCGTGACGAGTGCGCGCCGGACCAGCGAGTAGGCGGCGAGATGGTGATCACCACCGGCGTCGGCAAGGTCGACGGCGCGCTGGGTCCACCACAGCGCGCCATGCTCGTCGCCGGTCTCCTGCACCAGCCAGCCGATGTACTCGGCGTAACGGGACCCGAGCCGTAACAACGCCTGGCGCGTACGTGCACCGGCGGTCTTGGACAGTTCTTGGAGGGCGTGGGTCTGTGCGATGAGAACGGGTAGCAGCAGCCCGGGGCTGGTGGTCTGACCGAGCTGCCGATATTGATCGAACAAAGATCGGAATGTCCCGACAAGCGTCGTGTCCTCGACGTTGGTGGAAATAGCAGGCAGGCCGATGCTCACACCCGCGATCGACGCGGCGCCTGCCGCGACCGCCTGTCGTCGGCTCATGGGCTGGAACCGGCTTTGGCCTTGTGAGGACAACTGCATCAGCCACACCTCCTCATCACCATCTGCATCTACGGTGACTCCAATCCCGGAAGGGTTCTCGGGGACCAGGGCTGCGAGCGCTCCATCGGCGGCGAGCGCGGCATCGCAGAGGCGGGCCAACTCGCGGCTGGGCTTCTTGATGCCTCGCTCGACCTTGCTCAGCTGGGCCTTGCTGTAATGGACCCGCTGGGCCAGTCCCGTCAGCGTCATGTCGGATTCCAGGCGCCGTCGTCGAAGTTCTGCTCCGAAGTCAGTGGGCTGCTGGACCACATCAACCTCCGTCACTGCCTGTCCGAACAGCCGGGAGTCACCGCCAGTAAGACTGCGGGCCCCCGGGCCGGTAGGCAAGGCGATACGGGCGTTTCCCGTTTCCTCTTCGAGGTAATAGGACGTAGCCGCCTTTGTCGATAAGTGGAGACCTGATCGGCGCTGGTGTTGGCTCCGTCCGTGCCGCACGGCCGGGCCGGGCGGCCATCAAGATGCGCGAGGGGTATCTCTCTTGGAGCGAGAGATACCCCTGTGGCTTTGTAATGCGCGAGTTCGCTGGGGTGCAGCTGTCGCGGCTACCGAGTGGCTGACCTGCTCCGAGTCTTAGCGAGGGCTTCGAGGGCGGTTTCGTCGGCGTCGGGGAGGGTGTGTAGGTAGCGCTCGGTTGTTGAGATGGAGGCGTGGCCGAGGCGTTCCTTGACTACCTGGAGGTCTGCCCCGCCGTTGAGGAGCCAGGAGGCGTGGGCGTGGCGTAGGTCGCGCATGGTGGGTCTGAAGTTGAGGCCGGCGGCGGCCAGGGCGGGGTACCAGATCTTGCGGCGAAACCAGTCGTTGGGGATGTGGCCGTCGGTCTCACGGACGCGGCGGGGGCGGGGGTTGTCCTTGCCGTTCGCGCGGCGGGCGGCTCGGTAGAGGGTGAAGGCACCTCGGCAGTAGTCGCAGCGGCAGCGGCCGGCGGTGTAGCCGCTGAGCGTGCCGTGGTTGTAGGTGCGGCCCTTCTCGTTCGGTTCCGTGCGGCCAAGGGTGGCTGGGTCTGGGATCTCGGTGATGCGGGCTCGGGGCTTGTCTTGGGGTGGCATCTGGAAGAGGAGGTCGTCTTGGGTCAGGTTGGCTGCTCGGATGTGCTCCTCTAGCTTCTCGGTGATCTGGGTGCTGAGCTTGAAGCGGCGGTACTCCTTGTCCTTCGGGTAGTCCTTGACGAGGAAGTGGCGGCCCTCTGGGTGGAACTTCGGGTTCAGCTCGACGACCGTGCGGCTGACCGTGAGGATGCGGGTCCGGAGGTTGACGTCCTTCACGCGCAGCTCGCTGAGTTCGCCCCAGCGGAGGCCGCTCTCGATCTCGGTTTCGGCGAGGAGACGGAAGGTGCCTTCGGGGAGGGCGTGGTAGACGTCGTCGAACTGCTCGGGGGTGATGATCTCGAGGGGCTTGCGGACGACCGGGGGTGTGCGGACGCCGCGACAGGGGTGGATGAAGGTGACCTGGTCGTCCATCGCCGTGGTGAAGATGGCGCTGAGGATGATCTTGTTGTAGCGGATGGTCACGGGTTTCATGCCCTGGTTCTTGAGGGCCGTGATCCACGCGCGGACGTGCTCGGGGAGGATGTCGATCATCCGCATCGAGCCGAACGTCGGCATGATGTGCTTGTAGATCGCGTACGTGTAGCCCTCACGGGTGGTGGCCTCGACCTCGTGGTTCGGGAGCCAGACCTGCTCGACGTAATCCTTGAACCGCTGCTTCCCGCGGCCTGGGTCGCCGGTTCGGCCTTTGGAGACCTCCACCTCGGCTCGCTGCCATGCCTTGTCGGCTTCCCGTTTGTTGGAGTATGTCCCGGCTGACCGCAGGCGGCCCTTGATGTCGACGTAGCAGGCCGTGTAGCGGTACTTTCCGTTGTTGCCTTTGCGCTTCTTCGCGTATCCCACGAGGCGATCTCCCCATGATCATCCGTCCGTGATTTGTCCGTGGACGGTAGCGAACCGGCCATCCTTGTCCGTGAGCGCCTGACACCGGAACCCGCCGTCCACCTGGAATTTTAACGCGAATCAGCTTTACCTGCACGACCCCCAAATGGCCATGATTTGGAGTTCGGGATGAAGAGGACGTGGGTTCAAATCACGCACCCCGGACACAGAGCAGGCCCCTTGCAGGGTTTGGAACGGAGAATGGAAAGATCTCCCGTAGAAATTCTGTGGGACGGTCTTTGAATCGTCCCACTTCCCGTTTCTGGGGCCTGGACCCTAGCAACTCGTCCAGCACCGCCACCGGCGACTCTTCGGCCATCGCCAGTCACGCCGCCACAGCCGCATCGATCGCTCGGTCAACGCTTCTAACAGCCGTTCGCACATCGGCGCCATGAGGTGCGTGTAGCGCCGGTGAACACTCCCGTCCCCGCTGCCCACCCGCCCAGCACCGACCGGATCCCGTCCTCCTTCGGCATCGCCCGGCGCGAGTGCCGCAGCCCCGTGCGGTGTGCCAGTCCAGCGGCGATCGGCGTCCAGCACCTCTCTGCTTGCCCTTGCAAGTTCCGCGCCCCGCACAGTGGCGAGGCCAGTGCGCGGCCAGCAGCGGCACCGGCCGTGTTGGCTGCGATGCCTGGCGCGGGTACCAGCCCGACATGGCACGCGCGAACGTCCAGGTCGGGAATCCGGACCGGTCGCCTGTGCGGTGCCCGACCTGCCGACGCGCGCCGCTGGCCTTTCTCAACCCGTATTCCGCCGCGCTGATGAGAAACCGACCAGGCGGATGGCATTTTGGTGTTCTTCGCCGGGTTGGAACGGGCCTTCGGCCTGTCCTTTCCGCGAGATGCGATCGCGTCCGGGCGTGTGCGCTGTGCTCATCCCGCCGGCCGCTGACGGGCAACGTCCTATCAGGTGGACGAGGGGAGGCACGCGGCAGCCCTGGGCGGCCCCGATCCCTTCTTCCATTGGAGAGGTGCGCCTCCGGAACGGGTATGAGAGTTCACCTGAGCTGGGAGATCTGTGGACGGCACTGGTCGTCCGCTGGGATGCCGACCGCGCCGGTCGGCACGCGGTCCAAGGCCCGAGCTCATGTGTTATCTGGCTGGAGGACGGGTGGGTTGAAGCGGGAGGGGGTGGGGGTGCTCCAGCGGAGGGGGACGGCTGTGGGGATTTCGGTGATTTCGGTGATGGTGAAATCGACTAGGCGTTCGGCGCCGGGGGTGGTGGCGGCGTTTGCTGGGGTCCAGTTGGTTTGGGCTGTGCCGGTTAGGTGTAGGAGGGCGCCTGTCTGCCAGTCGGGGAACAGGAGGCCGGCCTGGGGGTTCACCTCTAGGTTGCCCAGGGTGTTGAACATGGCGTTGCCGACGTAGTCGGGCCAGCGTAGGACCGAGGGCGACACCACCTGGATGAATCCTGGGTTGCCGCCGCGGTGGGAGGCGTCGGCGTTGCCTTCGCGGTCGGACGTTGCGATGAAGAATGTGTCGGCGTTGGTGATCCAGCGCTGCTGGTCGCTGGTGAGGGTGCGGGAATGGTGGGGGCGGCCTGGGGTGGTCGCCGGTTCCCAGTGGTACTCGCGCTTCTGGATGTACTTGGGGCAGTTCGAGTACACCTGGTCTAGCTTGACGTGGAGTCCGTTGTCGGTCGGGACGGCTCGTCCGTTCATGCGCATTCGGCGGTGGCGGGACGGTTCGATGGCGAGCATCCCGACGGGGGCGGGTGTGGTCAGCCGGTCGTGCAAGGGGTCATCGGGGCCGGTTACGGCTTCGATGGTTACGGTGCGGGTGTCTTCGGCATACAGGAAGCCGGGACGGCCGGTGAGTAGTGTGGCCCACATTCGTCCGGCCGCGTCGGCGGCTCCGAGCACCACCATCGGCTGCTGTACGAGGAATTTCTGCGCCACCTCCGGGATCTCCGTGCGGATGGCGCGTCCGGAGAGTCCGCCCTGGTCGAGCAGGCCGGCGCGCCGCTGGGCGGCTCGTTCGCCTTCGTGGTAGACGTCGACCGCCACAGCGGCCTCCTTCCGGGAGAGGTTAGAAGAAACCGCAGGTCGGAGCGGCTCCGCTGGGCGCGGGGGCGGTGTCGGCGCCGGTGGGTGCGTAGATCTCCAGGCGCGTCCCGTCGGGGTCGGTGAAGAAGATGCCGCCGGACGAGACGCCCTCGCCGTGCGGGACGACGCCGTCGTGGGCGAACTCGGCGCCCAGTTCGCGCAGCACCTCCTCGGCGGACTTCACCTCGTCGATCGTCTCGACCTGGAACGACAGGTGGTGCAGGCCGGCGGAGCGGGTCGCGAACGCGGTGTCGCTCTGCTGCCAGAGGGTCAGCACGAGCTTTCCGTCCCGTCCGAGGAAGGCCCAGCGGCGGTCGGGCTCCTTGCCCTCGGCCTGCACCTCGAGCCCGAAGACACGCTGGTAGAAGGGCAGCGACCGGTCCAGGTCGGTCACGTTCAACCCGACGTGGCCCGTCTGCAGGGCCTTGATGGCGGACGTCTCCATGACGCACCTCGCTAACCCTCGGGCTGTCTCGCCCGAGCTCGGTCCATGATCTAACTGGCTATCTGAAGATAGACAGTTAGGATGACGATCGTCAACCGGCTAAGTGGCGATTGCTGGATAGAATCGTGGGTGTGCAGCAGGAGCACCGATCTCGGCAGCAGGACGCAGCGGACCCCCGTCCGCTGGTCGGCGAGCCGCTGTGCCTGGACCTGCTCAACACGCGGTGGATCGAGGAGCGCGTCCGTCACGACCTGCTCGATTCGGTCGACGGGCTGGCCGTTTGGCTGCGCTCGGCGGGGTTGGACGACCGGGCTGTTGCCGATCGCACGACGCTCGCCGCCACCATCGAGACGCGCGAGATTCTGCTGGCGCTTCTGGAGCAGGGCCGGTCTCGGTCCTCTGAGACGGTCGACGCGTTCAACCGGGTCCTCGAACGCGGGGCGTTGCACTACCGGCTCGGGGATCACGGGTTGGAGGAGCATCCGCGGACCGATGATCCCGCGTGGCTGCCGTCCTGGCTGGCCGCCGCCGACTATCTGCGGCTCACGGCCGACGCTCCGGGACGCGTGAAGCCGTGCGCGCACCCCGACTGCGTGCTGCACTTCTACGACACGACCAAGAGCGGCACCCGTCGGTGGTGCTCGATGGCCGTCTGCGGCAACCGCGCGAAAGCCGCCCGCCACTACAAGCGGGCGAAGGGTGGACGTTGAGGCGGCTGCGGGACGAGGACGTTCTGCGAGCCAGCGGAGTCAGACATGGCTCAGGAACCGGGTACTGATTGCTTCCGGGAGTGATGTCGAGAACGTGCCGGGCGCTCCGATCTATTCGGGAGGGGCTGTCGACCTGGAGGGCGGCGGCCCGTCGACCACACCCGAAGCGAAGGAGCGGACATGTCACGGAACGTCGAGACCGTCACCAGGTACCTGGACGGCTTCCGGAAGAACGATCACGCGCAGATCCTGTCCTGCCTGACGGACGACATCGAGTGGACGGTCTTCGGCGGCTTCCACCTGACCGGCAAGGACGCCTACGACAAGGCCATCGACGGGCCGCCCGAGTTCGTCAACCCTCCGCATCTGGAGGTGGTGCGCATGGTGGAGCAGGGCGACGTCATCATGGCGGAAATGACCGGGACGGTGAAGCGCGCGGCCGGCGGCGAGATGCGCATGTCCATGGCGGAGGTGTTCGTCATGCGGGACGGGAAGATCGCCGAGCGCCGTGCGTGGGTGATCGAACTCAAGGAGAACGACTACCGCTGATCGGAGTGGTGTGCGGCAGTGCCCGGCCGGCATGCCCGCCGCGGCACTGCCGACCAGCACTCAGAGTGTGACCGTCCAAGCCAAGGCCAGGGCTGCGGTCGCCACGATCAGCCAGGTCGTGTAGTCGCCGATGCTGCCGCTGTGAATGGTCTTCACGGCGATTATGGGCGGACGGACGCAGGCGCGTATTGGCTTCTGGACGCCTACAGACAGACGCTGCCACCATAGGCCGATTGCGGCGACCAGAAAGGCGCCTGCGAACGAGACTACCCCGTAGAGCCAGTCGCGCAGAGGGATGGCGTGTTCGGGAAGCGGCGTTGCGGGCGGGGCGAGGCCTTCAGTTACCAGGCGAGCGTGGGCTGCGTGGTCGTGTAGTTCGGCGGCCGCCTTTATCGCGTGACCAGGCAGGTCGGGCGCCAAGGACAACAAGTAGCCGATCAGGGCTAGAACCAAGGGCGCAGTCAAAGGCCATAGCCGGTGGTGGCCGTCGGGGAAATGACGCGGCTTCGTTTCCTGGCTCGTCAGGGTCGGGTCGTGAGCGGGGCCCCAGCCCAGGAAGATGCGCGCTACCGCGCGGAGTGGCGCGGCAGCACTGATGGCAACGCATACAGCCAAGACCGGCGCCGCCCAGGCGTAGCCGCTGGTCGTTAGACCGTCGTAGACCATACTCAGCGACAGGAAAGGCCCGAAGCCAGGCGGGGCAGCCACACCAAGCGCACATAGTGTCAGCAGGAAGGCCAGCACCGGGTGGCCGGTTCTGCCCCTGCCGTGCAGAACCATCTCGTCAGCGGAGCCCAAGCGGACGATCAGCATGCCCAGACACAGCATCAGGGCACCTCGCAGCAGACCAGCGGCGATGATGTACATGATCGACCCGGCCAGCCCGGTGGCGGTCTGGGTCGCTATGCCCGCCAGGACCACGCCGCCATTGCTGACCGTCATGAACGCCAACTGGCGTTTCATATCGGCTTCCAGGAAGCACATCACGGCACCGATGACCGCACTCAGTACCGCCAAGGCCAAGAGAGCGTGCCGCACGGCGTCATCGCCCCCCAGAGTGGGAGCGAAGACGGTGGCGTGTACACGCGAATAGACGTCGAACGCCAGGTCGCTCATGACCGCCGTGAAGATGGCCGCCGCAGGAGCTGTCGCCACACCATAGGCATCAGTCAGCCAGAAGTGGAACGGCGCCGTCCCGGCCTTGACCAGGAACCCCACGGTGATGAGGGTGAGCGCCAGCACCATCAGGCCGGAGGGGTGGTCACGTGCCAGAACGGTACCTATCCCCACCAGGTTCAGATTGCCCGTACGGCCGTACAGAACGGCTATGCCCATCAGCAGCGTCAGCGTTCCGATGGTGTTCAGCACCGCGAAGTCCAGGGCGCCCTGCAGGACTTCCGGGCGGGTCACGTGGTAGCCGCTCAACGCGTAAGCGGCGACGCTCATCAACTCCAAGAACACGAAGATGTTGAACAGATCACCGGAAAGGACGAACCCCACCATGCCCGCCAGAAAGGCCAGCATCAGCGAGTAGAACAGATGCCGGATGCTCTCGAAATGCCCCCACGAGAACACCAGGGCGGCCAGGACGGCGACGGCGGCCAGCGTCGCCTCCGCAGCGGCGAACGGGTCGACGACGAACCCGATCCCCCACGGGAAGCCGTCCGCAACCGGCTTCCAGTCCCCGAACCAGTACACGATCGTGCGGTCGCCCGAGTGAAGGGTGAGCGTCAACGTCATACCGGCCACGGCCGCGGCGCAGGCTATGGCGAGAACGTCCGGGACAAGCCGCGGCAAGTGGGTGCCCACGGCGGCCAGCAGGGCGGCGCAGATCAGCGGCAGCGCGACTACCAGCGGGACGAGTTCGTTCATCCGCGAGTCACGCGCATCACGCGCATCACGCGCATCACGCGCATCACGCGGGTCATCCGCGGGTGGGGCGCATCTGCTCCGGGTCCACCGTCCCCGCGTGACGGTGGGCCTGCAGCGCCAGCGACAGGACGAGGGCCAGCACGACAACGCTGACCACGATGTCGGTGAGCGTAAGAGCCTGCACGACCGGATCGGTCAGCGGCGTACCAGGCGTCATCCCCTGAGTAACCGGCGGCGACGAACCACGCCGAAAACCGACCGCAAGCAGCAACAGATACGTGGACGACTGGATGATGTTCAGGCACACCCCCAGATGCACATAACTGCGGCTGGTCGCCACCCCGTACAACCCGGCGACGAACAGCACACCGGCCACCACGTACGGGTAATAGGTCACCGCTCCCCCTTCACACCGGGGAACGTCTTGATGTACTCCTCGATGAACTCGTGGTAGATCAGGACGAACGCCGCCGTGACCTCGATGCCCGCAGCCCAGTTCAGAGCCGCGATCGTGCCGCCGGAGGCGAGCGTCCCCGCCGACCCCAGCGGCAGGGTGTTCGTCAGGAACGCGGCGCCGGCGGTCAGGCCGATGAACCCGACGGCCACGTACGCGGCGGCGCCCAGCCCCTCGGACGCGTCCAGCAAGGTGGACGCGGACAGCCGCCGGAAATGCCGGTAACTCCCGGCCACCCACAGCATCAGCGCACCCCCTGACGCGATGACGCCGCCCTGGAACCCCCCGCCGGGCGTGATGTACCCGAAGGTGATCACCCACAGGCCGAACAGCAGCAGAACAGGCGACAGCAGGCTGCCGACCGTGCGGACGGCGTCGCTGGTCACGATGTCGCGCGGACGCTGCTCGGCGACGTCCCGTCCCGACCGCAGCAGCAGGACGAGCCCCATCACGGCCGTGAAGAGGATGAACTCCTCGATCAGCGTGTCCAGACCGCGGTAGTCGAACATCACGGCGGTCACGTAGTTGGTGATGTGCCGCTGGGCCTGGGCGTGCTCGTTGATGAGGTTGCCGTACTCGCCGATCCGGGACCCGAACCCGGGCAGCCCCATATATCCCCATATGAGAACGCCCAGGATGGCCGCCAGCGGAGGCAGCACCAGCACCCGTCTCCACCGGACGCTCACCCCTTGCCCCCGCCATGGGTGAGGTAGATGACCGGCAGCAGCACCATCGGAACGCCGATCGACGACACCGCGACCTCGGCGATCGCCACATCAGGGGCCATCAGCGTCGCGAACGCGATGACGAGCGACAGGCCGAACAGGCTGAAGACGACGACCTGGCGCAGCGGGTCGCGCACCAGGACCGTCCCCACCGCGAGGACGCCGACGAGCGTGAGCGCCATCGCCTGCAGGACGGTCGTCAGCGTCGTCGCCGTCACGAGTCGGCCACCTCTTCGGGGCCCGGCCCGATGTCGTTGTGCAGCATGCGCCGCGCCGCCCGTCCGACCGCGTGGGTGACCACGGGACTGAGCAGCATGATCACCGCGCACGCCGTGACCACCTCGACCGTCCCGGACACCGCCCCGGCCCCGCCGGTCACCACCACCGACGTGCCGATGAGCGCCGGTCCGACGGCGGTGGACGCGGCGGTGTAGTGCAGCCGGTCGAAGACGTCCCGCATCCACCACACGCCGACGCAGCACACGAGTTGGGCGGCCACTCCGGTCCAGAGCAGCACCTGCGCGGCCAGCTCGGCGGCGGTCACTGCAGCCGGTCCAGGAAGCGGGCGAAGATCAGTCCGCTGACGACCATCCAGACGGCGGTGACGAGGGCGAGGGACGAAAAGGACGACTGCTGCAGCCCGACGCACAGGCAGACCAGCACCAGCGTCGCCTGCGTCCCCGCCGCCTGGAGCGCGGCCACCCCGTCGATCGCCTGGGCGCGCAGACCGACGACGAGCAGCGGAAGCCACCCGGTGAGCAGGACGACGGCGGCGACCAGGAACAGCGGCCGGGTCATGAGGGACGCTCCGACTGCCGCCGCGGCCGCAGGTCGTGGATCATCCGCCGTCCGGAATCGGGCGAGATGTCGATGACGTAGCAGTTCGGGGACCAGCCCGCCACCAGCTCCACCCACGCCCGCCGGCCCGCCGGGAGAGGTCCCGTGCCGGACGCGCTCGTGTCCTCCAGGAAGACGCCCGCCTCGCGCCGCCGGGCGGCGATCAACGTCACTAAGGCGTGGACGAGGATCCCGAAGTCGACGATCAGCGCGACCGCGGCCGAGCCGAGCTCGCGGGCCCAGCCCCACCGCCCTCGGGCATCGAGCAGGCCCACGGCGGCGACGAGGTCGGCGCTCACCGCGGCGACCATCGCCATGGCCGCACCCCACACTCCGATCTGCCACGACCAGTCGCCCACGAACAGCATCCAGAGGGCGAACAGCGGCGGCCACCAGCGCAGCACCCGGCGCACGCGGGGCCTGACCGGCGCGTCCTCGCTCCCCATGCGGCGCCTCCCGATCCGTGGTCGCGCCGCAGCCGGCAGCAGATAGGCCCGGCCGCCGCCCGGACGTTCTCTCCATGCCACTCAGCTATGCCCACCCGAGCAAACTGTAATCAAGCAATCGCGCTCCGCACTCATGCCCAGTTCGAGGCCGACACCGTCCGAAGCCGGTTCCCCCCTCGACGAGCGAGACGGCGCGAGGCTGGTGATTTCGCCGATGCGCACCCGCACCCGGGGGGTCACAGTTCAGGGCGATGGCTCACCCCCACCCCCTGGAGGCATCATGAAACGGATCCTCGGATCGCTCGTCGCGCTCTGCGCGGCGGTGGCGACACTCGGGCTCGGCCTCGCGGCACCGGCCAGCGCCGCCGGCCCCCGCCCCGTCGTCTTCGTGCACGGCTACACCGGCAGCGCGTCCAACTGGGTCACGGCCATGTCCGTGTTCCGCGCGGCCGGTTACAGCAGTGACCAGCTGTTCGCGTACGAGTACAACTCCTACGGCGACAACAGGCAGAACGCCGCCGGTCTCGCCTCGTACGTGAACCAGGTGAAGTCGCGGACGGGCGCGTCCCAGGTCGACATCGTCAACCACTCCATGGGCGGGCTGGTCAGCCAGTACTACCTCAAGGTCCTGAACGGCAACGGCAACGTGGCCCACCTGGCGTCCATCGCCGGCGCCAACCACGGGACGACGTACGCGGCCGCGTGCACCATCTTCGAGACGTGCCGCCAGATGCTCCCCGGCTCGTCCTTCATCCTGCAGATCTCCGCGGGCGACGAGACGCCCGGGAACACGCAGTACGCGACCTGGTACTCGCCCTGCGACGGCATCATCATCCCCTACACCAGCACCCGCCTGAGCGGCGCGAACAACCACTACGTGGCCTGCCAGACCCACCTCGGCTACCTCACGGACGCGGTGACGCTCGGCGCGATCGCCCGGTTCACAAAGAGCTGACCCCCCGCCGGCGCACCGGGCGGGACGCACCCCAGAGGGCGTCCCGCCTGGTGTCGTGTTTGCATACTTACTCTGGGTGCACATTGACGATGTCTTCGGGGGGAGGCGGTGTCGTGCGGGGTCTTGTGAGTGCTCTGGTGACCGGGATGGCGGTGCTGTGCCTTGGTCTGCTGGCCGCGTGCGGCGGCGGGTCGTCTGACAATGGCGGCAACGGGGGCGGCGGGAGTGGGACGCCAACGGCCGGGGAGTCCGGCACCACGAGCGCGTCCGCGGTCAAGGGGAAGGTGATCGTGCTGGATCCCGGTCACAACGGCGGCAACGCGTCCCATCCCGAGGTGATCAACAAGCAGGTCTTCGTCGGGAACGGTCACAAGCCGTGCAACACGACCGGCACCAGTACGCCCAGCGGTTACAGCGAGCACGCGTTCACCTGGGATGTCGCGAACCGTCTCGCGAAGGTGCTGAGGAGTCAGGGCGCCAAGGTCACGTTGACCCGCGAGAACGACAGCGGTGTCGGGCCGTGCATCACGGAGCGCGCGGCGATCGCCAACCGGGCGCGCGCGGACGCGGCGCTGTCGATCCACGCCGACGGCGCCCCGGCGTCCGGGCACGGGTTCCACGTCATCGTGCCGCTGCCCGTGGGCGAGAACAAGGGCATCGTGGAGCAATCGCGTCATCTCGGCCTGGCGATCCGCGACGCCTACCACGCCGGGACCGGCATGCCCTTCGCCACCTACATCGGCAAGGACGGCTTCGACCAGCGCGACGACCTCGGCGGGCTGAACCTGTCCACGGTGCCGGCCGCGTTCATCGAGTGCGGCAACATGGGCAACCCAGGGGACGCGGCGAAGATGTCGAGCGCCGCGTTCCGGCAGCGCATGGCCGAATCGCTGGCGACCGGGTTCGATGACTACTTCCAGTAACGCCCCGCTGTTTGCCGTTCGCTGAGGTTAGGGGCGGATCGTCCGGCTACATGACGAGACGACGAGAACGCCGGACGAGCCGAACGGACGACGACCATGGCCCGTAAACGTGGACACAGTGCACCGCTCAACTGGGAGCTGCTGCTCGGACTGCTGGGGACCGCGTTCATCCTCTACGTGTGGGTATGGGCGGCCACCCAGGGCGGGCCTCCCTGGTAGATCGAACGACTGGCGCGGGCGTGCCGTGATCACGGACGTGGCCGCCCAGTCCAGGCTCCCGGACGAGATCGACACCGGTCGGCACAACTACGACGCCGACCGGACGGCCGCGCAGTTCGTCCTGGACGTCGCGCCGGAGATGGCGGACGTGGCGCGGGAGAACGTGCACGAGACCGCGCAGCGCCTCGATCCCGGGGCGGGCGTCGTCTACGTCGACCACGACCCGCCCCGCTTGCCGATGACGGCCTACGGCGCGATCGGCCGCGTGCCCTAGCGGGTCAGGAGGGTGCGGAGGGACGTGGCGATCTCGGCGGGGGCCTCCTCGGCCATGAAGTGGCCGCAGGTCACGGTGCTGTGGTCGAGGTCGGACGCCCAGGCGCCCCAGAGCGCGACGGCGTCGTAGCCGAGTGCGGCGCCCCAGTCCTGCTGCAGGACGCTGACGGGCATCCGCAGCCGGTTGCCGGCGTCGCGGTCGACGGTGTCGTGCTCGACGTCGATCCCGGCGGACGCGCGGTAGTCGGCGACGATCGACGGGATCGCCTCGCGGCACGCCGACAGGTACTCGGCGCGGACGTCGGCGGGGATCGCGGACGGGTCGTTCGCCCACAGGTCGAGGAAGTGGCCGAAGAACGCGTCCGAGGCACCGGCGATCATCTGCTCGGGCAGGCCGGGCGGCTGCGCCATCAGGTACAGGTGGAAGCCCACGGCGGCGGTGGCGCCGTGCATGACGTCCCACATGTCCAGGGTGGGCAGGACGTCCAGGCAGGCCAGGTGGGTGATGACGTCGGGGTGGTCTAGGCCCGCGCGGAAGGCGACGAGGGCGCCGCGGTCGTGTCCGGCTAGGGCGAACCTCTCGTGGCCCAGCGCGCGCGCCAGGGCGACGATGTCGGCGGCCATGACCCGCTTGGAGTAGTCACCGTCCGGCTTGTCGCTGGCCCCGTATCCACGGAGGTCCGGGCAGATGACGGTGTGGTCGGCGGCGAGGTCCTCGGCGACGTGCCGCCACATCAGGTGCGTCTGCGGGAAGCCGTGCAGCAGGACGATCGGTGAGCCCGATCCTCCGACGGCCACGTTGAGGGAGACACCGTCGGCGACAGGGACGCGCTTGTATTCGAATCCAGTGATGGTTGGCATGTCCCCAAGGCTGCCCCGCGCGAATGAGCATCCGATGAGCATCGCTATACGGTGGCGGTCGTGGACGTCCTGTTCGGCGTATTGGGGCCGGTGACGGCCTGGGACGGCTCCGGGAACGCGATCGCTCTGAAGGGGCCGCGGCACCGCGCCGTCCTGGCCCGGCTGATCATCGCGCGCAGACGGGTCGTCCCCGTCTCGCTGCTGGTGGACGACCTGTGGATGGACCCGCCCTCGGACGGCATCGGCGCGGTGCGCACGTTCGTGGCGGCGCTGCGGCGCGTCCTGGAGCCCGATCGTCCGCCCCGGACACCGTCCCGGCTCCTGGTCACCGAAGGGCCCGGGTACGCGCTGCGCCCCGGCCCGGACGAAGTGGACGCCTGGCGTTTCGAGCAGGCCGTCGCCGCAGCCGCCCCGCCGTCCGAGCTGCTCGCCACGCTGGACGAGGCGCTCGCCCAGTGGCGCGGCCCCGCCTACGCCGAGTTCGCCGACGAGCCCTGGGCCCGCGCCGAACGGTCCCGGCTGGCGGAGCTGCGGCTGCGGGCGATCGAGCGCCGAGCCGAGGCGAGGCTGGCACTCGGCCTCGCCGCCGACGCGGTTCCGGATCTGGACGCGCACGTCGCCGAGCATCCGTGGCGCGAGGACGCGTGGCGCCTGCTCGCGCTCGCCCTCTACCGCACCGGCCGCCAAGGCGACGCGCTCGCAGTGATTCGCCGCGCACGAGCACTCCTCGTAGAGCAACTTGGGGTCGACCCAGGGCCTGAGTTGCGTCGCCTAGAGGAGGACATCCTCCGCCAAGCCGAACACCTGGACGCGACGTCGCAGCTCTGGGCGCGAGCGGCCGAAGCCTACGACCGGACGGTGTCGGCGGGAGCGCGGTCCCGTCTGGAGTCGACGGTCGGCATCCTGCGCAACCTCGCGGTGTCCGGCGGCGGGGGCCTGGAGGCGGCCCGCGAGCAGCGCGTGCCGGCGATCACCGCCGCCGAGCAGCTCGGGGACGCGGAACTCACCGCACGCGTGATCGGCGCGTACGACGTCCCGGCCATCTGGACCCGCTCGGACGACCCCGACCAGGCCGTCCAGGTCGTGGCGGCGGCCGAGCGCACCCTCGCCGCGCTCCCCGCCGGGCACGAGGCCGCGCGGGCGCGGCTGCTCGCCACGATCGCCGTGGAGTCGCGCGGCGCCGGGACGCGGCGGGCCCGCGAGGCGGCCCGGGAGGCCGAGGCGACCGCCCGCGGCCTGGACGATCCGGCGCTGCTCGCGTTCGCGTTGAACGGCGTGTTCATGCAGTCCTCCGAGCGGGCCGGGCTGGCGCCCCGGCGGGACGAGATCGGGGCTGAGCTGGTCGAACTGTCCGTCCGGCACGATCTGGCGAGCTACGAGGTGCTCGGCCGCCTGATCCGGTTGCAGGCGCGCAGCGCGCTCGCCGACTTCGCCGGGGCCGACGAGCAGGCGGCCGCCGCCGAGCGGCTGGCGGAAAGCCACGAACGTCCGCTCGTGGGGGTGTTCACCGCCTGGTATCGCGCGTTGCGGCTGGCCTCGTCCGGGGCCTCGCCGACCGAAGCAGAGGCCGCCTACCGGGGCGCGGCCGACCGCATGCAGGGCTCGGGCATGCCGGGCCTGGAGGACGGGCTGCTCCCGCTAGCGCTGCTCTCCCTCCGCGTCCAACACCGGCAACCCGCCCAGACCGAGCCGACCGACTGGGGGCCTTATGAGCCATGGGCGCGCCCCCTGGTGCTACTCGCGCGCAACCGCCCGCACGAAGCCGCCGCCGCGCTGCGAAAGGCCCCGAACCCACCCCACGACCTCCTCTTCGAGGCCCTGTGGTGCCTGACCGCCGCAGCAGCCCTGGCCCTCAACGACCACGAGACGATGCGACGCGCCCACGGCGAACTGGCCCCGGCCGCCGCCGAACTGGCCGGTGCAGGCAGCGGCATCCTGACCCTCGGCCCGGTCTCCCGCTACCTGACCGACCTCACCAGCGCACTCGACGCCTGACCCGCGCCTTCGGGGGAGACGGCCTCACTGAGCCGGCGCCGAGCCCGGATCAAGGCCCATCACGACGGCGGTCCCCATCAGCACGCAGCGCTCTAGCAGCGGTGTGGTCGAGAACGCCGTCACCCGCAGGCCGATGACGGCGTGCGCCCCGCGTGTGCCCGCGGACACGGCGAGCGTTTCGAGCCCTTGCCCGATGTCGGCCGCCACCGTCCAGACGGGCCACGCATGCGTCACCGGCGGATGGCCATCGATGGGAACCGTATCGGTGGTGTAAAGGGGGATCACCGGCCACATCCTCACCACGACGACCCGCAACGGCAAACCCGGCCGCCAAGCCCCTGCCTGGTAACCTGACCGCATGAGGACGTTCACCGGTCAGGAGATGATGCCCCGCTCGCGGGGCCGCTGACGCTGGACGTTTCACGAGGCCCTGTTCGCGGGGCCTCTTTCCATTTGGGGCTCCGGTTTCCTCTGGAGGTTCCCTTGGGCGTTTACCTCACGACGACGATCCCTTACGTCAACGCGCGCCCGCACCTCGGGTTCGCGCTTGAACTCGTCCAGGCGGACGTACTGGCCCGGCATCTGCGCCGCCACGGCGACGTCAGGTTCCAGGCCGGAACCGACGACAATTCCTTGAAGAACGTCCTCGCCGCCCAGGCCGCCGGCATCGGCGTGCAGGAGTTCGTGGACGCGCGGGCCGAGGAGTTCATCGGCCTGGCCGGGCCGCTTTCCCTCTCGGTCGACGACGTGATCCGGACCAGCCGCGACCCCCGGCACCGGGCCGGCGTGGAGCGGTTGTGGCGGGCCTGCGCCGCGGCCGGGGATCTGTACCGGCGCCATTACGAGGGCCTGTACTGCGTCGGATGCGAGCAGTTCTACGACGAGGCGGAACTACCTGCGGGCCTCTGCCCCGAGCACGGGACGGCGCCGCAGCACGTCTCCGAAGAGAACTGGTTCTTCCGCCTGTCGCGCTACGCCGGCCGGCTCCACGATCTCATCAGCACGGGACGGCTCCGGATCGAACCCGCCGAACGGCGCAACGAAGTCCTTTCGTTCATCGCCGGCGGGCTGGAGGACTTCTCCATTTCCCGGTCGTCCGAACGGGCGCGCGGCTGGGGAATTCCCGTGCCCGGCGACCCCGGGCAGGTCATCTACGTCTGGTGGGACGCGCTGGGCAACTACATCACCGCGCTCGACTACGGAAACGACGGCGCGGAATTCCGGAAGTGGTGGACGGGCGGCGGCCGCCGCGTCCATCTCGTCGGAAAGGGCGTGCTGCGCTTCCACGCCGTGTACTGGCCCGCGATGCTGCTCTCCGCCGGGCTCCCGCTGCCGGACGAGGTGCTGGTGCACGGCTACCTCACCGCCGGCGGACGGAAGATCAGCAAGTCGGCCGGCGTGACCGTCGACCCGGTGGAGCTGGCGGGCACGTACGGGACGGACGCCGTCCGGTGGTGGCTGCTGCGCGAAGTGCCCCGCGTCGGCGACGTCGACTTCACCGCCGAGCGGCTCGTCCGACGCGCGAACGACGAACTGGCCAACGGGCTCGGCAACCTCGTCAACCGCGTCGTGTCCATGGTGCACCGGTACCGGGGCGGGCTCGTGCCGGCGGCCGAGGAACCCGGCGAGCTGGCCGAGGTCTGCGGGGAGGTGGAAGGACGCGTCGGCGCCGCGCTCGGCGACTTCGATTTCCGGCGGGCGACCGCCGCCGTCTGGGAGATCGCGGACGAGGCGAACCGCTACGTCAACCGAGTCCGCCCCTGGGAGCTGGCCAAGAGCGGGGACGGGCGGCTCGACGCCGTCCTCGCGGAACTCGTCCTCGCCTGCCGGGTCCTGTCCGAGCAGCTCGCGCCCTTCCTGCCCGGCCTGGCCGCACGGATCGGACGGCAGTGCGCCGGGGACCGGCTTCCGAGCCCCGACCCCGTCGTCGCGCGGCTCCCCGTGCCCGAACCGGAGAGGTGACGCCTCCCGCCTCCGTACCGCCGGGCGTTTACCTGTTTCGGGCCGTTTACTTGCCGGGTTTCGGGTAGGGCCGCACTCGAACCCGTGGAGAGGAGCAGGCGTCGTGACGGACGTTGCGAGCAGGGGACCGGAGCCGGGGGACGACCGTTCGGTGCTGACTAACCGGCAGGGCCACCCGGTGTACGACAACCAGAACCAGCGGACGGTCGGGTCGCGTGGCCCGGCGACGCTGGAGAACTACCAGTTCCTGGAGAAGATCAGCCACTTCGACCGGGAGCGGGTGCCGGAAAGGGTCGTCCACGCGCGTGGCGTGACGGCGTACGGGTTCTTCGAGGCGTATGGGAAATGGGGCGACGAGCCCATCGCGAACTACACCCGGGCCAAGCTGTTCCAGAGCGAGGGGAAGCGCACTCCGATCGCGCTGCGGTTCTCCACGGTCATCGGCGGGCGGGACTCCTCGGAAGCGGCGCGCGACCCGCGCGGATTCGCCATCAAGTTCTACACCGAGGACGGCAACTGGGACCTCGTCGGCAACAACCTGGCGGTCTTCTTCATCCGGGACGCCATCAAGTTCCCCGACGTCATCCACTCCCTCAAGCCGGACCCGGTGACGTTCCGGCAGGAGCCGGCGCGCATCTTCGACTTCATGTCGCAGACGCCCGAGGCGATGCACATGCTCGTCAACCTGTTCAGCCCCCGGGGAATCCCGGCCGACTACCGGCATCAGCAGGGCTTCGGCGTGAACACCTACAAGTGGGTGAACGAGTCGGGCGAGACGAAGCTCGTCAAGTACCACTGGATGCCGAAGCAGGGCGTGCGGAGCATGACCGGCGAGGACGCGGCGAACGTGCAGGCCAACGACCTCGGGCACGCGTCGAAGGACCTGAAGGACGCCATCGACCGCGGCGACTTCCCGGAATGGGAACTGCTCGTCCAGATGATGGACGACCACGACCATCCGGAACTCGACTTCGACCCGCTCGACGACACCAAGGTGTGGCCGGAGAACGAGTTCCCCGCGAAGCCGGTCGGCCGGATCGTCCTCGACCGGAACGTCGACGACACCTTCGCCGAGAACGAGCAGATCTCGTTCGGTACCGGCGTCCTGGTCGACGGCCTCGACTTCTCCGACGACAAGATGCTCGTCGGGCGGACGTTCTCCTACAGCGACACCCAGCGCTACCGCGTCGGGGCGAACTACCTGCAACTGCCCGTCAACCGCGCCAAGGGCGCGAATGTGCGGACGAATCAGCGCGACGGCCAGATGGCCTATCAGGTGGACGCCTGCGGCGAGAACCCGCACGTGAACTACGAGCCGTCCATTACGGGCGGGCTGCGGGAAGGCGAATACCCGACGCATGACGAGCAGGGCCCGGAGATCCGCGGCCGGCTGACGCGCATGCGCATCGCGCGGACGAACGACTACAAGCAGGCGGGCCAGCGGTACCGCCTCATGGAGGACTGGGAGCGCGACGACCTCGTCCGCAATTTCGTCGAGAACATCTCGCAGGCGGCGCGTAACGTCCAGGAGCGGATGGTGTGGCATCTCCTGCTCGTCGAGGACGACCTCGGGCTGCGCGTCGGCGAGGGCCTCGGCATCGGGCCGGACGACGTCGAGCACCTGGACCCGCTGCCCGGCCAGACCCTCACCGACGAGGACAGGCAGCGCCTCGCGAACCTGGGCAAGAACGGCCCCCGGGACGTCACCGGCCTGAAGATGACGCACTGCGTCCCGAACGAGCGAGCCGTCCAGCAGCGCTGAGCACCACTTCGTTGATCTGCGGCGTGTTGTTGTTATGGAGGCGCTCATAACAACAACACGCCGCAGGTCAACGTGTTGCGGGGTTAGTTTTCGGTGAGGAGGGGGTGGAGGCGGCGTGCTACGGCGGGGCGGGCCGCGCGGCGGTTCGCGTCGATGGCGGCGCCGACGATTTCGGTCTCGGCCGTGAACGCGTTCTCCATCACCGCGATGAACTCGGCCGTCGGCGGGTAGAGGCGGGCCGCGGCGCCGGCCGTCCGGCGGACGAGGACGCGGGCGCCGGTGCGCAGCGCCGACTCGAAGTGCCCGGCGTCGTGCCCGGCGCACGCCTCGCCGGCGCCGAGCGCGCGGAACACCGGCAGCACGGCGCGCGGCTCGCGCGCCCCGGAGTAGACGGCGATGGCCTCCGCGACGAGGTTGGCGATCTCGGCGGGGCGCAGGTGCGCGTAGGCGGGGACGCGGGCGGCGATCTCGGCGGCCGTCTCCGCGGCGATCTCGTCGATGCGGTCGGCCAGGAACCGGTACAGGTCGGGCTTCATGGGACGTTCCGGATCTCGTTGGCGGCACCGCCCGCGCCGACCAGGCGGGTGTCCGCGCCGCCGGCGAGCCACTGGGACTCGGCGTCGGCGAGGTGCCGGCGCGCGTGCCGGGTCACGGTCGCGGGCACGAAGCCGCGGACGGCCTGCAGGAGCGGCAGCCAGCGCTGCCCGTACACGTGCGCGCGGCGGCGCAGGATGCCGGCCACCAGCCGATCGACCGTCGGTTCCAGCGGATAGGTGCGGTTGGTCGGGAACGGGAGCTTGGCCCGCATCTCCGCGAGCGCGGCGTCCTGGTCGGCGCCCCGGACCATGTCGGTGTCCGTCCAGCTCAGGTAGCCGATGCCGACGCCGACGCCGTGGTGGGCGACCTCGGCGCGCAGGCTGTGCGCGAACGCCTCGACGCCCGACTTGCTGGCGCAGTACGCGGCCATCATCGGCGCCGAGCACAGCGCGGCGAGCGACGCGACCTGGAAGAAGTAGCCCTTGCTCTCGCGGAGCGCGGGCAGGAACGCGCGGGCGGTGGCGACGCTGCCGAGCAGGTTGACCTCGATGACGCGGTTGAACGTGCGCGGGTCGGAGTACTCGACCGGGCCGCCGGTGGCGATGCCCGCGTTCGCGATCACAATGTCGATCCGCCCGTACACGGCCTTGATCTCGGCGGCGACCCGGGCGAGGGCGGCGTCGTCGGTGACGTCGGCCTCCCAGTGCCGGGCGTCGCGGCCGCAGGCGGCGGCGGTCTCGGCGAGCTCGGCGGGCTCCAGGCCGAGCAGCGCGACCTTCATGCCCCGGTCGGCGAGGCCGCGGGCGAGCAGCGCGCCGAGTCCGCGGGCGGCGCCCGTCACCACTGCCACCCGGCCGTCGTTCGTCCCTGCCACCGTGCCTGCCCCCTCCGCGACTCGCTCCCAGTTGAGACTGGGATTGTTGGCCGAGAGTAACCAATCCCGCGGGGATGCGGTAGGGGTATGTTACCGGCGCGTAGGCCGGATTCGCTCCTTGATCTCCGAAATGTCCTTGGTGAGGCGGCGGTCCATCGCGCGGGCGAAATGCTCGTCGGCGACCGTCCTGGCGAGCGGCCGCAGCCGCCCGACCAGCGCGGCCAGCCGGTCCAGCTCCTCGGGGGACGGGTCGCCGGCGGGACGGTCGGGCAACTGCCCCCGCACCAGCTGGACGAACCCGAACGCCATCCGGTCGAACGCGGCCTCCAGCTCCCAGCTCATCGCGAGGATCGAGCGCAGCGGGATCCCGGCGCGGGCCAGCTGGACCGCCGCGTCGAACAGCCGCGGGCTGCTGATCACGACCCGCTCGCCCTCGACCGCCACATACCCCAGTTCGGCCGCCTCCGCGAGGATCTCCGGGGTGAGCCGGCCGTCGAACACCGCGGCCAGCTCCGCCAGGCTCATCTCGGCGGACTCCCGGTCGGCCCAGGGCGTGGCGGCGGCCCACTCGTAGCCGAGCAGCTCGGTGACGTCGCGGCCCTCGTCGGCGGCGGCGATCAGCTCCTCGATGCCGTCCAGCCGGTGGCCGCGGTCGAGCAGCTCGGCGATCAGCCGCAGCCGGCCGAGGTGGGAGGCGTTGTAGAGGGCGACCCTCCCCTGCCGCCGGGGCGCGGGCAGCAGCCGCCGCTCCTGGTAGTAGCGCAGCGTCCGGACCGGGATGCCCGCCGCGTCCGCCAGCTCCTCGACCCGGTACTCGCGGTCCTCGTCGCCCATTCGCGCTCACCTTAACAATCGGGACTGGAAGAATCAGACGCGCTCGGCACGGAACGTCCGCACGCTCATACGCGCGTGCCGAGCCACCTCGCTCAACGACAGAGCACGCCGCAAATGCTCCAGCGCCACGACACCGGGACGAGCACCCGATGCGCGGCCAGATCTTTCCACACCGCACGATCCGGCCGACGGCGGTCGGCCGGGTCAGGGGAGGGACGGGTTGGCCGCCCGGCCTTCCGTGTTCAGGAGGACGATCGTCTCGCCGTGCTCGGGGGCCAGTGCGCGACGGTAGGACAAGGCGGTGCGGGTGCCGGCCAGGGAGGCCGCGCCGCAAGGGCCTGCGGAGATGCCGGCGTCGGCCAGATCGTGCGCGGCTTGGGCCGACTCCGCGTCGGTAATCGCAACGGCCGCGTCCAGACCGGCGCGTAGGACGGGCCAGGCGAGAGTGGACGGGGTGGTGCAGTTGAGGCCCGCCATAGTGGTCGACCCCGTCTCGACGGTCACGGGCTCGTCTTCGTGGAGGCTCGCCAAGATGCAGGCAGCGGCATCGGGTTCCACGGAGAGCACAGTGGGTGCGGTCGGGCCTGACCTGTAGTGGGCCACGGCTGCCTGGGCCAGCGAACCCACCCCCACTGGGACGGCCACCAGGCCCGCTGGGGCGGCGCCCACCGCGGTGAGCTGCTCGTCGATTTCGGTGAAGAGGGTGGAGTAGCCGTCCACGATCCACTGGGGGACGCGTTCGTAGCCGGGCCAGGACGTGTCCTGGACGAGGAGCGCCTCAGGGTCGGAGGCCGCGACGTCCGCCGCGAGGCGCACCGCTTCGTCGTAGGGCCCGGGGACCTCGGTCAGTCCGGCGCCCTCCGCCTTGATCGCGGCCATGGCGGCGGGGTGGACGCCGTACGGGACGTAGACGTCGGCGGCCAGGCCGAGGAGGCGGGCCATCGCGGCGACCGCGCGGCCGTGGTTGCCGTCCGTCGCCGTGACCAGCCGGACCGGGCCCGGCGCGGCGCGCAGCCGGGCCGGCGGCGGCAGCGAGGCGGCCGACAGGCCGTACCTGTCGCAGAGCGCCCGGTAGATCCCCCACGAGGCGCCGAGGATCTTGAAGGCGGGAAGCCCGAGCCGCGACGACTCGTCCTTCACGAAGACGCGCCGCACGCCCAGCTCGGCGGCCAGTGGCGGCAGTTCCACGAGCGGCGTCGGGACGTATCCGGGGAGCGTCCGGTGGAAGGCGGCGACGCCGGCGGGAGCGGGCGGGCCCGTCCAGGCGCGGGCGGCGGGGCGGCTGAACCAGGCGGCGGGGGCGTTGACCATGGACGATACGCTTCCGTAGCGTCCTATGGTCGGTCCAGCGAATGTTTTCGAGCGATAACCGTCAGCAGAACCGATGAATGGACGCCGCGCATGCTCGACCTCCACCGGCTGCGCCTCCTGCGCGAGCTGAAGCACCGCGGGACGCTCGCCGCCGTCGCCGAAGCCCTCTCCTACAGCCCCTCGTCGATCTCGCAGCAGCTGTCCGTGCTGGAGAGGGAGGTCGGGGTCCCGCTGCTGGAGCCGGTCGGGCGCCGCGTCCGGCTGACCGCGCAGGCCGAGATCCTCGTCGCACACACCGAGGCGGTGCTGGAGCGGCTCGAACGCGCGGAGGCCGACCTCGCCGCGTCGCTGGAGGGCATCACGGGCGTGCTGCGGGTCGCCGCGTTCCAGACCGCCGCGCTCGCGCTCGTCCCGGACGCCCTCACCCTGCTCCGCGGCGCGCACCCGCGGCTGCGGATCGAGATCACCCAACGGGAGCCGGAGAGCGCGCTGCCCGCCCTGCTCGCCCGGGACTTCGACCTCGTCATCACCGAGGAGTACCCGGGGGAGCCGGGGCCGCGCCCGGCGGGCGTCGAGTACGCCGAACTGGGCGAGGACGAGATCGGGCTGGCGGTCCCGGACGGCGCGGCCGGCACCGGCCTGCGTGGTTTGGCCCGCGTCCCGTGGGTCATGGAGCCGGTGGGGACGGCGTCCCGACAGTGGGCGACGAGGCTGTGCCGCGAGGCCGGGTTCGATCCGGACGTCCGGTTCGAGTCCACCGACCTGCTGCTCCACCTGCGGCTGGTGGAGCGGGGCCATGCCGCCGCGCTGCTGCCCGGCCTGGTGTGGGCGGGGCGTCCGCCGACGGTCCGGGTCGTCCGGCTGCCGGCGGAGCGGCGGACGCGCCGGCTGTCCACCGCGTCCCGCCAGGGCGGCGGTGAGCATCCGGCCGTGCGCGCCTTCCGGGCGGCGCTCGCGGAGGGGTTCGCGCGGCAGAACGGGTCGGCCGGGGGATCACTCCACCGTGATTAGGGGTTTTCCCCTATGGCGATGACTTCGCCCGGCGGGCAGAGTCGTATGTGGCAGCAGGGGGACGAGGCCCCTCCGCAGGAAGAAGGCACACGATGTCGAACACGCCGACCCTCACCTCGATGACCGCCTCCGACCTGGCCGAGATCCTGTTCTGCAGCAGGCTGCAGGAGTCCGACCGCCCCACCGCCGAGCAGGTCCGCGCGGCGATCGACGACCGGATCGGCGCCTGCGGCGGCGACCGCTCCGCCTGCCTCGCCGGCGTCGCGCAGGAGGCGGGCGACCATCCGGAGACCTACCGCGCCCGGATGCGCTGGGCGCTCGACACCGTGGCCGCCGCCTACCCCTTCGTCCGCACGGCCGCCTGACCTCCCGAACAAACGAACAGGGAGAATCCGATGCGTTCACCGTTCATCGAGCGACGCGAGGAGATCCTTCCCCGGTCGCTCCGCGAGCTCCTCGCCGCCGAGGCGGCGGCCCCGCCCGGCCGGGTCCGGTCCGGGAGCGAGAGGCCCCGGCGCCGGCAGCGCAGGCTCAGGACCGTCCGGCGGGCCCCGTGACCGTCAGCGGTGCGACTTGGTCTTGGACGTCTTGCTCTTCGTCTTCTTGTAGTTCGTCTTGTGGCCGCCGTCCGTCTCCCACTCGTACCCGGTGGTGCCGTTCTTGCAGAAGCGGTCGCTGACCTTGGTGTCGGTGGCGTCGTGCTCGCACCACCGGTCCTGGCCGCACGCGGTCAGGCCGAAGGCGGCGACCAGGGCGGCCAGCGCGAGTGCGGCGGGACGGGTCTTCGACATGAGGCGCCTTTCTGTCAACTGCGGCGACGACGCAGGTCCGACGCCCGCCGCGCCGGTCCCGTTCCGCCGCCGCGGGCGGTGGGGGCTGACCGGGTCCGGCCGCGAACTATGCTGACGCCCGTGAGCGAAGAGCCGACGGAGGACCGTCCAGCGGACGGCGGACGCGAGTACCGGATCGGCGAGCTCGCCTCGGCGGCGGGCATCCCCGTCCGGACGCTGCGCTACTACCAGGAGCGCAAGCTGCTGCCGCCGCCCCGCCGCGAGGGGCGCATCGGCCTCTACACCGAGGACCACCTCGCCCGCCTCCGCATGATCGCGAACCTGCTGGAGCGCGGGCACACCCTGGAGGGCATCCGGGAACTGCTGTCGGCGTGGGAGCAGGGCCGCGACATCGAGGCCCTCCTCGGCGTCGAGAAGGCGGTGACGGCGCCGTGGTCGAACGAGGTCCCCGTCACCATGACGCTGGACGAGGCGGCCGCGCTGTTCCCCGGCGAGATCGGCCCCGAGTCCATCGCACGGGCGATCGAGCTCGGCCACATCGAGGTCGACGGCGACCGCATCACGCACTGGAGCCGCCGCCAACTGGAGGCGACCGTCACGCTCGTCCGGGCCGGGGTGCCGCTGGACGCGGTGCTGTCGGCCGGCCGGGAGCTCCAGCGCAGCATGGACGACCTGGCCGCCATGTTCGTCGGGCTGATCACCACGCACGTCGTGCAGAGCATCGACGACCAGGACCTCGGCGAGCTCACCGAGACCCTCGCCCGGCTGCGTCCGGGCGCGCAGGTCACGGTCGAGGCCGGGTTCGCGCGGGCCATGGACCGGCAGGTCCGCGCCGCGATCGACCAGCTCCTCGGCCGCCTGACCACGCCCTGACCACGCCCTGAGCCCGCTCTGAGCCCGTGCGCCCGAGCCCGTCCGGGCCGCGCGGTCGGGATACTGGGGGCATGGTCGACGACGAGCGCTGGAAGGCGCGTTTCCGGGCCGCCCGGATGAGCCTGCCCCGATGGGCGCGTGACGCCCCGAACCGCAGCATCTACCGGTCGAACGTGACCGGGACGTGGGAGATCTACGCGTGGGACCGGGAGACCGGTGCGCAGCGCCAGATGACGGATCGTCCCAACGGGACGTGGATGGGAACCGTCGACCCGTCCGGCGAATGGGTGTGGTGGTTCGCCGACACGGACGGCGACGAGTTCGGCGTATGGAACCGCCTCCCCTTCTCAAGCGAGGGCATGGAGAGCGAGCCGGCCGTTCCGGGGCTGGAGCCGTCGTATCCGTCTGGGCTGTCCCTGGGCCGCAGTGGTCTCGCCGTCATCGGACGGACGACCGACCAGGGCAACACGATTCACCTCTGCCGCCCTGGGGCGGAGCCAGAGGTGCTCTACCACCACGCAGAGGACGCCCACGTCGCCGCCCTCTCCCGTGACGAGACCCTCATCGCCATAGGCCACAGTGAGCACGGCGACAGCCGGCACATGGCGCTGCGCGTGCTGCGCCCCGACGGCTCCACGGTCGCCGACCTGTGGGACGGACCGGGCAAGGGCGTCTACGGCGCCGGATTCGCCCCGGTCGATGGCGATTCACGGCTGCTCGTCAACCACGAGCGGCGCGGCCGCGACGAGATGCTCATCTGGGACCCCGTCGCCGGGACCGAGCGGGAGATCGTCCTCGACCTGCCCGGCGAGATCGGCGCCGACTGGTACCCGGACGGGACGGCGCTGCTGATCTCCCACTCGCACGAGGCGCGCGACGAGCTGTACCGGTACGACCTGACCGACGGGTCCCTGACCGGGATCGACACCCCGCGCGGGGTGATCGGCGGGGCCGGTGTCCGGCCGGACGGGACGGTCGAGTTCTCGTGGTCGTCCGCCGCCGAGCCGCCGGTGATCCGCTCCACGTCGGGCGCGGTCGTGCTCACCCCGCCCGGCCCGGCGGCGCCGCCGTCCGTCCCGGTCGAGGACGTGTGGGTGGACGGCCCCGGCGGCCGCATCCACGCCCTGGTCAGCAGGCCGGACGGCGACCGCCCGTACCCGACCGTGTTCGACGTCCACGGCGGGCCGACCGCGCAGGACGACGACTCGTTCGTGCCGACCGCCGCCGCCTGGGTCGACCACGGGTTCGCGGTCGTCCGCGTCAACTACCGGGGCTCCACCGGATACGGCTCGGAATGGCGGGACGCCATCGAGGGCCGTGTCGGCCTCACCGAACTGGAGGACATCAAGGCCGTCCGCGACTGGGCCGTCGCGTCGGGCCTCGCGGACCCGTCCCGGCTCGTGCTGACGGGCGGCTCGTGGGGCGGCTTCCTCACGCTGCTCGGCATCGGCACGCAGCCGGACGACTGGAGCGTCGCCGTCGCCGCCGTCCCCGTCGCCGACTACGTCGCCGCGTACGAGGACGAGATGGAGGGCCTGCAGGCGTTCGACCGCTCGCTGTTCGGCGGCTCGCCGGACGAGGTCCCGGACCGCTACCGCGCATCGTCCCCGATCACCTATGTCGAGGCGGTCAAGGCGCCGGTGCTGGTGCTGGCCGGGGAGAACGACCCGCGCTGCCCGATCCGGCAGATCGACAACTACCTCGCCCGCCTCGCCGGCCTGGGCCTGCCGCACGAGGTGTACCGGTACGACGCGGGGCACGGCTCCCTCGTCGTCGAGGAGCGGATCACGCAGATGGCCGCGGAGATGAACTTCGCCCGCAAGCATCTCGGTATGTCGTGATCTTCCGGGGGACGGGCGGCGCGGCCGCCCGTCCCCCGCGTTTACAAGATCGAACCTTGGGCATCCTCGGGTCGGCCGTTGATCATGACGGCCGGCCTACCCCCCGGTAATCGAAGAGCACCGATCGGGGGGACCCAGATGACACGCCTTCGGCATGCCCGTGCGCTCGTCCGGCACGCCCATGCGTTCGCCGCACGCACCTTCGGCGACCGAATACCGAGCCCGCACGGCCCGGCCTTCCGGCTGACCGGCGCGGTCACGGCGCTGGCCGTCGCGGCGACGGCCTTCACCCCTGTCCCGGCCGCCGCCGACACTCGTGAAGCCCGTCTCACCTCGGCGCATCCGAGCACATCGTCCGCACGTACGGCACCGCTCCGGCCCGGCCGCGCCGGCCGCGCCGACCGCGCCGACCGCCCGATTCCAGCCCGTACGCGCCTCCGTGGCGCTCCGCTGACGCCACCCGCGCGGACTCCCCGTCCCGTGATCGCGGACCCGTCGGCCAGTGGCACGCCCACCGAGAGCACACCCCTCGCACCGGCGCAGGACCCGCCATCGGCGGCCCCACCTCTCACCCGTCCGCCGATGTCGTCGGATTCCGAACCCGCGGTCCCGGTCCAGGAGACGCTGCCGAAGTTGCCGGACCTGCCCGTGTCGCTGCGCCTTGAGCAGCGGTTCGCGGAGACCGCGCTGCGCGGCAGCGGCATCCGGTGGCGTTCGACCGGGGGCTGCTCCGACCGGACGGTCCGGACCTGCACGTCGTTCCAGGGCGTCCGCTGGGGGACGATCAAGGGCGTGATCGACTTCGCGGAGTCGAGCGGCTGCAAGATCACCATCACCGGCGGCACCGAGCGCGGGCACGCCCCCGGCACCTACAGCCATGCGAACGGCTACAAACTCGACATTGCTCCCGGACGCTGCGTGGACGCGGCGATCAAGCGCTACCCGTCCGCCGGCACGCGCGGCGACGGGGCCCGCCTCTACCGCTCACCGGACGGCACCGTCTTCGCCCGCGAGAAGGACCACTGGGACATCACCTTCCGCTGACCCGGCGAGCATGTGCGGGGGCCACCCGAGCATGTGCGGGGTCAGGCGCGGACTTCGCGGATGATGCCCACCAGTTCCCGCGTCACCGACTTGAAGCCGGGCAGGCGCGACATCGCCACCATGCGGTTCACCAGCGGGACCGTCCGCTCGACGAGGAGGTACGTCTTGCGGCAGCCCGGCGAGTTGTCGTGCACCCAGTACAGGACGATGCCCATCGAGTAGATCCACAGCAGTTCGGGCAGCTCCGCCCGGAACTCCCGGTCGATCTTCAGGTCGGAGCCCTCGACGACCTCGCGGTAGATCGCGACCGCCGAGTCGCGGGCCGGGCCGGACTCGGCGCTGAACGGGTTCAGCGGGCTCGTCGGCTCGGCGGCGAACTTGAAGAACTTCCCGGCGAACTCGTGGTAGGGGACCATCGTGTCGACCCGGGCCTTCAGGACGCCGAGCAGCCGCGGCGCGAACTCCGTCTCGGTGTCGAGGACGGCCCGGCAGGCGGCGACGTGCTCGTCCTGCAGCTCGTCGTAGTAGGCCTGGATCAGCTCTTCCTTCGACCCGAAGTAGTAGTAGGCGTTGCCGACCGAGACGCCCGCCTCCTTCGCGATCGCCCGCATGGTCGTCGCCTCGTATCCGCGCTCCCGGAACAGGCGCAGCGCCGTCTCGACGATCGCGGCCCGCGTCTGCTCGGACTTCACGGCCTTCGTCTCGGTCACGCATGCCACTTTAGGTCCCCGCCCCGGCGTCCCGCTCGCGCGGAGCCCCGGTCGCGCGGAGCCCCGGTCGCGCGGGCGGGCCGCCGGCGCGGGTCCGGGGTCAGCCGGTCAGTTCGGCGGCCACCAGCTCGGCGATCTGGGCGGTGTTCAGCGCGGCGCCCTTGCGGAGGTTGTCGCCGGACAGGAACAGGTCGAGGGCCCGCGGGTCGTCGAGCGAGCGGCGGACGCGGCCCGCCCACGTCGGGTCGGTGCCGGCGACATCGGCGGGCGTCGGGAACTCGTGCGTCTCCGGGCTGTCGCACAGGACCACGCCGGGCGAGCGGGCGAGGATCGCCTGCGCCTCCCGCTGGTCGGTGCGCTCCTCGAACACGGCGTGCACGGCCATCGAGTGCCCGGTGACCACGGGCACGCGGACGCAGGTCGCCGCGACCTTCAGCTCCGGCAGTCCGAGCACCCGGCGGGTCTCGTCGCGCAGGCCGAGCTCGTCGGACGTCCAGCCGCCGTCCGCCTGCGTCCCCGACCAGGGCACGACGTTCAGCGCGAGCGGCGCCGGGAACGGGCCGAGGTCGCCGACCGCGCCGCGGACGTCCCCGGCGCGGTTGCCGAGCGCCCGGTCCCCGCCGACCTTCTCCAGCTGCGCGTACAGGGTGTCGACGCCGTGCCGGCCCGCGCCGGAGGCCGCCTGGTAGGACGCGATCACCAGCTCCCGCAGCCCGTACCGCGCGTGCAGCGCGCCGACCGCCACGATCATCGAGAGCGTCGCGCAGCCGGGGCCCGCGACGATGCCGCGCGGCCGGTCGCGCACCCGCTCGGGGTTCACCTCCGGGACGACGAGCGGAACGTCCGGGACGGCCCGGAACGCACGCGACCCGTCCACCGCCACGGCACCGTGGCCGGCCGCGATCGGCGCCCATTCGGCGGCCACCCCGTCCGGCACCGCGAACACCGCGACATCGGCGCCCGCGAAGACTTCGGGCGCGAGCGGCACCGCCTCGGCCGGCTCGCCGCGCACCCGGAGCACGCGCCCCGCGGACCGCGCCGACCCGGCGAGCCGGATCTCCCCGTACACGTCCCTGCGGGTCGACAGCAGGTCGAGCATCACCGCACCGACCGCCCCGGTGGCGCCGACGACCGCGAGGGTCGGCAAGGCGGAGCCCATCGTCGCACTCACACCCACAGAACTACCGCCGCGCACGACCGGTTCCCAAAGCGCACCACCACCCGCGAACACCCCCATACCGGCGTCCGCGCCCGCGGGCGCACCGGGCGCGCATGCGAAAGGCCGCGCCGCTCCGGGCCAGGCTCTCCCGGGGCGGCGCGGCCCTCCGTGGTCGCGTCAGCGGCCGGTGCCGCCGTAGACGACGGCCTCGACCTGGTCGGAGTCGAGGTCGAAGGCGTGGTGGGCGGCGGCGACCGCGGTGTCGATGTCGTCCTGGGCGACGACGACCGAGATCCGGATCTCCGACGTGGAGATCATCTCGATGTTCACCCCGGCGTCGGCGATCGCGCTGAACAGGTTGGCGGTGACGCCCGGGTGCGAGCGCATCCCGGCGCCGATCAGCGACACCTTGCCGATCCGGTCGTCGTAGCGGAGCGACTCGAAGCCGATGCGGCCCTTGAGCTTGTTCAGCGCGGTCAGCGCGGTCTGCCCGTCGGTGGACGGCAGCGTGAACGAGATGTCGGTCCGCCCGGTGGACGCGGCCGACACGTTCTGCACGATCATGTCGATGTTGATCTCGGCGTCGGACAGCACCGAGAAGATCGCGGCGGCCTCACCGACCTTGTCGGGCACCCCGACCACGGTGATCTTGGCTTCGCTCCGGTCGTGCGCGACACCGGAGATGATCGCCTGCTCCATGTCCTGTCCTTCGATCTCGCTGCTGTCGACGACCCACGTACCCTCCTTCTGACTGAACGAGGACCGCACATGGATCGGGATGTTGTAGCGGCGCGCGTACTCCACGCAGCGCAGGTGCAGGATCTTGGCGCCGTTCGCCGCCATCTCCAGCATCTCCTCGTAGGAGATCTTCGGGATCTTACGGGCCGCGGGCACGATGCGCGGATCGGCGGTGAACACGCCGTCGACGTCGGAGTAGATCTCGCAGACGTCGGCGTCCAGCGCGGCGGCGAGCGCGACCGCGGTCGTGTCGGAGCCGCCGCGGCCGAGCGTGGTGATGTCCTTGGTGCCCTGCGAGACGCCCTGGAAGCCCGCCACGATGCAGATCGAGCCCTCGTCCAGCGCGGTCCTTATCCGCCCCGGCGTCACGTCGATGATCTTGGCTTTGCCATGCGAGCCGTCGGTGATCACACCGGCCTGGGAACCGGTGAACGAGCGGGCCTCGTGGCCCAGGTTCGCGATGGCCATCGCCAGCAGCGCCATCGAGATCCGCTCGCCGGCGGTGAGCAGCATGTCCAGCTCACGGCCCGGCGGCAGGGGGCTGACCTGCTTGGCCATATCGATGAGATCATCCGTCGTGTCGCCCATGGCGGACACGACGACGACCACGTCGTTGCCCGCCTTCTTCGTTGCGACGATGCGCTGGGCGACCCGCTTGACGCCATCGGCGTCGGCGACGGAGGAGCCACCGTACTTCTGCACGACTAGAGCCACGAGTGGGCGCTCCTCGGATCGGGGTCGGGCGTTCCGTTGGACGAGTCTACCGAGCGCCCGCCCATCGATTACGACCAGGTAACTCGACTGTGGCCGCGAACGCGTCCGAGCCCTGCCCTGGGCCGCCCCTGGCCTGGTGGAGCGGCCGCTATGGGTCACCGCCTTTCCGAACTAAAAGCGTTCGGGCAGGTCAAGGCCCGGCTTCCGGGCGGGGGACGGCCGCGGGGGCCGTACGCGGGCTCCGCATGGGGGACGTTGTCCCACATCAGCGGCCTTTTCGGGATTATGATTCACTGCTCGACATCTCGCGCGCGCACGCGCGACACATCCCGTCCGGCCATCGCGGGCGGACGCCGGTACCCCCTGACGAAGGAACATCATGGCCGATTCCGTCAAGATCCACGTGACCGGTACGCCCGACCAGGTCCGTCCCGTGCTGGAGCAGGTGCTCGGAGCCGAGGGCTTCCGCTTCACCTGGGAGAACCCCGGCGAGTGCATCATCGAGAAGGGCAGCCGCACCAAGGCGCTGCTGCTCGGCGCGTTCGCCACCCACTACAAGTACCGGATCATCCTGCGCCCGCAGCAGGACGGCAGCGTGGTCGTCGACGCCGGCCTCGCCACGACCGGCATGTCCGGCGGCGCGATCGGCGTCGCCAAGGTCCGCAAGAAGCTCGACGAGGTCGGCCGCATCCTGGACGGCGCCTTCCAGAACGCCGGCACCTTCCGCGGCCGCGTGGCCTGACGGCCCGAACGCCCCTCTCGCCACCGGCCCCGACCGACCCGGCGCCCCGCGCCTCCGGTCGGGGTCGGTCGTTTCCGGGCGACTGACGCGGCGGAGGGTTGCTTGGCATCGCGCGCGCCCGCTCGCGCGCCCGGATCCCCGGGTCTTCACGGACCACCCGAAAGGGGGGCGAAGCGTCTACGTATCGGCGGGGTGCCGTGGTTCATCTCGTCCACGCGTGAGCCGTACGCGTCCGCGCCATGACCCGGCGGGGCGTGCGCGGCGGTGACCGAGCCGATGGGAGAGCCGATGGCCGCGTCCGATGAACTGCCGCACGTCCGCAGGGGGCCGCTGTACTCGCTGTACGCGGCGCTGCGGCGGCGCGCCCCGCAGGTGTCCGCGGCACCGCCGGAGGATTCCGTGCTGCGCGTCGGGTACCGAGGACGGACGGCGGCCGTCGTCTGGGACGGCGACCTCGGCGAGTACGCCTGGGAATCCGGCGGGCAGCTCGGATCGGACGCCGAGAAGGCCGCCGAACTCGTCGCGTGGGCCCTGGACGCGCCCGCGACCTCCCCCTCGGACGGCTAGCCGACCGTCCGCGCGGAGCCGGTCAGGCGGTCGCGACCTCCGCCTCGGGGGCGACGTCCAGGCGGGCGTTCGCGACGAACGCCTGGAGGGCGCGCAGGGCGGCGCCGGCGTGGTTGCCCCAGTGGTTGAAGTAGGAGTACTGCCACCACCAGAGGGCTTCCAGGGGGCGGTCCTGCTGGTAGTGGCGCAGCCCGTGGACGAGGTCGCTGGCGACGTCGACCAGGTCGTCCGACAGGCGGTACGACGTGGGCTCGGTGTCCTTGTACGGGTCGAAGACCTCGACGTACTCGTCCAGCGCGATGAGCCGCTCGGACAGGCCCTGCCGGATCGCGTCGAGGTCGGGGTCGTCGCCGACCTCCGGCTCCCAGTTGTCGGGAAGGATGACGTCGGCGCTGGCGCCGAGCTGCGCGCCGGCCAGCATGACCTGCGACACTTCGAGGAGGAGCAGCGGGATCGTGTGCGTCCCGCCGTCGCCGCGGGCGACCGCCTCCAGTCCGTTCAGGTAGTTGTCGACGTGGCACGCCACGCGCTCGGCGAGGGCGTTCCAGTCCTGCGGGCTGTTGGTGTCAGACATCGAGCAGCCTCCGTCCTTCGAATGCGCGGCCCAGCGTCACCTCGTCTGCGTACTCGAGGTCGCCACCCACCGGCAGGCCGCTGGCCAGACGGGTGACGGTAAGGCCCATGGGCTTCACGAGCCGGGCGAGGTACGTCGCGGTGGCCTCGCCCTCCAGGTTGGGGTCGGTGGCGAGGATCAGCTCCGTGACCGTCCCGTCGGCGAGCCGCTGCATCAGCTCGCGGATGCGCAGGTCGTCCGGGCCGACGCCCTCGATCGGGCTGATCGCGCCGCCGAGGACGTGGTAGGTGCCCCGGAACTCGCGGGTCTTCTCGATCGCGACGACGTCCTTGGACTCCTCCACGACGCAGATGACGTGGGGGTCGCGGCGGGCGTCCCGGCAGATCCGGCACTCCTCCTCCTCCGCGACGTTCCCGCACGTCTTGCAGAAGCGGACCTTGTCCTTGACCTCTTTGAGCGCCTTGCCGAGCCGTTCGACGTCGGCCGGGTCGGCGGCGAGCAGGTGGAAGGCGATCCGCTGCGCGCTCTTGGGGCCGACGCCGGGCAGCCTGCCCAGCTCGTCGATGAGGTTCTGGACCACCCCTTCGTACAACGGACCCCTCCTTTCCTAGTCTGTGCTGTACGCCTGGTACGCCATGGACGCCGTGCGTCCGGGACGCCGCGGGGCGCCCCGTGCGCTCCGGGTTCAGGCGCCGCCCGGGCCGCCGCCGAGGCCGGGGAAGCCGCCGGGAAGGTCGCCGCCGCCCGGCAGCCCGCCGAGGCCCTGGGCCAGCGGTCCCATCTTCTCCTGCTGGAGCCGCTGCGCCTCGCGCGCGGCGTCCCGGATCGCGGCGAGGACGAGGTCGGCGATGGTCTCCGCGGTGTCGGCCGGGTCGTCGGGGTCGACGGCCTTCGGGTCGATCGACAGGCCCGTGACCTCGCCCTGGCCGTTGACCGTCGCGGTGACGAGCCCGCCGCCGGCGGTGCCCTTCACCTCGGCCTCCGCGAGTTCGCGCTGCGCGTTGAAGAGCTGCTCCTGCATGGCCTGCGCCTGCTGCAGAAGCTCCTGCATGTTCAACTGACCACCGGGTTCCACGGTGCACTCCCTTTTCCGGCCCCCTTGCCGGGACCTTCTCTCTGGCGCTCCGCCAGCCACCGGACGTCCGTCCCCCGAGACTACGGGTTCGCGCCATGATGCGGTAAGTACGCCCGTCACGATCTTGGCGGGAGTGGTGCCACGCCAGCCGCACGTCAAACAACCCGGCGCACGGCCGCCGCTGACGTCCAAGGGCGTCCCGGAGCTAGGGTCGTGTTCGATGACTGACTTCTTCGCCGGGGACACGCGGAGCAACCGCGAGCGGATGCTGGCCGGTGACCTGTACATCGCCGACGACCCCGACCTGGCGTCGGCCTCCAAGCGTGCGATCGCCCTGGCCCACCGGTACGGGGAGGTCTACGCCACCGACCAGGAGGCGGCCCGGCCGATCCTGGAGCAACTGCTCGGGTCGATCGCCCCGGACGCGCACATCCGTCCGCCGCTGTACGTCGACTACGGCTCTTACATCACCGTCGGTTCCGGCACGTTCGCCAACTACGGCCTGACCGCCCTGGACGTCGCGCCCATCACCATTGGCAACGACGTACAGATCGGCCCGAACGTCCAGTTGCTGACGCCGACCCATCCTCTCGACGCCGAGCAGCGGCGGGCCAGGCTGGAGGCGGCCGAGCCGATCGTGATCGAGGACAACGTCTGGCTGGGCGGCGGCGCCATTGTGCTGCCCGGCGTCACCATCGGGATGAACAGCGTGATCGGTGCCGGTGCGGTCGTGACCAAGGACGTCCCGCCGAACGTCGTGGCGGTCGGCAACCCCGCCAAGGTGGTCCGCCACCTGTAACGGCTCCGGTTGGCCTGGGGTGCCATCCGTCCAAGACGGCGGCGGGGTCGCGGGAGACGATGGGCGCAGTGGTCAGATGCAGATTGGGAGTCGTTGATGACTGTTCGCCGTGTCGTGCCCAACATCCGGACGGAGGCCGCGGAGGAGAACCGGGAGTTCTACGGGTTGCTGGGCTTCGAGGAGGTCATGAACCAGGGCTGGATCGTGACGGTCGCCTCCCCGTCCAACCCGACGGCCCAGGTCAGCTTCATGACCGAGGACAAGACGGGGCCGGTCGTCCCCGACATCAGCGTCGAGGTGGACGACGTGGACGCGGTCTTCGCGGCCGTGCGCGAGAGCGGCGCGGAGATCGTGCACCCGCTCCAGGACGAGGAGTGGGGCGTGCGCCGGTTCTTCGTCCGCGACCCGAACGGGCGAGTGGTCAACGTCCTGAGCCACCGCTGAGCCGTCGGCGGCGCGCCGCCGCCCGCTCCTAGTTCGAGTTGTCGATCTCGCGGATGATCTGGCCGCCGAGTTCCCGCTGGATGAGGGCCATGCCGTTCATCTCGGCCTCGGTGCCGTCGGCGTCCGCGTCGCCTTCGGGGTCGACCTCGTCGCTCTCGTCCATCGGCGCGGGTTCGGGGGGCGGCGGGGGCTCGTCCGGCGGCGGGGGCATCGGCCCGGGGTCCGCCTGCCGGGCCGCCCGGCTCTCGCCGTTCGCCGGGCGCGGGACGGGGTTCGGGCGGGGCGGCTGGGACGCGGGCTGCGATGCCTGCACCTCCGGCGCGCCACCGAATCCGCCGGACGCGGCCTGCCCGCCGCCGCCCGACCCGAAGCCGGAAGACTGCGCGGAACCGAAACCGCTCCCGGGGCCGCCGCCGGGACCCGGCCGTCCGCCCCCTCCGGGGCCCTGGCCCGGGGGACGTCCGCCTCCGCCGCCGACCACGGTCTCGATGCGCCAGTCGACGCCCATGCGCTCTTTGAAGACCTCGCGGAGGACGGTGTCACGCCCGCCGTTCACAAAGCCCAGCCGACGTCCCTCGGCGTCGAACCCCAGGGTCAGGACCTTGCCTTCCAGCGACACCGGCTGCACCCCGGACATGATCGTCATCCAGGTGGCCCGGCTCTTCTGCTTGACCGCCTCGACGACGTCCGGCCACAACCGCTGAATACTCCCGAAGTCCATCCCACCCCCGGCGCCGGGCGGGGGACCGGACGGTGCGGCTGGGGCCGGGCCGGCCGGCGGGGCCGGCGTGGAGGGAGCGGGTGCGCTTGCGGGGGCCGAGCGGGGGCCGGTGCCGCGGTTATCCACAGAACCGGGTTCGGCCGATGCCGCATGGGGGCGGGGGTTGACACTGGAAGTGGGGTCGGCCCCCCGGGAGGGAGGGGATTGCTCTCCGCGCGCTTGTGCAGCACCGCCGCCATGTCCCTGTGCCGGCCCGCTCGGTGCGGCCCCACCCTCCGCCGGGCTGCCCTGGCCGGCGGTCGCCTGCGCCGGAGGGGCCTGAGCAGCGGGCGGCGCGGCGGCGAAGGCTTGCGCCGGGCCGTCGCCGAAACCGGGCCGACCGCCACCGAAGCCGCCCTGGGAGGCTTGGCGTTCCAGGGCGTCGAGGCGGGCGAACATCGACGACTCGTCCTCGTAGGCCGCGGGCAGCAGGATGCGCGCGCAGATCAGTTCCAGCAGCAGTCGCGGGGACGTGGCGCCGCGCATCTCGGTGAGGCCGGTGTGCAGCAGGTCGGCGGCGCGCGTCAGCTCGCCCGGCCCCATCGAGGACGCCTGCCGCCGCATCGCCTCCAGCTCGTCCGGCGGGACGTTCAGCAGCCCCGTCCCGCCGGCCTCCGGGACGTTCGACAGGATCACCAGGTCCCGGATGCGTTCCAGCAGGTCGGCGGTGAACCGGCGCGGGTCCTGGCCGCTCTCGACCACCCGGTCGATGGCGGCGAAGACGGCGGCGCCGTCGCGGGCCGCGAAGGCCGCGATGACCTCGTCCAGCAGGGCGGAGTCGGTGTAGCCGAGCAGCGAGACGGCTCGCGCGTAGGTGATGCCCTTCTCGTCCGACCCGGCGAGCAGCTGGTCCAGGATGGACAGCGTGTCGCGGGCGGAACCCGCCCCGGCCCGCACGGCCAGCGGCAGCGCGGACGTCTCGTAGGGGACGTCCTCGGCCCGCAGGATCTCCTCGACGAGCTCCTGCAGCACGCCCGGCGGGATCAGCCGGAAGGGGTAGTGGTGGGTCCGGGACCGGATCGTCCCGATGACCTTCTCCGGCTCGGTGGTCGCGAACACGAACTTCAGGTGCGGCGGCGGCTCCTCGACGAGCTTCAGCAGCGCGTTGAAGCCCTCGCGGGTCACCATGTGCGCCTCGTCGATGATGTACACCTTGAAGCGCGCCGCCACCGGCGCGAAGAAGGCGCGCTCCCGCAGGTCGCGGGCGTCGTCGACACCGCCGTGGGACGCGGCGTCGATCTCGATCACGTCGATGTGGCCCGTCCCGGACGGACCGAGCGCGACGCACGAGTCGCATTCGCCGCACGGGTCGGGGGTCGGCCCCTTCTCGCAGTTCAGGGAGCGGGCGAGGATCCGGGCGCTGGACGTCTTGCCGCAGCCGCGCGGACCGCTGAACAGGTACGCGTGGTTGATCCGGCCGTTGCGCAGCGCCTGCTGCAGCGGCTCGGCGACGTGCTCCTGCCCCTTCAGCTCGGCGAACGTCGCTGGCCGGTACTTGCGGTACAGCGCCAGACTCATCGGGGGTCCGCCCTCCTGGAGTAGCAGAGCGTCACAAACGAAAGGGACCCCCCGCACACCCGCCAGAGCCTGTTTATCCTTGCTGCCTTCCGGCCCTGGGGAGGTTCACAGGATGACGCCATGCGAGGGGTCTGCCCAGAGTCTATGTCATCCCGGCCCCTGGATTGCCACGCTTCCCGCGTAGTCTCCGCCCCATGCCCGCCGCACCCCAGGACACGCTCCTGCACATCGCCGAACGAACCCACTGGGAATCCGCCCGTGCCGCCGGTGTGTCGTACACCATGTCCACGCTGGGCCGGACGCTGGACGAGGAGGGCTTCATCCACTGCTCGTCCGACATGGCCCAGGTGGACGGCGTCCTCGCCCGCTTCTACCCCGGCATCGACCGGGACGACCTCGTCCTCCTGGTCATAGACGTGTCCCGACTGGACGCCCCCGTCCGCTACGAGCCGGCCGGCGACGACGTGTTCCCCCACATCTACGGTCCGGTCCCGGTCTCCGCCGTAATTGATGTCAGGTCACTGCCCGGGAACCGGTAGGCTTTCCCGTGGAGGATTCGCCTAGTGGCCTAGGGCGCACGCTTGGAAAGCGTGTTGCGTGCAAGCGCTCGCGAGTTCGAATCTCGCATCCTCCGCCGCACCGAGGCCGGTGCCCGCGACGGGCACCGGCCTTTCGCGTCCCCGCACCCCGCCGCAGCCGATCTGTGCCACGGTGTGGCACGGCGTGGCACGACCGCCTACTCTGGTGGTATGCGTGCCCAACCTGAGGTCACCCAACGGGATCTGCGCAGCCGGTCCAAGGAGATCATGGATGCGGTCGAGCACGGTCAGGCGTTCACCGTGACCCGTGACGGCCACAAGATCGGTGAGTTGATCCCGTTGCGGCGCCGCCGCCGGTTCGTCCCTCGTGCCGAGTTCGCGGCCATGTCCACCAACGCGCCCGCCATCGCGCTGGAGGCGTTCCGCGCCGACCAGGACACCGCCGCCGACCAGGACGCGAGCGACCCCTATGAGCGCTGAACAGCACGTGCAGGGGTTGCTCGACACCAACATCATGATCTTGCGCAGCTGGATCGATCCGGCGGAACTGCCCGACGAGATGGCCATCAGCGCGATCACGCTCGCCGAGTTGTCGGCCGGCCCCCACGAGGTCCGGCGCAACGAGGAGCAGGCCGCCTATGACGAGCACATCGAACGGGCACGGCGGTTGGACGTGCTGCAGCGCACGGAGAACGAGTTCGACCCGATTCCGTTCGACGTCGAGGCCGCCCGGATCTACGGACGGGTGTGCGCGGCGGTGGTCGCGGCGGGCCGCAAACCGCGGCACCGGATCGCCGACCTGATGATCGCCTCTGTCGCCATCGCCGAGGGACTGCCGCTTTACACCACCAACCCGCAGGACTTCGTCGGTCTGGAGGAGCTGCTGACCGTTGTTCCCGTCACCAGGCCGGACGCCAGGGCCGCGGACGGAAGTTTGTGACGGGCGGGTTGAGCTGGCATGTAACTGGTTTACCGAATGAGGCAACTCGAGTGACACGTGTTGTTGCGTTGCCTTCTCCGGGCGGAGGGCGACGCCGTAGACTCGAAGGGTGATCTTCAAGGCGGTGGGTGACGGAAGGCCCTATCCGGACCACGGGCTCTCGTCCCGTGACTGGGCCAAGATCCCGCCTCGCCAGGTACGCCTCGACCAGCTCGTCAGCACCAAGCGCGAGATGGACCTGCAGTCGCTGCTCTCGAAGGACTCCACGTTCTACGGCGACCTGTTCCCCCACGTCGTGCAGTGGCGCGGCGAGCTCTACCTGGAGGACGGCCTGCACCGGGCGCTCCGGGCCGCGCTGCACCAGCGGCAGGTCCTGCACGCGCGCGTCCTGGACCTGGACGTCGTCGACATGTCCTGATCAGCGCGTACGGGCGGGCGCCAGGGCGCGGGCGCGCTCCGCGGGACGGGTCCGCGGACGGGCCGGGCGGACGAACCCGGGCCGCGCCGCGAGCAGCCCGAACGCCACCTCGGGCACGACCAGCGCGAGCAGGAGGCCGAGGGGGACGGCCCAGCCGCCCGTGGCCTCGTGCAGCACCCCGACCGCGAGCGGGCCGACGCCGGCGAGGAGGTAGCCGCCCGTCTGCGCCATCCCGGACAGCGCCGCCGCCACGGACGGGCTCGGCGCGCGCAGGCTGAGCAGTGTGTACGCGAGCGGGAACGCGCTGCCGGTGCCGATCCCGAGGACGATCGCCCACACCCAGCCGGCGGACGGCGCGAGCAGCAGCCCGCCGATGCCCACGACCATGGTGACGGCGACGGCCACGATGAGGGGGCGCTGGTCGGGCAGCCGCGCGGCGAACACCGGGACGACGAAGCCCAGCGGGATGCCGACGATCAGCATGGCCGACACCATCATCCCGGCGGCGGCGGGCGCGAACCCGGCGTCCTGCATGATCTCCGGCAGCCACGACATCAGGACGTAGAACATCAGCGACGTCAGGCCCATGAAGACGGCGACGTACCAGGCGACGCGGGAGCGCAGCAGGGAGCCCTCGCCGCGCGGGGCCGTGACGGGGGCGGTCGGAGAGCGCCGGCCGCGGAGGGCGAGCGGCCCCCACACGAGCGCGGCGACCAGCGACGGGACGGCCCAGACGGCGAGCGCGAGCCGCCATCCGCCGGACTCCTCCAGCGGCACCGCGAGCCCGGCCGCGACGGCGCCGCTGGTCGCCATGAGCATCATGGCGAGGCCGGTGAGGGAGCCGACGCGGGACGGGAACACGCGCTTGATCACGGCCGGCATGAGGACGTTGCCCATCGCGATCCCGGCGCCCGCCAGGACCGTTCCAACGAACAGCGACACCGGCGACTCGACCACGCGCAGCACGATCCCCGCCGTGATCATGACGAGGGAGCCGACGATGGCGGTCTCGGTGCCGACCCGCCGCGCCACCACCGGCGCGGCGGCGGCGAAGACGCCGAGGCACAGCACCGGCAGCGTGGTGAGGACGCCGACCTCGGCGCCCGACAGCCCGAACGCGTCCCGCAGCTCGCCGAGCACCGGGGCGATGCCGGTGATCGCGGCCCGCAGGTTGACCGTCAGGAGCACCAGCCCGACGAGCGACCAGACGGCCGTCGCGCGGGAAACCGGAGTCGTCGCAGAAGTACTCATCTCACCTTGCTCGTCACATCGTTCCCGGCGGTCGAACACCGGGCGGTACGGGGGAATCGGGGCCGGTCAGGGCTCGGCGGGGCTCGCGACCGGCGCGGTGGAGGCGAGGATCTGGTCCAGGCACGCGTGCGTGGCCCGGCTCGCGGCGTCGGCGTCGCCCGCCTCCACGGCCGCGGCGATGGGCCCGTGCGGGACGTCCGCGTGCTCCAGCAGGACGCCCGCGGCGCCGATGCTGGCCCGCAGCGCGGCGCTGAAGTCGCGGTAGAGGTCGGTCAGGACGCGGTTGTGGGTGGCCTCGACGACGGCGGTGTGGAAGGCCAGGTCCGCCTCGACGAACGCGGCGTGCTCCCCGGCCGCCCAGGCGGCGTCGCGGCGCGCGAGGGCGACCGCGATGGCGGCGATGTCGGCGTCGGTGCGGCGGCCGGCGGCGAGCCGCGCCGCCTCGACCTCCAGCCCGCGCCGGACCTCCAGGATCTCGACGAGCTCCGCCCTCTCCAGGCGCCGCCGGACGGCCCCGGACAGCTCGCTCGTCGCCCGGACGTACGTCCCGTCGCCCTGCCGGCTCTCCAGCAGCCCCGCGTGCGTGAGGGCGCGGACGGCCTCCCGGACGGTGTTCCGCCCGACCCCCAGCGTCTCCGCCAGGACCGGCTCGGGCGGGATCTTCGCGCCGACCGGCCAGGTCCGTCCGACGATCTCGCCTCGGAGCTGCTCGATCACCTGGTCGACCAGGGACGACCGCCGAGTCGTGCGCAACGTCATCCGAACCTCCGGTCAACCAGTCATCCTACGTTTAGGTTAAAGCAAGATCGGGCTCGCTTTGTTCCCGCTCAATGGGGACATGCGTCACAACACACCCCGCCCGGTCGGGTGGGTGCCACGTCGATTCCCGCGACAGCGGGTGAGGTCAGAGGCCGGGGTCGTCGTGGGGGCCGTGGAGGGAGTGGGCTCGGGCACCGGGCGGCGGGGACGCGATCTGGGACGCGGAGAGCCCGGCGGCCTGCAGAGCCTGGCGGTAGGCGTTGGCCGCGCTCTCGGTGTCCTGGACGAGTTCATACAGCTCGCCCAGTTCCCTGAACAGGTGCGCCGCCGGACGTCCCGCGGGAAGCGTCAAGAGCTGCTCCGACGCGGCCCGCAACACGACCTGGGCCGCCATGCGGTCGCCCTGCGCCACGCGTGCGCGCGCGAGGACGAGCCTGGCCAAGATGGTCTTCTGCGTCCGCACGGCGAGGTCGCTGCCGGGCTGCGGAGTCACGGTGTGGCTGCTGGTCGGCGGGGCCAGGGCCATGCCGGTGTTGAGGAACTGCTCCAGCGTGGCGATGGCGTCGTCCAGCTCGCCCATGAGCACCAGGGCACGCGCCTTGGCGATGGTGCTCTCGGTGGACTCGTCGCCTTCGAGGTCGTCCGTGGCCTGCAGAAGCTCCAGGGCCTCTTGCGCGGCCTCACGCGTGCCCTCCGGCCGCGGGTTCTCGTACCCGAACTCGACGGACGCCATCGCCCCCGGAGGCGCGATGGCCGAGAACGGGAGGACGCCCCTGAGCAGCGCCTTGGCCCCGGCCAGGGCGAGACGCGCGCGGCTCTGCACGGGAGTGGCGTCGGTACGCGCCGCCAGGGCCTGGTCGGCGAAGTACAGGGAGTCGCCGACGGTCCCCTCTTCCAGCGCCCGCATGCTGGCCCGCTGGTAGTGGACGCTCACCAGCTCGTCCTCCGCGGACTGCTCCGGGTGCAGGAGGCGGCGTCCGAGCTCGTGCGCGCGCGCGGGATCGGAGCGATCCACGTAGGCGAGGAGCAGGATCCGGCCGGCCTCGGTGAACTCGTGGCCCACGCCGAGTTCGAGCTGTTCGAGCCGCTCGACGGCGCGCTCGCCGAGCGCGATCGCCTGCCCCAGGTCGCCGACGGCGTGGTAGCACCTGGCCAGCGCGATCACGGGCGGCAGCCAGCTGGCCCGGCCCGGGTCGCGTTCGGCCTGCTCGCGCAGCTCCTCGAACAGCGCGATCGCGGCGTCCGTCCGGCCCAGCTCCTCCAGGGCGCGGGCGCGGCCCCAGCGGGCCCGGGACGTCAGGTCGGGGTCGTCACTGCGCGCGATCACCTCGTCGAACCCGGCCTCGGCGGTGGCGGCGTCGCCGCGCAGCAGCGCGAGGTGGGCGTGCCGCTCCCGCACCTCCAGGTGGGCGCGCTGCTCCGGCTCGACGCCCTCCGCGAGGTACTCCGGGGTGCAGCCGAGGCGCTCGGCCAGCATCCGCAGGACGGTCGGCGTCGGCGTGCGCTTGCCCGACTCGATCAAAGAGATGTAGCTGTCGGAGAGGTCGTGACCGGCGAGCTGTGCCTGCGACAAGCGTCTGGTCAGCCGCAGGTTGCGGACACGTTCTCCGACATTGCCTGGACCCGGCATGTGGACTCACTTAGCGGAAGTAAACAGGCGGCTGGGGTGCCGACATGATTGCACATTGCGCGTTATCGCACATCGAGAGCAATGAAGCGGGGTGCTGGGACGCCGTCCGGCCCGACCCGCCCGGCTCCCGCGCGCACGCTGCCGGATCGCGGTGGGCGCGCCGGTCCGTGCCGTGGAACGTCCGGCGGTCGCGACGTCTGTCACCCAGCAGACGGTAGCCGACCGGGCGCCCAAGATCTCGGACACCGCCGATATTGACCACTCCGCCGCGCTTTCCGGCCAGCGGCCGCGCGGGTCAGGGCTCCGAGTCGGGGCCGGGGGAGGTGGGGACGTCCTCCGTGCGGCGGGGCCGGCGCGGGGGCGGCGGCGGGGGGAGCGTCTTCTCCGGGGGCTCCGGGTTCTTGTTGGGGAAGATCATCTCGCAGACTTCGAGGTACAGCTGCTCCGGGTAGGGGAGGTAGTCGACGTTCGTGAGCGCCTGGTCCTGGCCGGCGGACTCCAGGATGAACTCGCCGTAGCCGAGCATGCGGCCCGCGATCGTCCGCTTGAAGCTCATGTCGGTGACCTTGGCCAGCGGCATCATCGCGACCTTGCGGGTGATCAGGCCGGTGGTCAGCAGCATCCGCTGGTTGGTGATCACGAAGTAGTCGACGGACCATTCGGCGACCCGCCAGACGAACCAGGCGAGCAGGATCAGCCAGCCCCACCAGATCCAGCTGATGACCGTCCCGGCGTCGCTGGCGACGGTGTTGCTCAGCACCCCCGCGATGATCAGGCCGCCGAGGACGAGCCCGACCGGGACCATCAGGATCGCCGGATGCCGGCGCACCGTGATGACCTGGTTCTCGTGCGGGAGGAGGTACTTGTTGACCGATGCCGGCGCGGAGTCTCCCGGAGTGACGAGCCTCATCCCGGCCTCAGGCGAGCGCGTTGACGAAGGTGGCCAGGGAGCCGGCGGCGGAGGCGATCCCGTTGGCGGCGCTCTCCACCGACTGGGCCGCGCCGTCCGGCTGCTTGATCACGTAGAACGCCACGAAGGCCGCAGCGGCCCACGTGATGTACTTCTTTGCGGGCACGGCTGCCTCCCGGAGCGTTGACCCACGGACCCCGGTTCAGTTTCGCACAGCCCGCCCTACCGGCAAAGCAAGGCCTGTGGCGCGTCCGGTCTAGGGAGCGTTGTCCAGCGAGGAGCGGCTGGCCTTGCGGCGCTTCTCGGCCGCGACGGTCGCGAGCACCTCCAGGTGGCGGCGCGCGATGCGCTCCACGAAGTCGGGCGGCGCCGACCCCGTGACCTCCTCGGCGCCGTAGCGCGCGGCGGAGACGCACCGGTCCACCGTGTCGGCCCCGTGCACCCCGTCGAACTCCTCGATGAGCCGCTCGCCGATCGCGGCGTAGCGCGGCAGGTCGTCCCCTTGGTGAGCCATGATGATTCCCCCGGACTCGCTCGCACCGCCCGGTCCGAAACGGTCCCCTGTGCCGGGACGGCGGAGGGAACGCGCACCGGCGTTCCACAGGGGCTTGGTACCCCGTGCGGCCGTGAACGAACATCGCAGGTCACGTCCGGTACCGGGCCGTGACCTGCCGGCCGCGGGCCCGTGACCCGCGCCCGCCGGGGCGGGGGTCGGACGACGCCGGGGGGCGAGTCGGACGACGCCGGAGGGCGGGGTCAGACGACGCCGTACAGGCGGTCCCCCGCGTCCCCGAGGCCGGGCATGATGAAGCCCTGCTCGTTGAGGTGCGAGTCGACCGCGGCCGTCACCACCTTGACCGGCGCCGAGATGTCGGCGAACGCCTGCTCCAGGTACTTCAGCCCCTCCGGCGCGGCGAGCAGGCAGATCGCGGTGACGTCGTCGGCGCCGCGGTCGAACAGCAGCCTGATCGCGGCGGCGAGCGTCCCGCCGGTGGCGAGCATCGGGTCGAGGACGTAGCACTGCCGCCCGGACAGGTCGTCCGGCAGGCGGGTCGCGTACGTCTGGGCCTGCAGGGTGCCCTCGTCCCGGATCATGCCGAGGAACCCGACCTCGGCGGTGGGGAGCAGCCGCGTCATGCCGTCCAGCATGCCGAGGCCGGCGCGCAGGATCGGGACGACGAGCGGCTTCGGGCTCGCCAGCTGGACGCCCTGCGCCTCGACGAGCGGGGTCGCGACGGTGGCCTCCGCCACCCGGACGTCGCGGGTGGCCTCGTAGGCGAGCAGGGTGACGAGCTCGTCCGCCAGACGCCGGAAGGTGGGGGAGTCCGTGCGGACGTCCCGCAGGGTGGTGAGCTTGTGCGCGACGAGGGGGTGGTCGACGGCGAGGGTCTGCATGGGGTCACCGTAGCCCAACCGGCCCGCCCGGCCGGACCCTGCCGATCTAGGATAGGACGCCGCTGAGCTGGGCAGTATGGCGGTATGAACAGCGAGAGCGATCACCAGCCGAGGGGACCGGCGCCCCCCGCAGAACCCGCCGCTCCCGAACCTCCCGAACCTCCCGAAAGCGCTGCTCCCGCCCCGTCCGCCGAGACCGCGCCCCCGTCCGCGCACGGCGAGGTGACCGATGTCACAGCCCCGGACGACCCGCCTCGGCCGGGCCCGCAGGGCGACATCTCCCCCGAGGAGGTGCGCGAGCACCTGCGCCGCCGGGCGATCTTCCTGCGCGAACTGGCGGAGGCCCGCGAGCTGCGCGCCCGGGTGACGCCGCACCGGTCCCGCCGGGCGCGGATCCACGCGCAGCTGCGCCGCCGCACCTTCCGCATCAATTGATGCGGATTGGATAGGTTCGTGGCGCCAGGTACCAGTAAGCGGTGCCGCCTCCCGGGCTCGGCCCGGGACGCGGCGCCGAGTTTGACGGTGGGGCACGCGAGCGCGCGCCGCATCTGCGACCATGCCCTGGCAGGAGACGTGCCGGTGGGGTGGAAATGACGGATGTTGACGCGGCGGACTTCGCCGTCGTGGTGTATCGGGAAGACGAGAGCTGGGAGGCCGAGATCCTCCCGGTCGCGCTGACCGAGGACCTCGCGGGGATGATCCATGCCCTGCGCCAGCAGCCGAGCCTCGGCGGCACGATCGGGCTGGTCTCGGTCGGCGACGACTTCTTCGTCGCGATCCGCCTGCTCGGCGACGACGTCATGGTCTTCCTGTCGGACGTCACGGCGTCGGTCGACTGGCCGCTCGCCGGCCAGGTCCTCGAGTACCTGGACATCCCGATCCCCGACGACGAGGAGCTCGACCAGGTCCTCCCCGTCGGCGACATGTCCATCTTCGCCGACCTCGGGCTGGACGAGATGGAGCTCGGCGCCATCTCCGGCGACCTGGAGCTCTACCCGGACGAGATGCTGCTCAGCATCGCGGGCCGCATCGGCTTCGCCCCGGCCTTCGAGCGCGCCCTCGACGCCGTCCCGTAACCGGGGCGTCAGGTGGGGCCGGGGAAGCCGTGGGTGCGGGCGTAGTCGTTGAGGCCGGCCCAGTCGTCGCCGGTGTGGCTGTGGGCCGGGTCCAGGCAGCCGAGGCTGATCGGGCGCTTCGCGTCGTAGCGGGGTGCGCGGGTGTCCGGCGGCGCCGTGAAGTCGAGGGCCTCGGCGATGTTGCGGGCGGCCGCGTCCCGGACGGTCAGCGGCTCCAGGCCCCAGCGCCACTCGATGGCCTTCAGCACGGACGTGTGGTCGTACACCTCGTGCGCGACGGCGCCGCGCCGGGCCCGAGGGGAGATCAGCAGGCACGGGACGCGGAATCCGCGCAGCCCGGTGCCGAGGTCGGGACGCGGGTCGGGGCCGACCGGAGGCGGGACGTGGTCGAAGAACCCGCCCCACTCGTCGTAGTTGATCACGAAGAGGGTGCGCGGCCAGTTCGGTGACGTGACGACCGCCGTGTAGACCTCGTTCAGGAACGCCTGCCCGAACCGGATGTCGGCGAGCGGGTGCTCGTCCTCGGACATGCCCGGCAGGAAGATCTCGCCGAGGAAGCCGGGCTCGACGAAGCTGACCGCGGGCAGCCGGCCGGTGGCGGCGTCGGCGCGGAACTCCCAGATGCTCCGGCTGATGTCGAGGTGGCGCAGCCCCCAGATCGCCGTGAACGGGACGTCGCTGAAGTAGTAGCGGCACGAGACGCTTTTGGCCTTCAGCCGGTCCCAGATCGTGGGGATCTCGGCGATCGTCAGCGCGTTGTCGATCCGGTCGGTCTGGGCCGCGTGCTGGAAGATCCGGTTCGGGAACGTGGACGACATGACCGCCGGGAAGTAGCGGTCGCAGACCGTCCAGTCGAGGGCGGCATGGCCATGGAAGCCCAGGTCGGGGCCCTCGTAGTAGCCGATGGAGAAGACGTCGTTGTCGCCGGCGCGCAGCCATCCGTCGCATTTGCCGTCGTTGTACTCGGTGCGTCCGCCCGCGTAGGAGTGGTCCGGGTCCTGGAAGCCGCAGCCCCACGGCACCGTGAGGTGGTGGGTGTCGTGCGCGTTGCCGGCGGCGTCGGTGAAGGTGAGTCCCGCCTGGCGCCCGTCCGCCCCGGGGAGCCAGCCCATGTAGTGGTCGAAGGACCGGTTCTCCATCATCACGACCACGATGTGGTCGATGCCGGATTCCTCCGGAGCGGGGAGTTCGGCCACCGGCGCCCGTTTCGCCGCCACGAGCTGGGCGGCATGCGCCTCGGCGGAGGAGCCGCCGGCCGCGCTCGTCGCGAGGATCGCCGCGGCGCCGGCCGTCCCGGCGAGAAACCCTCGCCTGGTGAGTTCGTCCGCGCTCATGGCGTCTCCTCCCGGATCGGGGCCGCTGTGCAGTATGCGGACTCCCGGGACGCGGGGGGAAGCACGGCGGCCGTCCGCCACCGGACAGAACCCGAAGTTTATTCACAACCTTCGCCGGGCAGTCGGTACCGGAATTGCACCCCTGCAAAGGGTTGTGACCGGGGCGTTCCCGTGGGTCAGAATGAGCACGTGTCCTACTTCGCCGCCGTGTTCGCGCAGACCCCCCAGGGCTGGGTCGGCACCGAGGCCGTGCTCGCCGAGGCGGACCACGTCGACGACGTCGCCGACCTGATGCGGGAGGCCGCCGTCGAGTCCTACGGCGACCCGGTGCTGCTGATGATCGAGCAGGACGACGACTGGTTCGCCGTCGTCCGGCTGGACGGGGAGGACGAGCCGCGCGCCTTCGTGTCCACCGTCCGGGAGGACGGGCTCGGCGCGCTGTTCCAGCAGCTCGTCGGCGAGGTCCCGGACGGCGACTCCGCCGGCGACCCGGCCCTGCTCGAAGACCTCGGCCTCGACGCCGAGCAGCTCGCCGACCTCGGTGAGCGCGCCCTCCCCGGCGACGCCCTGCTCACCGTCGCCGAGCAGGCGGGCTTCGGCGAAGAGTTCGACCGCCTCCGTGACTGACCCCGGCCGCCCGCCCGCCCCCGAAGACCCGGTGCTCGCGAGCTACGCGCCGGCGATGCGGCTGGCGCTGGAGGAGGCGCGCAAGGCGGCGCAGGACGGCGAGATCCCGGTCGGGGCGGTCGTTCTGGACGCGTCCGGCGAGGTGATCGGGACCGGCCGCAACGACCGCGAGCACTCCGCCGACCCGACCGGCCACGCGGAGGTCATCGCGATGCGGGCCGCGGCGTCCGCCCTCGGGACATGGCGCCTGTCGGGCTGCACGCTGGTCGTCACGCTGGAGCCGTGCACGATGTGCGCGGGCGCGTCCGTCCAGGCCCGCCTCGACCGCGTCGTCTACGGCGCGGTCGACCCGAAGGCGGGCGCGGTCGGCTCCCTGTGGGACGTCGTCCGGGACCGGCGGCTCAACCACCGGCCCGAAGTGATCGCCGAACTGATGGCCGACGAGTGCGCCGCACCCCTAATCGAGTTCTTCGCGCACCGCAGAGTCAGGTAGGCTCTCCCGCGGTGGTGTCGCCTAGTGGACGAGGGCGCACGCCTCGAAAGCGTGTGAAGGGCAACCTTCCGTGGGTTCGAATCCCACCACCACCGCCAACGCTCAAGGCCCGTTGACCGGCAATCCAGGTCAGCGGGCCTTCGTCGATTCGCCCCTGTGGGGCCGTCCTTCGCTACGAGGGGAGCCGCCAGGAAGGGCCCGCGGGTGTGGCGAACCACACGCGCTGCTCTGCGGCGGTCGCGGTGATCCCAAAGCTCGACCAGTCGGGACGGCCGAGGTCGTGCCAGGTCTGGCCGGCCGACTCGATCAAGTCCCAGAGCCTGCGTGGTCCGCCCTGTTCGACACGTCGCAGGCCGTGCTCACCGGTGAGATGGACCTCAGCCCAAGAGCCATCGGGAGCGCTCAGCCCATAGAGTTGGAAGCCGTCTTCGTGCGTGGCCCAGTAAGGCGCGGCTTCACCGACATGGAGTTGTGCCATGAACGCGAACGCGGCGTCGTCAAGAGCGCGAGGGCCGAGTGGCGTCTCACGCGAACATTCGGCGTCAGGGTAGTTCGGTTCTGGAGTGGAGCCGAGGGATCGTGCGGGCATGAACCCGGCCCACTCGGGGAGGTAGCGGCCGGTCGCCGTTCCGCCTTCGTCCATGCGGGCGACGGCCATGGCGCCGCCGATCCCTCCGGCGATGTTGACGAGGACGAGACCACCGGGCTTGAGCTGGTCGAGCCATGCGGGAGGGATATTGGGGAACGCGCAAGTGGAGATGATCCGCTCGTAGGGCGCGCGACCGGGATGGCCCTCGCGGCCGTCGACCGCCGCGACGGTCGGCCGGTACCCGAGGCTTCGGAGGCGCCGCCGGGCTGTGTCCACCAGTTGCTCGCTGATGTCCACGGACGTGACATTGTGCGCGGCGAGGCGTTCGCTCAGCAGCGCGGCGTTGTAGCCGGTCCCCGTCCCTATCTCCAGGACCGTCATACCGTCCGCGACATCGAGAGCTTCCAGCATGCGGGCCATGAGTCCGGGTGCGGTCGAAGAGCTGGTCCACGCGCCCGTACCGCGTCCGCCGGGGAGGGCGGCCTCGACCGGACGCCCATTGATCTGCGTGATCAGTGTCTCGTCGGAGTAGACGCCGTTGAGCCATTCCTCGCGCTGTCCGGGGTCATCACCGCTGACGAGCACATATCGCGTGCCTTCCGCAGCGTGCTCGTAACGTCCGTAGGACGGGACGAAGACATGCCGCGGGACGCGAGCGAACGCAACGCGCCAGGCCGGGTCGCCGATGTCACCGGCTCGGAAAAGCCGGTCGGCGAGGGCGGCGGCACGCCCGCCCGCATCACGATCGGTCCCGGTCAACGCATGCTCCTCTCCAGCGCATCGGCGATCGACGCCGCGATCGGCAGCTCGCAGTGATGGGCGAGCCATCCCCATTCGCCGTTGGGGTTGATGTCACCGAGGAAGACCCACTCTCCTCCCGGGTTGATGGCGAAGTCCGCCGCACAGTAGACCAGCCCGAGCCGATCCAGGCATGACCGTAGACCGGCGCGCACGCCGCCGGGGACGGGTACGACCTCGTACCGGTGCACGGCGTAGTCGGCGCGCCAGTCGATCCGGCCCTCGGGCGAGTCGGCGTGGATCACAACGGCGAACATGTCGTCACCGACCACGGTGACGCGAGCCTCCGCCCGCTTCGGCACCCATTCCTGGAAGCAGTGTGCGGTCATGCGGACCGCTGGATCGTCGAGCATGGCGAGGTCGTCGATCGACGTCGCGTACAAGATCTTCGTCGTCCTCGCTTCGATGTGCACCGATCCTGCGAGCGGCTTGTAAACGATCGGAGCGCCGACCTCTTTCGCCCATGCGAGGGCGTGGTCGGGAGAATTGCCGATGAACGTCCGCGGGATGCGGAGCCCGGCGGCGACGGCCGCTGATAGTTGGGCCGGCTTGTACTCGGCGGCTGCCGCACGTTGCGGGTGGTTCACCCATGCGCAGTCCAGTGCCTGGAGAACACCGCCGAAGCCGATGCGCGCCTCACCGTAGGACCAGAGCTGTTCGGGCTGCGTCATACCGTCCGGTAGGTCGAACTGCCCCGGGCGCCGGTAGTAGGCGCCGGCGACGGAGTCCAGCCGAACCGAGCGGTGGTCGCCGACCAGTGAGCCCGACCATGCGCCGGGCCCGCACTGCCCCGACAACGCCAGCCGCTGCGGGAAGTCGGCCGCATCGAACCGCATGACCGGGGTTCCGCGCTCGTTGAGTTCGTGGACGACCCGGTCGGCCGTACTGTCTTCGCGGTTCGTGATGACGAGAATGGTGGGGGTCATCACCCGCTCAATCCTTGGTCGTCTCTTCGGGGGACGGCTTGCTCCCGTCAGGAGTACCCGTCGTCTCTTTCGTTCCGCCTTTGTGCTTGAACACGGGGCTACCTGTGGCCACGTCGACCGTCAGCTGCGATACGGGGTCATAGGTCACCGGCTCGGCCGAGGGGACGATGCGGGGGTCGGGCAGGCGAACGAACCGCAGCCCCCACGGCCGGACGCCCGACGTCGACGGTGGTTCAGTGCTCGCCGTGTACACCTCCGGAGCGGGGTCGAGGGGGAACAGATCGCCGACCCGCGCGATCAGACCGCGGGATTCGCCGTCCGGCGAGCGGAGCAGGCCGTTCGGCCGTTCGGGATCGGGACGCGAGATCATGCGCTTCTCCATGGTTCCGGGAGCCCGCAGACCGGGACTCGCTTGCGCTGTTCCGAGTGCCGGGAGAAGGCGGACGCACCCTCTCCCGGCAGATGAAAGGGGTGTGCTCATGAACTTCGTGCTGGTCGTGCAGGCGCACTTGGGCCGGTGGCCGACTCCCGTTACGGAGCCTGGTCACGGGCAGTCGTCGTTCTTTTTATGGACGGACTGCCGACACCTCTCGAGGAGCCGCCGGAACCGGCTCGGCGGCGGGAAGAAGAGATCGGTCGGCTGAGGACGCATGGCCGGTTCGGCGGACACCCGTCTGGCGTGTGTCCCGATGGCGTTCGCACGCGTGCGAGTAGCCCCGTGCGCAGGACGTCGAGGAACTGCCTGACCGACCGTCCGTGCCCGAGGTGGGTCTGACTGGGTGCCCTGCCGTCCAGCGTCCGGCGCCCAGGCCCCCGACGATCGGGTTGACAGGCGTGCCGGCACGACGATTTCACCGATCCGCGCGAGCAGGGCGCGTGGGTCCCTGAATTCCTCCAGTCGGTCACTGCGCAACAGCCAGAACGAGCCCGTGAACTCGCCCGCCCATGCGACCACGCCCGGCAGCATTCGCTGCGCCTCGGCGAGCACGACACCGGGATCGACCTCGGCCACGTCCCATGGACGGCGGCCGACCTCGTCGATGGCGGCGGTCATGACGCCGACTCGTTGAAGCCTCGTTCGACCGTCTCAGCGATCTCGATCCGTCCGGCCAGGGTGTGCTGAGCCTCGCACACGATCACCAGCTCGGTGATCGACCGCGCCGTCACCGTCTCCAAGCACCCGTGGCCGAGCTGGTAGTCGGTGAGCGGCCCGAGTCGCTTGGCGACGAGTTGCCCATCAATCCGCTCCGTGCACCAGCCAGGGCACAGCCCGCTCAGGTCGATCGGCGTCCTGGGGGTGTCTAGCATGGCGGCACCTCCTCCGTTGGGGATGGTGGCCGCGCGGTCGGGAGAGGTCTCCCAATCTCAGCCCCGACCGCGCGGCGGTTCCTTCCGCTTCCGTCGTGGCCCGCGATCTGCGCTGAGGGGTTGGGGTCCTGCGCTACCAGATCGGGGGGACACGATAAGAATCACTTTAATGCCTATCGCGATAAGCATACAAGAGGAGAAGGTAGAAGGCTGCGCCCAGTCCGGCTGACTTGAGACGTAAGTGCAGGTCAGACGCTTAGTCGGTACAGCAGCTCGTACAGGTGGGAGCCCTTGATCAAGATCGATGCCTCGACGGGGCGGTCCTCATCGGAGTAGACGACCCGGAACTGGCGGATGACCGGGACGTTCGGCAGCGACAGCAGGTCGGCCTCCTCGGCCGTCGGCATGCGCGCCGAGACCGCGTCGACGTGGTGACGTTGCGGAAGCCCCGCGTCTGCCAGCACGCGCGGTGCACCGCCGCGGATCCTCCGCCGCTCAGCGAGCTCCGTGCCGCGAGCCAGCTCCAGCGGGTAGTACGACCAGTCGACTTCGACGGGCCGTCCCTCGTGTCGCAGCAAGCGGTGGCGCATCTGCACCCGCTCCCCGGCGGTCAGCCCGAACGCCCCGGCGACCTCGAGCGGCGCTACCACTTCGCCGACATCCAGTAGTTCGTAGGAATAGCCGCCCGGCGCGGGCTCGAAATAGGTCCCGGCCTCGATCCGGAACGGCTGGCGGTCCCGGACGAACACGCCCTTGCCCTGCCGGCTCGTCAGATACCCCTCGCCCTTGAGCACGGCCAGGTCCTTCTGCACGGTGGTGTTGGACACCCCGAACTCGTCCACAAGGTGGGCGGTGGAGGGCAACTGGGTTCCGGGTGTGAGTTCGCCCGCCATGATTCGAGCCCTCAGGCTCGCGGCCATCTGCTCGTACGGCGGCCGCTCGTCGGCCCGTTTTGCCACTGGTCAACCCGCAATCAGCCGGTAGCGCAGACGGCGGTCCTGCGGAGCCATCACCATCACCGACACTTCGAACGGCACCCCTTCGGCGGTCAGGGAGGTGCGCCACAACACGATCACCGGCGCGCCCTCCGGCAGGGCGAGTTCGGTTGACTCCTCCGCTGTGGCCGCGCGCACTTCGATCTCCTCCCGCGCCTCATGCACGGTGTACCCGAGATCAGCCAGCAGGGTGACCGCACCGCCCTTGATCTTGCCGGGCCGGGCGAGCGCCGTCCCGGCCGCGATACCGGCTGGATACCACGAATCGGCCTGCTCGACCGGCCGGCCGTCCAGCAAGATCGTCCGCCGCCGGACGACGGCCGCGGCTCCTTCGGGGAGGCCCAGCGCTTCGGACACTTGCGCAGGCGGGACCTTCTCACCGACCTCGCGGATCTTCTGGGTTCCCACGCGTCCAGCGTCTGCCGCCTCCTGGGACCAGGCATCCGCCTGATCCGCTCCCCGCGGAGACAGATAGGGCAACGAGCTGGCAATCCACATGATGCACCCTCCAAACTGGCCTACTTCTCGCGAAAGCCATTATGGAACCCATCATGCATGCCTGCGTCCCAGCCGACCTGGTCGGCTCGGAGTCTTCAGGGGCGGGGGGCGGGGGGCGTTTCGGTGGGGCGGTCGTAGGTGAGGAAGGCGGCGCCGCTGCCGAGCACGGTGTGGTCGGTCAGTTTCCAGGTGTGCGGGGCGAAGGCGGCCGTGCGGCCGAACAGTGGGATGCCGGTGCCGATGGTCATCGGGGCCACCTTGAGGATGAGCCGGTCGATCTCGCCGTACAGGGCGCCGGCGAGTTCGCCGCCGCCGACCAGCCAGATGTCCTTGCCGTCCTGGCGCTTGAGTTCGCGGACCTTCTCGGCGGGGTCGGTGGCGACGAGTTCGACGGCGGGGTCGGGGCTCTCGGCGAGGGTCCGGGAGAAGACCAGGTGCCGCAGGTGCGGGTACGCGTCGGTGATCCCGGCCTTCAGCCCGATCTCGTAGCTGCGGCGTCCTTCCAGGACGGTGTCGAAGCAGGTGCCCTCGGCGGTGACCGAGAGTGCCGTGCGTGCCGGGCCGGGGAGGGTCTCGGGATAGTTGGCCACCAGGTGCTCGATGTAGTCGGCGGGGATGGGCCAGAAGCCGTCCGGGCCGGTGGGGTCGGCGCCGTCCGGGCCGGCGATGAAGCCGTCGAGGGTGGTGGCGATGTAGTAGACGAGCTTTCGCATGGAGACGCCCTTTCGGTCACTGCAAACGTAGTACTGTGCTTGGAGTGGTCTGAACTTTAGTACTGCACTTGCAGTGGTGTCAATCGTCCCCTGTGGAGGCCCCCATGCGGCAGAACCCGGCCCGGCGCACCGCGCTGCTCGACGCCGCCATCGACGTCCTGGCCCGGGAGGGCTCGCGCGGTCTGACTCTGCGCGCGATCGACAAGCAGGCGGGTGTGCCCACCGGCACCGCCTCGAACTACTTCGCCAACCGCGACGAGCTGCTCTCCCAGGTGATGCGCCGCACCCGCGAGCGCCTCACCCCCGATCCCGAGGCGCTCGCTAAGACCATGGAGCAGGCGCCGTCGCGCGAGCTGGCCGCCGAGCTGATGCGCCAGCTGCTGGCCCGGATGCGCGGCGACCGCGCCGGCAACCTCGCCATGCTGGAACTGCGCCTGGAGGCCACCCGCCGCGCCGACCTGAACGCCGAGCTCAGCGGGTTCCTCACCGAGGAGCACCGGGAGATCGTCGACTACCACGTGAACGCGGGCCTGCCGGGCGACCGCACCGGCGTCGCCCTGCTCTACTTCGCCATGTCCGGGCTGATCGTCGACGACCTCACCGCCCCGGCCTTGTTGGCGCCCTACTCGACCGACGACCTCATCGAGCAGATGGTGAACCGGCTCCTCCCCTGACCCCGCCGCGGCGTGTGTCTCAGCCCACCGTCACGAGGGCTACGCCGGCGACGGCTACGGCCATGCCCACGCGCTGGACGACGCGCAGGTGTTCGCTGTAGGCGACCCTTGCGAGCAGCACGGTGATGGCCGGGTAGAGGGATGTGAGGACGGCGGCCAGGCTGAGCATGCCGTCGTGGACCGCCAGGAAGTACAGGACGTTCGCGCCCGCGTCCAGGCTGCCGGACAGGAGCGCCAGGCCGATCAGCGTCCGTCCCGACACGCGCGGGCCCTGGTCGCCGCCGCGGAACGCCAGGAACGCCAGCGCAACGATGACGATGACCAGGTTGCCCAGGCGCGCGCCGACGATGGGCCAGAGGCCGCTGCCGTCCCCGGCCTCCTTCAGCAGGACGAAGAAGACACCGAAGCAGATGCCGGATACGCCGGCCATGACCGGGCCCGAGTCGAGGAGCCGCCGCCACCCGTCCGCGCGCGGCGCCGCCGCTCTCGCCGGGTCGTCCGCCTCCATGCTGACCAGGCCGATGGCCACAAGGCACAGCAGGACGCCGATCAGGACGGACGCGTCGAGCCGCTCGCCCTCCGCGATGCCCACGCCGACGGGCAGGACCGCGGCGGCCAGCGCGGACACCGGCGCGACCACGCTCATCGGGCCGCGCGCCAGCGCCCGGTAGAACGTGATCAGACCGGCACCGCCGGAGATCCCGGCGACGAAACCCCACGTCATCGGCCCTGCGCTCGGGCTGCCGCCGCTGAGCAGCGCCGACACCAGGACGACCGCGAGGCCGATCGGAACGCACCAGGTCAGGGCCCGGATAGCGGTCGATCTGCGGGTCACGGTGCCGCCGAGGAAGTCGGCGACCCCGTACGCCAGCGCGGCGCTCAGCGCGAGGACGGTGACCATCACCGCCCGCCGATGAGCCGGCTTCCGATCCGCACGTCCGGCGTGATGACGCGGAGCCGCTCGGCCAGCCGGTCGCCCGCCTCGGTCAGCCGCTCGATCGGGTACGGCTCCAGGCGCTCCAGGAGGAACAGGGCGTTCTTCGTGTCCTCGGTCAGCCGGGTGCGGACGCACTGCCGCCAGTTCCAGCGCCGGCACGTCACGCCCGCGTCGTCCCGCCAGACGACCTCGCCCGCGTTCGGGTGCTCCACGGCGGGCTCGCCGCCCGCGACCACGTCGAACGGCTCGTCCCCGGTGGCCCTGACCAGGTGCGCGGGCCCCTGGTAGGCGTCGAGGTCCTCACCGCCGATCGGCAGCGCGTACTCGACGCTCACCGCGTTGTAGGCGTCCACGACCCTGTTGATGGACGGGAGCGCGTCGGCGCGCCGGAGCAGGGCGTCCACCGACGGGCGCGTCCGCTGCGGCTTGGCGCCGAACGCCCGGTACGCCTCGCGCCACGCCTCCACATGCGGGTCTCCGGCGTCCGCCTTGCCGGCGGCCTCGGCCAGCCACTCCTCGGAGACCCGATCGCTGGGCCCGTTCGCCAGGCCCTCGGCGGTCATGACGAGCACGGCGAAGTCCGGCCGCAACTCCAGCACGGCCTCGTCCACCCCGACCCGCTCCAGCATCCGAACCCCTCCACCGGTCACTTTAATGACATCGACATACCACTATACCGACCGACGGGCTTCGCATCGGCAATACCGTCATCGTGCGGTGAGGCGCTCCCACGTCCGGGCCAGGTCCTCGGCGGACGCCGGTGCCGGGTCCCACATGAGGCGGAGATCGTCCCCGCGCCAGCGCGGCACAACATGAACATGGAAGTGGAACACCTCCTGCCAGGCCGCCTCCCCGCTGGAGTGGACGACGTTCAGCCCGTCCGGCGCGAGAACATCGTTCAGCAGGGCGGCGACCTCGTGGACCATGCGCGCGACCTGGGCATGGGCGGCCTCGGAGATGTCCCAGATGTCCCGCACGTGTGCGCGCGGGACGACAAGCGTGTGCCCCGTGCCAGCCGGCGCGATATCCAGAAACGCGACGGCATGCTCGTCCTCGGCCACCCGATAAGACGCCAGCCGCCCGGCAACGATCCCGCAGAATGCACATCCGCTCATCCCCCGATGATCCCCGACCGCCACCAGCTCCGCCGGCGATGCAACGACCGCCCATCCAACTGCGGCCAGCGGTGCCGACCACCGCGCATGCCACGCGCGGCCTGGCGCCGTCTCCCCATGGACGCGGCGCTTGGGGCTGTCGTGCCGGCGTGGGGAATCGTCAAGTCACCGTTGCGCGGGTGCCGGCTTGGGACTGCGGGAGACTGATCGGTGTGGAGTGGGCGAGGCGCACGCTGTCACTGGCGGAGGGCGTCCGTTCGTCTGGCGGCAACGCCTGAAAAGGGCTGGAGGGTGATGGGCGGGCAGGAGGCGATCGGGGAGGCCGTCGCGCGGACCGTGCGGGCGCTGCGGGCCGGGCACGGGTGGAGCCTGGACGAGCTCGCCGGGCGCGCCGGGGTCAGCAAGGGCGTGCTGGTCGGGCTGGAGCAGGGGCGCGGCAACCCGAACCTGGGGACGCTCATCCGCATCTCGGACGCGCTCGGCGTGCCGCTGACGCGGCTGGTGCAGGTGGAGGAGGAGCCGCCGGTGCGGATGTTCCGGCCAGAGCGGCACGTCGTCCTGTGGGAGGGCGAGCACGGCGGGACGGGGACGCTGCTCGCCGGCAGCGACCCGCGGCCGTCGCTGGAACTGTGGAACTGGGTGCTCCGGCCCGGTGAGACGCGGGAGAGCGACGCGCACGTGCCCGGCACCAAGGAGATCGTCTACGTGCAGGAGGGCACGCTGACCCTCGGTGTCGACGGCCGCACGGACCTCGTCGAGGAGGGCGCGGCGGCGGTGTTCGTCGGCGACCGTCCTCACTCGTACGGCAACGCGAGCGAAGACGAGGTTCGGTTCGTCCTCGCCGTTCTGGACCTCTAGCCCTGTCTTGTTCCCCCGTACGGGGGAGTGGATCGCCTGTATTTCGTCCTGTGGCGGGTCCTGCGAGACGGGCCGCTCCGGGAGGCTCGCCGTTGTCGCTCCGTTCTCAGGCGAGGAATGTCCAAGATGCAGGATTCGGCAACGCTTCCAGCGGCGGACGCGCGGTGGCGCGCGGTGGGCCGGTTCGCCGGGTATGGCGCCGCGCTCAGCATGGCGCTCTATCTGGTGGTCAAGGTGGTGTGGATCTCGGCGGCCCTGCTCGGGCACCGCCCGGACGACTTCGGCACCGCTGACTGGGTGGCGCTGAACTCCGTCACCGTGGTGATGGCGGTGACCGGGGTCGCGCTGGGGTTGGCGCTGGCCCGGCCCTGGGGGCGCCGGCTGCCCGCCGCACCGGTCGTCTTCTTCTCGTGGGCGGGGTCGGGCTTCCTTGTTCCGATGCTCCCGTACGCGCTGCTCAGCGGGGTGATCGGCGCGTTCGGGGACGGCTCGGGTGCGGGTGACCCGGGATCGGCCGACTCCGGCTCGGTTCCGCAGTGGGAGTCGGTCTTCCTCACCGTCAGTTTCATCGGAATGGCCGCCGGGCTGGCCGTGGCGGTGCCGGTCTACCTGCGGGACCGGTGGCCGGGAGCGTTCGTCGGCCGGGCGGGGGACGCGCACGGCCGCCCGTCGGCGTCGCTCGCGGTGGCGGGGACGGCGGCCGCCGCGCTGGGGCTGCTCTGGTCGCACTGGGCGCTGGGCGGGACGGCCGGCCTCGACCCCGCCCACCGCGATCACTGGGACCTGAACGGGCGGCTGCTGAACGGGAGTTCGGCGCTGTGGGCCCTGCTCGGCGCATGGAGCGTGCGGGCGCTCACGCGCGGCCGGCCTGCCCGGCCGCCGCGGTGGATCCCGATGGCGCTGGGCTTCGCGGCTTCGGGCTCGCTGTTCGCGTGGAGCGGCTGGAAGCTGCCGATGGTGATCATCCGGCCGGGGGGCTTCGTGACGGTCGAGTACATGCCGGTGGCCGTCGTGGAACACCTGGCGGGCATCCTCGCCGGGCTGACGCTGATGGCCGCCGTCCTGCGGTCCGTGCCGAAGGGGGAGGACGCCCCCGGGGGCCGACCGTCCGACGCGTGAGGCCGGTCAGGAGGTTAGGCGGACGGGCATGGCCAGGTAGCGGTAGCCCGTGTCGGTCTCGGGTGGGGTCTCCTCGTCGTCCTTCTTGTCGGGGATGGCGGTCAGGAGGGCGGCCTTCGTGGGGCCCGCGCATTCGAGGCGGGCGTATTCGGTGTCGATGCCGGCCAGGCCGTCCAGGAGGTACTGGGGCGCGAACGCGATGTCGATGTCGTCGCCCGTGAGGGTCGCGGACAGGGACTCGTTGGCGCGGGCGGAGTCGCCCGTGGCGGCGCGGATGCGAACCTCGTCGGCGGTGAAGGCGAGGCGGATGGGGGTGCCGCGCTCGGTGACGAGGGCGGCGCGTTTGATCGCCTCGACGAACGGGGCGACGGGGATCTCGGCGACGGACGACCAGGTGCCGGTGAGCCGGGACCGGTAGTTGATGTACTGGTCGTCGAGCAGGCGGCTGGTCATGCTGCGGCCGCCGCCGGAGACGCCGATGAGGGTGTCGGCGGTGCCGCCGAGGTCGATGGCGACGTCCGCGCCCCGCTTGATCGCCTTGGCGGTGTCGGCGAGGGTGCGGGCGGGGACGACGACGCCGGCGGTGAAGGCGGGGTCGTCGGGCGACCAGGTCAGCTCGCGGGCGGCGATGCGGTAGCGGTCGGTGCAGGCGAGCCACATCGTGTCGCCCTCGATGTCGATGCGGACGCCGGTGAGCATCGGCAGGGTGTCGTCGCGCCCGGCGGCCGGGGTGACCTGGGCGACCGCGGTGGCGAACAGGTCGCCGGGGATCGTGCCGGCGCGGGCGGGCGGGTCGGGGAGGGTCGGGTAGTCCTCGACGGGCAGCGTCAGCAGGCCGAACTCGGCCGGGCCGCACCGGACGACGACCTCCGAGCCCTTGGTGAAGACCTCCACCGGATGCGGAGGCAGATTTCGGACGATGTCCGACAGCAGTCGGCCGGGGACGAGGACCCGGCCCGGTTCGGTGACGGTGGCGTCCTCACGGGCGTGCGCGGACACCTCGTAGTCGAACCCGGCCAGGGTCAGTTCGCCCTCGTCGGTGGCCTCGATGAGCATCCCCGCGAGGACGGGCAGGGCTGGGCGCGTCGGCAGCGTCCGCGCCGCCCACGCGACGGCGTCGGCGAGCGTCTGCCGGTCGACTCGGAACTCCACCTCGATCAGCCTTCCCACGGTGAACGTCTATGCCGAGCACGTTAGCCCCAGCCTCTGACAAAGAGTCAGAACAGGGTCGCCTCCTCGGCCCGGGTGCGGGTCTTGCGCTCGAAGTCGAGGAGGTAGCGCTTGCGGTCGAGGCCGCCGCCGTAGCCGGTCAGGGAGCCGGTGGAGCCGACGACCCGGTGGCACGGGACGATGACGCCGACCGGGTTGCGCCCGTTGGCGAGGCCGACCGCGCGGGACGCGGACGGGTTGCCCAGCTCGGCGGCGAGTTCGCCGTAGGTCGTCGTCTCGCCGTAGGGGATCTCCTGGAGCGCCGCCCAGACGCGCTGCTGGAACGGGGTCCCGTGGAGGTCGAGCGGCACGTCGAACTCGGTCAACTCCCCCGCGAAGTACGCGGTGAGCTGCGCGGCGGCGGTCGCGAAGGGTTCGGCGTCCGGGTCGCCGGGTGCGCCGAAGGTCTCCTCGGACGGCAGGTGCCGCTGCTTCTCCATGTAGAGCCCGGACAGGGCGCCGCCTGTCGCAACCAACGTGAGCGGGCCGACGGGGCTGTCCAGGATGACGTGTGCAGGCATGAGGTTCCTCAGTGTGCCGGAAGCAGGTTGATCGGGTGGTCGCCCGTGGCCCACAGGTATTGGACGGCATAGGCCCGCCAAGGACGCCACTGGGAGGCGCGTCGGGTGAGGGCGGCCGGGGTGCTCGGGAGGTCGAGGGACTTGGCCGCGGCCCGGATGCCCAGGTCGCCTGGGATGAACGCGTCCGGGTCACCGAGGGCACGCATCGCGATGGTCTCAATGGTCCACGGACCGAAGCCGGGTAGTTCGGCCAAGCGCGCGCGGGCCTCCTCCCAGTCGCTCCCTACGCCGAGGTCGACTTTCCCGTTCGCCAGTGCTTCCACAAGGGTGATGAGCGTAGTGCGACGGGTCTTCGGGAACGCGAGATCCTCCGGGTCGAGTTCGGCCAGGGCGGAGGGTGTCGGGAAGAGGTGCGTCAGCCCGCCGCCTGGGTCGTCGATGGGGTCGCCGTAGGCGGTGACCAGGCGGCCCGCATGGGTGCGGGCGGCGGCCGTCGACACCTGTTGTCCCAGGACGGCCCGGACGGCGAACTCGGGGGCGTCCACGGTGCGCGGTACACGCCGTCCAGGGGCCTTGTCGACCAGCGGGGCGAGGACGGGGTCGGTGCGGAGCAGGTCGTCCACGGCGACGGGGTCGGCGTCCAGGTCGAGCATCCAGCGGCAGCGGCTGATCGCGATCGTGAGGTCGCGCAGGTCGGCGAGGTTGAGCGTGCACGCGATGTGGTCGGGCTGGGGCCGGAGGGTCGCGATGCCAGGTCCGTGGGGGAGTCGCATGGCGCGACGGAACGCGCCGTCCCGCCATTCCTCCACGCCCGGGACGGCGGTGGCCGTGAGGTGACCGAAGAGGTTGTCCGGGCAGAGCGGCGTACGGAAGGGCAAGCGCAGGGAGAGCACGCCTGAGCCGGCCGGTGGCTGCCCCTTGGCGACACGGTCGCGCAGGGCGGTGGGCGTCAGCGCGAACACCTCGCGGACGGTGTCGTTGAAGGCCCGGATACTCGCGAACCCGGCAGCGAACGCGACGTCCCCCATGGGGAGGGCCGTCGTTTCGATGAGGAGCCGTGCCGTCTGGGCACGCTGGGCTCGTGCTAGAGCGAGTGGACCTGCGCCCAGTTCGGCGTTGAGCTGCCGTTCGACCTGACGCGTGCTGTAGCCGAGCCGTCCTGCCAGGCCCGGCACGCCCTCGCGGTCGACGACACCGTCCGCGATGAGGCGCATGGCACGCGCGACGGCGTCCGCCCGGTGGTTCCACTCGGGGGAGCCGGGGGACGTGTCCGGCCGGCACCGCTTGCAGGCCCGGAAACCGGCCTGCTGGGCCGCCGCCGCGCTGGGGTAGAAGCGCATGTTCTCCGGCTTGGGCGGGACGACCGGGCAGCTCGGACGGCAGTAGATCCCGGTGGTCACCACCCCGGTGAAGAACCATCCGTCGAAGCGGGCGTCCTTCGACTGGACGGCCCGTACGCACCTCTCCACGTCCTCGTGCATGCACCCAGCATCACCGATGCCGGCACGCTCCACTAGCGGGAAAACGACATCATCGTCGCACCGCTACGATCGCTCCACGCCGCTAGGAGGAGATCATGGAGAGCCTGCCCGACGGTCCGGTGCTGCCGGTGTCCGAGCCCGGCGAGGTGGTGCTGAGACCGCCGCGCATGCTCCGGTGTCTCGCCTACGCGCAGGCGACCGTCGGAGTGCTGCTCCTCCTGGCCGCCGCGTTCGCCTTCTGGATCCAGGCATTGGCTCCGGCACTGTGCATCGCATTCATGGGTTTGGCCGCGATCGGCGCGACACTGACCATCCTGTTCGGCAAGGTGAAACTCGGCCCGGACGGACTGCACAACAACAAGGACTCCGTCAACCAGGTCTACATGGCCTGGGAGGGCATCACAAAGCTGGAAAAGCGCCGTCGCCTCTGGACGGAGGGAATCGGCGCCGTGAGCCCCGCGACCTCGGTGACCCTGGGCGCGCCGATTCGCCTCCGCTTCCGCCGCGACCGGGACTTCGAGGCCGCCGTCGCCGACCTCTCCAGCCGGGCGGGACGGGAGGTGACGCGCGGCCGCCCCCTGCTGACATGGCGATACGTCGTCGCGCACATCGCGATCCTCGCGACCTGGACGGTGCTCTTCGTGACGTTCGATCCGATCTGGCATCACCATGCGTGGCCCGGCCGCATGGAGGCGAGCGCCGTGCCCGATGCCTGCCGCGTCCTCGCCCCGGCCGCGAAGCAGATGGCCTCCACGGAGAAGCCATTGTCGGTCCGCGACGTCTCTGGCAGATCCATGTGCCGTTACGACACCATTTCACTGCACCTGGAGTACCAGCTGCACAAGTACGCATTGAGCCAGGACGGTGGAATCGAGCAGGCCGAAAGGAAATTCCGGGAAGGGTCCCCCGGGCCCGCCCCCGGTGACAAGGATGCTCGTCCATTGCCCGGCGTCGGCGACGAGGCGACGCTCGTCACGTCCACCCATCGGGACCCGAGCCGCGCAACGCAGATCCAGATCTCCGCACGCAAGGGCAATGTCACCATCTGGCTCACCTACACTCCTCGCCTGGAAGGCGAGGACGCCACGGGCAAGGCCGTCGCCCTCGCCGAGCGCCTCGCCCGTACCGCCGCCGACCGGGTCGTCCTCGACTGAACGACGGATCCATGGCGTCTCCGTTCAGGCGCGCCGCAGGAAGACCCCGGCCAGGACCGCTCCGGCGAGGACGATCAGGGCGTTCACCGCGATCGCGGTGTGGACGCCGCCCAGCACGGACGAGTTCGCGGTGGCCACGGCGCTCATCACCGGGATGCCGAGGGTGATCGCGACCTGCTGCGTCATGGTGGCGAGGCCGGTCGCGAGGCCCTGCTCGCCGTCCGGCAGCCCGGACGTCGCGAGCCCCATGAACGCGACGATCGCGACGAGGTTCCCGAAGCCGCCGATCGCGGTCGCGGCGAGCAGCAGGCCGAGGCCGCCGCGCGAGTCGCCGAGCCCCAGCAGCACGGCCGTCGCCGCGGCCTGCAGGACGAGCCCGGAGACGAGCGTCGCCCGGCGCCGAGCCGGCCCATGATCCGGGGCGCGGCGACGCCGCCGGCGAAGGTTCCGGCGCCGAGGACGCCGAGCGCGAGGCCCGTGGCCAGCGGCGAGAAGTCCAGGACCTTCTGGAAGTAGAGCGTCAGCAGGAACACCAGCGATGTCTCGGTGGCGAAGGCGACGAACCCGCCCACGTTGCCCCAGGTGACGGTCCGGCGGGTCAGCACGTGCAGCGGGGCGAGCGGGGCCGGCGCGCGGCGCTCGATGAGCACGAACGCCACCAGCAGGACGGCCGCGGCCCCGAGCGCGATGATCGCGGCCGGCGACATCCGCGAGCCGGCCGCCGTGATTCCGTACACGAGGGCGAGCAGCCCGCCGGTGACGGTCACCGCGCCCGGAACGTCCAGCTTCGCCCTGTCCCGCGTCCGGCTCTCACCGATCACGACCGGCGTGACCGCGACGATCAGCACCGCGACCGGCACGTTGACCAGGAACGCCCAGCGCCAGCTCAGCAGGTCGGTGAGCACGCCGCCCAAGATCGCGCCGACGGTGAACCCCGCCGACATGAGCGCGCCGCTGAGCCCGAGCGCCCGCGTCCGGAGCGGTCCCTCCGGGAAGGACGTCGTGAGCAGCGACAGGGCCGCCGGTGTCGCGATGGCCGTGGCCAGCCCTTGCATGACGCGTCCGACGAGCAGCATCGCCGGTGACAGGGCCAGCCCGCCGATCAGGGACCCTCCGGCCAACAGGGCCATGCCCGCCAGCAGCATCCGGCGCCGTCCGAACAGGTCGGCCACGCGGCCGAACAGAAGCGTGAAACCGGCGGCGGGGAGAGCGAACGCCGTGGCGATCCACTGCAGGTCGTCCAAGCCGAAGCCCAATCCCCTGCCGACGACGGGCAACGCCACGTTAAGGATGGAGAAATCGATGGCGAGCATGAACTGCGCGCCGAGCAGGAGGGTCAATACCAGCTTGTGCCGTGACGACATCCGCTCGATGGGGGCGGAAACGTCGGTGGTGAGTGCGGTCATACCTGCGACCATCGCGCTGTAGGGCGCGGTTACCCAGCCCCCGCCCGGTCGTACCACTCCCAATAGCAGGACTCAGGACGAGGAGGTCAGCGCCTCCAGACGGGTCGTGGCGTAGTCGCTCATCTTCTCGTCGTGCAGAAGACCGGCGACGTCGCGGGCCTGCTCGTACATGGCCTTCGCCTCGTCTCGGCGGCCGGTGTCGCGGAGGCACCCGCCGAGCTTGCAGCGGGTCCAGCCCTCCATGAGGCGATCGCCGCGCTCGGTGGCGATGTGCAGGGCGTTCTCCAGCGCCTCCCGCGCCGCGTCGAAGCTCTTCCGCCCGCGCGCGGACTCGCCGAGGTCGTACCAGGCCCAGCCCTCCCGGCGGTCGTCCCCGATCTCCTTCGCGGCGCGGGCGGCCCGCCGGTACAGCGACTCCGCGGCCTCGGGCTCGTCCTGGGCCAGCGCGCAGCGCGCCCGGCCGTTCAGCGCCTCGATCTGGATGTCCGGATGCTCCCCGGACGCGGCCACCCCCGCGTCGTAGCGGGCGGCGGCCTCGGCGTCATCGCCGCGACGCAGCGCGAGGCTCCCGAGGTTGCACAGGTTCCACGCGCGCAGCACGGTGTCGCCGACCTCCTCGGCGATGGCGAGCGCCGCGGCGAACGCCTCCCCCGCCGACGCGTACTCGCCCCGGCGGTGCCGGCAGACGCCGATCCCGTCCCAGGCCCAGCCCTCGTCCTGGCGCGCCCGGACGGCGGCGCAGGCGCCTCGCGCCTGCTCGAACAGGGTCTCGGCGCGGTCGAACCGGCCCGAGTAGCGTGCGGCGTGCGCCTGGTCCAGCAGGCTGCTCGCCGCGAGCGCGGTGTCCCCGGCCGCGACGGCGATCGCGTGCAGGCTGAACGCGATGCCCTCGGCGCGGGCGTGCTCGTGCGCGTCCCGCGCGTCCAGGTAGGCGGTGCGGAGCAGTTCCACGTGCGGCCGGTCCGCCATCGCCTCGCACAGCGTCCGGACGGACGGCCGGTGGTCCGGGTCCTTGGCGAGCGACCGGCCGACGATGCCGCGCAGCCAGCCGGGGACGCCGGAGAGGTCCGGTTCCACGGTGAGGATCTGGTTGATGATCGCCGGTTCCGAGTCCGCCGTGAAGCACGGCCGGCCGGTCGCCGCGTAGGCCATCACCGCGCCCCAGGAGAACACGTCCGCCGCCTCGGTCGGCTTCCTGTTCTCCACGAGCTCAGGGGCGATGTAGCTCCACGTGCCGACCCTCCTGGTCGTGATCCGGGTCTTGTCGACGTGATGGGCGATGCCCAGGTCGATGAGGACCGGCTCCCCGCCCGCCATGATGATGTTGGCCGGCTTCACGTCCCGGTGGATCAGGCCGGCGGCGTGCAGGGCGCGGAGGGCCCGCGCCAGGCCGAGACCGAGCCGGCGGAGGCCGTCCCGCCCGAGCGGACCCGACGACACGACCGCGTCCAGCGGACGCCCCTGGACGTACTCGGTGACCAGGTAGGGGGCCGGGCCCGCCAGATCGGCGTCGACGAACGCGGCGACGTGCGGGTCGGTGACCTTGCGCAGCGCGGCGGTCTCCCGCTCGAACCGCCGGTGCCCGTCCTCGCTGTGGAAGGCGAGCCGGTTCATGGTCTTCAGCGCGACGATCCGGCCGTCCGGCGCCCGCCCCAGATGGACGGTGCCCATCCCGCCCTCGCCCAGTTCGGACAGCAACTCGTAGTTCCCGAACCGCTGTGGGTACATCCGGCCCCCGCCTCCCTCACCCGGACAAGTGCGGAGCAACCGTAACGCAGCCACCGCCGATAGCCTCGGCGGCATGGCGTCCACCACCGAACTCGGCGAGTTCCTCAGGTCGCGGCGGGCGCGGCTGCGGCCCGAGGACGTCGGCATCCCCTCCTACGGGACGCGGCGGCGCGTCCCCGGGCTGCGGCGCGAGGAGCTCGCGCAGCTCGCCGGCGTCAGCGTCGCCTACTACATCCGGCTCGAACAGGGCACCGCCGGCGGCGTGTCCGCCGAGGTCCTCGACGCGGTCTCGGCGGCGCTGCGGCTGGACGGCGACGAGCGCGCCCACCTGCACCGCCTCGCACACCCGCCGCGCCGCGCGCCGGTCGCGGAGCCGCCGCGCCTGCGGACCCCGCTCCGCCATCTGCTCGACTCGATCACGCACGCGCCCGCCTACATCGTCGGCCACTACACGAACGTGGTCGCCTGGAACCGCCTCACCGCCGCCGTGTTCGTCGACCTCGCGAACGTCCCGCCGGACGAGCGGACCTGGTCGCACCAGATCCACCTGAACGCCGAGTACCGGGCCCGGCTCGGCGGCAACTGGCCGGTCGTGGCGCGCCGCAATGTCGCCTACCTGCGGTTCCGCGCCGGGCAGGACCCGGACGACCCGCGCCTGCACACGCTGATCGACTGCCTGCGCGAGCGCGCCCCCGAGTTCGCCGCGATGTGGTCCGACCACCACGTCACGGACCTGACCCACGGCGAGGCCCGCATCGACCACCCGCAGGTGGGACGGCTCGTCCTGCCGTTCGAGACCCTGCATCTGCCCGGCGATCCCGACCTCAGCCGCCTGATGCTGTACGCGGCCGAACCGGGCTCGCCTTCGGAGGCGGCGCTCAAGAAGCTGGCCGAGACGTCCACGCACCTGTCGAGCGCGGACCTCGCCTAGACGGCGGCGCGGAAATGGGCTTCGCGGTCGAGCGTCGCCAGGGCGGTGTTGAGGACGGCGACAACGGCGAACGCCACCGCCAGTGCGGCATGGTCCACGCCATAGAACGCCAGTGCGCCCGCACCGAAGACGACGGCCTTCACCAGAAGGACGATCGGTAGCGCGACCTTGAAGCGGGCGCGGGGAGCGGCGAACAGGCCCCACACGACCATCGCGGCCACCGGCGCGCCCACGCCCAGGATGACGTTGACGAGGATGTTCCCGCCGGTCGTGAAGCCCCACCAAGCCAGTGCGACGATGGCCGCGATCTCCAGCAGGAAGGCCAGGCCCTCGTTCAGCGCATGCAATGGCCCAGGTAGACGCACCCCGATACCGTACTGCTCGTGGACGACATCTCCTGGCGGGAGGGCGGCCGGGATCATCGCGTCCGTTGGCGGTCGGAGAGCGGTGCCCCGCCGCCCCGCCGCATCGTGGTCGCGGACGACGAGACCCGTGCGGACGACGCCTACAGGCTGGCCTGCGAGGGAACAGCGCTGCTGTGGCGCGGCGACTTCCAGAACGCCCGGCAGCTCCTCCAGGCGATGGCGCGGCGGATCGACCGTCCGCCACGGCGGCGCAAGCGGAAGCCGGAACCGTCCCAGGTACAGGCTTTCCACCTCCACCGGCAGGCACGCGCCCAGCGCGCGCGGACCCTCGGCATGCTGCTCATACCGTTCGACCCGGGACACGTGATCCCGCTACGCCGTGCACCTTCCGTCCAGGACGCCTGTACGGAGGCCTATGGGCCGGACGACCAGCCGTACGTCGTCTCCTTGCGCGAGCTGCTGGGCGTGATCGGCGCCCATGAGTGGCGGGAGAAGGGCGTCCCCATCCCCGCGTTGGGCGGCGACCGGATACACCCGCACTACGGGGTGTTCTCGCCGATCAGAGGGGAGTACGTCGACCTGGTCGGCGAGGCGCCACTTCCCTCGACGGCGACGGCGACGGCGTTCGACATCGGAACGGGGACGGGCGTCCTCGCGGCGGTCCTGGCCCGTCGCGGTGTGGAACGCGTTGTCGCCACTGACCTCGACCCGCGCGCGCTTGCCTGCGCCCAGGAGAACATCAACCGGCTGAAGGTGGAGGGCGAGGTCGAGGTCGTCCAGGCGGACCTGTTCCCGCCGGGACGTGCCGGGGTCGTCGTCTGCAACCCGCCGTGGGTGCCCGCCAAGCCCAGCTCACCCCTCGAACACGCCGTCTACGACCCGGGCGGACGCATGCTCCGCGGGTTCCTCGGCGGCCTCGCCGACCATCTGGAACCGGGCGGTGAGGGCTGGCTGATCCTGTCCGACCTGGCCGAGCACCTCGGCCTCCGCACCCGGGACGAACTCCGCGCGCTGTTCGCGGCGTCCGGCCTGGAGGTCGCGGGGAGGCTCGACACCCGTCCCGTCCACCCGCGCGCCGCCGACCCCGACGACCCCCTGCACGCCGCCCGCGCCGCCGAAACGACGTCCCTCTGGCGGCTGCGGCCCTCCACCTGACCGCTGGACGGCGCGTTCAGGGGTGGACGTGGCTGCGGTGCGCGGTCTCGGGGCCGATGACGCGCAGCAGCGCGAGGGCGTCGGACGCCGCGGTGCCGGGCGGCGGGGTGAAGACGACGAGGCGCTGGTCCTCGGCCGGCGTGAGCAGGACCTCCGCGTCGAACTCGATCGGCCCGACCTCCGGGTGCAGCACCCTCATCCGGCTGGTGCGGCGGACGGCGACCTCGTGCAGGTCCCAGGGCCGGGCGAACTCGCCGCTCGCCTCCCGCAGGCGCCGGACGAGCACCTGCGCAGGTTCGTCGGCGCCGCGGCGGGTGACGGCGGCGCGCAGGTCGGCGACGTGCAGGCGGCTGTAGTGCTCGTGCTCCTCCGGCGGATACGCCGCCCGGACGAACGGGTCGGTGAACCACCGCCAGATGATGTTGCGGTCCGGCCCCTCGACCGTGCAGACGCACCCGAAAAGGGATTCGGCCATCGCGTTCTGCGCGAGGAGGTCACCGAGGTCGCCGATGATCTGCGCGGGCGTCTCGTCCAGCCGGTCCAGGAGGTAGAGCAGTCCCGGCCGGACGTGCTCGCCGGCGAAGGGGCCGACGGGCGGCCGGTGCCCGGCGAGGACGTACAGGTGGTCGCGCTCGTCCCCGGTCAGCCGCAGCGCGCGGGCGAGCGCGGCCAGCACCTGGACGGACGGCTGCGGGCTCCGCGCCTGCTCGAGCCGCATGTAGTAGTCGGCGGACATGCCCGCGAGCTGCGACACCTCCTCGCGGCGCAGCCCCGGCGTCCGGCGCCGCGGGCCCGGCGCGAGGCCCACGTCCGCCGGGCGCAGCCGCTCCCGCGAGCGGCGGAGGAAGTCGGCGAGATCGCGGCGGTTCATCTCCATGCCCTCATGATCCGTGCTCGGTCCCGGGTTGAGACTAGGACCGTTCGTCCTAGTAAGAGCGGTCCGCTCCTCATGCCGTCCGCGCGCTGGCAGCGTCGGTGGCATGACGAACCTGACCATTGGAAACACCCGGATCGGCTACCGGACGGAGGGCTCGGGGCCCGCGCTCGTCCTCGTCCACGGCGTCGGCCCCGGCGCCGGCATGTGGGACGCGCTCGTCGACCGGTTCAGCGACCGGTACACCGTGATCCTGCCGGACCTCGGCGGCTCCGACGCCGCCGAGGACGACGGCGCGCCGCTGACCATCGAAGCCCTCGCCACCCAGGTCAACGCCGTGATCGAGGACGTCGGCGGCGGCCCGGCGGACCTGGTCGGCTTCTCGATGGGCGCGCCGACGGCCGCCGCGGCCGCCGCGCTGCGTCCCGGCCTCGTCCGGCGCCTGGTCACCGTCGCGGGCCTCGCGCACGGCGGCGACGAGTACCTCCGGCAGCTGGTCGACGCGTGGCTCGGCCTCACCGGCAGCCCCGAGGGATTCGGCCGCCTCGGGACCCTGACGTCCTTCACCCCGCCCTTCCTGGCCGGCCTCGGGCACGAGGCGGTCGAGCAGTTGCACGGCTTCATGAGCCCCACGGACGCCCGGCTGCGCCAGCTCGACCTCCTCCGGCGGCTCGACATCCGCGAGCTGCTCCGCAAGATCGAGGCGCCGACGCTGGTCATCGGCTGCACGCAGGACAGGACGGTCCCGGTCGCCAACCACCGGGAGCTGGCCGCGGGCATCGCCGGCAGCGAGTACGTCGAGCTGGACGCCGGGCACGTCGTGCCGATGGAGCGGCCGGACGAGTTCGTCGACCTCATCCGGGACTTCCTCGCTCGTCCTTGATCGGCACTGTCGGTCGGGGCGCGCGCCGAGCACGATGGAGGACATGCGTCCCATCGATCAGCAGACGATTCTCATCACGGGCGCGACCGACGGCCTCGGTCGCGCCCTGGCCGCGCGACTGGCCGCCGAAGGCGCGACGGTCCTCGTCCACGGACGGGACGACCGGCGCGGCAAGGCGGCCCTCCAGGAGATCGGCGGCCGGGCGGCCTGGTACCGCGCCGACCTGGCGTCGCTGGCCGAGACCCGCGCGCTCGCCGAGGCCGTCCGCGCCGACCATCCGCGGCTGGACGTGCTGGTCAACAACGCGGGCATCGGCGGGCCGGACGACTGGACCGCGAGCGCGGACGGCCACGAGCTGACGTTCGCCGTGAACTACCTGTCCGGATATCTGCTGACACGGCTGCTGCTGCCGACCCTGATCTCCTCGGCCCCGGCCCGGATCGTCAACGTCAGCAGCCTCGGCCAGCAGGCGATCGACTTCGACGACGTGATGCTCGAACACCGTTACCGCGGCTTCGGCGCCTACTGCCAGAGCAAGCTCGCGCAGGTGCTGTTCACGATCGATCTGGCCGACGAGCTGGCCGGGACGGGCGTCACCGCGAACGCCCTGCACCCGGCCACCTTCATGCCGACCAAGATGGTGTCCACTCCGGCCAGCACCCTCGAAGAGGGCGTCGAGGCCACGCACCGCCTCGTCACCGACCCGGCCTTGGACGACGTCTCCGGCCGCTTCTTCAACGGCCTTCGGGAGGCCCGCGCCGACGACCAGGCCTACGACCCCGCAGCCCGAGCCCGCCTGCACGCTCTGTCCGAGACGCTCACGTCGCCGTGACCCGCCCGGCGGCGTTCGCCACCTCCCAGACCGGACGCGCCTGGATCCGGGAGAGGCGCCAGCCGTCCGGCGTCCGGGCGGCCCGCAGGTCGTAGCGTTCGCCGAGCAGGCGCGGCCCCTCCTCGTGCGCGAAGACGACGAGGAGGTTCGCGCTGATCGCGGCCTCGTCGCCGTCCACGTCGATGAGCGGGCCGGTGATGAAGTGCTGGGTCGGCACCGTGTGGTTGCGGCGCGCCTGCTCGATGAGGGCGTCGGCGCCCTTAGAGACGCCACCGGGGGTGTGCGCCTCGGCGTCCTCGGTGAACAGGGCGCGTCCGTCGCCGAAGTCCTTGTCGTCCAGCCACCGCCCGAGGCGGCTGACGAGCGCGGACAGCTGCTGACGATCGTCCATGACCACTCCTTCATTGGCTCAACCAACATTGGTGCAACCAACATTAGCTGTTCGTTGGCCATGCCAACAAGCCCGTAGACTGAGCGGCATGATGACGGCCGACGCCCGGACGCCCGCGCGCCTCCGGCATGCCCCGAGCTGGCTGATCGGTCTCGTCTCGGCGCACAGCCACCGCCTGGTCGGCGCCGGCTTCGCCGCGGCGGGCGCCCGCGGCTACCACTACCGGCTGCTCGCCGCCCTCGCCGAGTACGGCCCGTCCAGCCAGGCGGACCTCGGCCGCACCACCGGAGTCGACCGCAGCGACGTCGTCGCCGCCCTGAACGAACTCGCCGCCAAGGGCCTGGTCGACCGCTCGCCCGACCCGTCCGACCGGCGCCGCAACATCATCACCCTCACCCCGGACGGCACCCGCCACCTCCAGGAACTGGACGGGGTCCTGACCGGCATCCAGGACGAGCTGCTCGCGCCGCTCTCCCCGGCCGAACGCGAGCAGCTCACCGGCCTGCTGGCCCGCCTCGCCGACCACCACGCGAAGAGCCGGTAAATCGCTCGCCCCCGCCGAACACCCGGCCGTAGGCTCGGCTCCCCCTCGAAAGGAGCCGCCTATGCCTCCCGCGATCAGGCTCGCAGAACTCCCGCCCGCCGCGATGACCGCCCTCCTGGACGCCGACCTGCCGCGCGCCAGCGCCGCAGCCGGAATCCCCCTCACCGGCTACTTCACGACCGACGAGGCGAAGTCGCTCTGGGCCTTCCGCCTCGCCCAGCTCGGCCGGGACCCGTCCCACGCGCCCTGGATCGTCCGGGCCGCCGTCGCGGAACCGGACGGGCACGTCGTCGGCCACGCCGGCTTCCACGGCGCACCGGAGAACGGCACGCTGACGATCGCCTACTCCGTCGACCCGGCCCACCGCCGCAAGGGCTACGCCCGCGCCATGCTCGCCGCCCTCCTGGACCGCGCCGCCGCCGAGCCCACCGTCACGACCGTCCGCGCCACGATCAGCCCGGACAACCGGGCGTCCCTCGCCACGATCGCGGGCCAGGGCTTCACCTACATGGGCGAGCAATGGGACGAGGACGACGGCCGCGAACTGATCTTCGACCGCCCCGCCCGCTGACCCCCGAGTGAGACTTACTACGGCTCCGCCACCGCCTCCTGTGCGCCGGACGCCTCACGTTCGATCTGGTCGAACTGGGCGCCCATGGCCTCGGCGAGGGCCTTGGCGGCCGAGAGCGGGCGCACCATCACGGTGAGGTCGTCGATCAGGCCGTCCTCGTCGAGGTGCAGGAAGTCGCAGCCCTGCACCTGGAGGCCGTTCACCGTCGCCTGGAACATGAGCGCGTGGTCGCGGCCGTCCGCGCTGACGATCTCCCGCACGTAATGGATGTCCTGGAACACCCTCGCCGCGCCCCGCACGATCGCCGCGGTGATCGCCTTCCCCTCGTACGGCCTGAACACCACCGGGCTCGTGAACACGGCGTCCTCCGCGAACAGCCCCTCCAGGGCCGCGACGTCGCCGGCCTCCACCGCTCGGCGGAACGGATGCATGGGAGCCCCCCGATATGAAACTAGTTGACTAGGTGCGGATAACACTAGTCGCGGTCGGGCCCGGCGGTCCAGCGCGCTGTAGTCACAAAATTGATTAATGGCCGAAGCACCCATCGCCGCCGCTAGGCTCGGAGCCATGTCGCTGCGCAACGCGGTCCTGGCCACGCTCCTGGAGGGCGAGGCATCGGGGTACGACCTGGCGAAGAGCTTCGACGCCGGGGTCGCCAACTTCTGGATGGCCACCCCGCAGCAGCTCTACCGGGAACTGGACAAGATGGCGGTCGAGGGCCTCATCCAGGCCCGCGTCGTCCAGCAGGAACGCCGCCCCAACAAGCGCCTGTACTCGCTCACCGTCGCCGGCCGCCGCGCCCTGCACGACTTCACCGCCACGCCGCCCCGGCCGGGCGCGATCCGCGAAGAGCTCATGGTGCAGGTGCAGGCCGTGGACGCGGGCGACGCCCGCGCGGTCATGAACGCCATCCGCGAGCGCATGACGTGGGCCGAGTCCAAGGTCGCCCGCTTCGAACGCCTCCGCGCCCGCCTCCTGGACGGCCGCACCGAGGACGAGTACCTCGCCACCGCCGACCGCATCGGCCCCTACCTGACCCTGATGCGCGGCCTGGCCTTCGAACGCGAGAACCTCCGCTGGTGCGAGCAGGCCCTCGCGATCCTGGCCCGCCGCAGCCCCACGACCTGCCCGTCCGGCCTCGACACCTAGCCCCCGGCCCCGGGCCTGCCCGCGCACGCCTACCCACGGCCCCGCCTGCCCGCGCACGCCTGCCCGCGGCCCCGCCTACCCGCGCACGCCTGCCCGCGGCCCCGCCTGCCGCGGGGCCGCGAACGCTCGCTCAGCGGCCGGCCCCTCGCTCAGCCGCCGGGCCCCTCGCCTAGCGGCGCTGCCGCTCGCTCAAGGGCGCTGGCCCGACTTCCCGACGACCCCGATGGCGACGCGGACCATGAGGCGCTGCAGCGTCCCCGCCTTCACCGTGACCGTGGGGTCGCCGTCCGACACGAACGTGCGGGTCTTGACCGCGATCGCGCGTTCCCCGAGGTAGGCGAACGTCTCCGGGTCGAGCAGCACCTCCTCGTGCAGCCACCCTTCCACCGTCAGGCCCAGGGCGATCGCCGGCCGGCCGGCGATCTCGACCTCGCCCTCCACCGGCGTCACACCGGGGATCAGCTTGATCGCCTGGAAGGTCGCCGCTCCGTCTCCGGGGCGTGCAGGCTGTCCCGCAGGATGGTGACCAGCGTCTCGTAGGCCATCTGGTCACCGCCCCCGCCCCTGGGCCCCCTGCGGATCTTCCGCAGCAGCGCTCCCGGATCACTGGGCAGCGGCTCGAACCCGCTCGCGACGGCGGAGGACACCACTTCGTGCCCGGCCCGCGGCCGTCCGTTCTCGTAGGCGGTGTACTGCTTGCCGTCGCCGCACCGCCACACCACCCAGGTCTCCGTCCTGTACGGGCCTCCGGTGACGAGCCCGGCGGGCTTCGCCGACGACGTCAGCCGCATCTTCGTGTACACCCACTGGCGCGGCTCGGCCCCGGCGGACGGCCTGGTCGCGGCGACCGCGGCGGCCCGGTCGAGGACGTGCGCCGCCTCGGCGGGAGTACCGAGCGCGATGTCCGCGGGCGGTCCGGCGTCGTCCGCCCCGCGCAGGGCGACGCCGGCCACGGCGACCGCCGCCAGCGCCCCGACGGCGGCGAGCCGCACGCCCAGCCGGAAGCGCGCCGGCCTCGCCACCCGGACCGGGGACCCGGTCCCGGTGCCGGTCCGGACGATGTCCTCCCTCAGGTCCCGCGCGGCGGGCCGGTCGGCGAATCCCGCCAGGGACTCGTCGCGGACGCGCGCCATCGACCGCACAGCTCATCGGTGGAATGGGACTTCATGTCAGGGACCTCCGTTCGGTGATGGGACGCTGGGCGGCCGCGGGCCTGGCATCGGAGCGCAGCGCGCGGTCGAGGCGCTTGCGCGCGCGATGCAGCCGGACGCGGGCGGCGCCCACCGAGCAGCCGAGGACCGCCGCGATGGCGGCATGGTCCAGCCCCTCCCACGCGACCAGCCCGAGCAGCTCGCGGTCGTCGTCGGACAGCCGGCGGAACGCCGCGGCGATCGCCGACGCCTCCACGGGGTCGGTCTCGACCGCCGCGATCTCGTCGCGCAGGCGCGTCGTGCGCCGCCGGTGCCGCTCCTCACCCCGCCGGTGATCGGCCGGCACCCGGCGCGCGACGCCGTACAGCCACAGCCGCGCCCTTCCCCCGGGCGGGATCTCCTCCAGCCGCCTCCACGCGATCGTGAACGTCTCCGCGACCACGTCGGCGGCATCGTCCGGGGACGCGCAGCGCCGCAGCACATACCCCAGGATCGGCTCGTAGGCCGCGGCGTAGATCGCCTCGAACCTGGCCTCGCGATCATCCATCGAAGCCCCGATGGCGAGGTCTCTCATGACGCACGGGTCTCCCCTTCACTGGGTGACACCCCATACGTGTCGAGACCCCCGCCACCGTTACCGCCGCCGACGAAGTGCGGACGTGCGGCCCGAGGCGGTTACTGCGCCATGTCGACGAAGCGGCTGTAGTGGCCCTGGAAGGCGACGGTGACGGTGGCCGTCGGACCGTTGCGGTGCTTGGCGACGATCAGGTCGGCCTCACCGGCGCGCGGCGACTCCTTCTCATAGGCGTCCTCGCGATGCAGCAGAATCACCATGTCCGCATCCTGCTCGATACTGTTATGGAGAGAGATTCCGTTCGCCACGAAATTATGAAGGCCGAGCACCGTGGCATCGTAGACGTCCTGTTCACCGATGCTCTCGATCTCTACTATCTCATCCCAGAACACGTCGTTGGTGCATAGCAGTTCCAGTTCGGCGCTGCCCAGTACAGTCGCAACGCGCCCAAGCCGCTCACGGCTCGGTGCACGCTTCCACAGTGCACTGCCACAGAACTGGGTGCCGATTGCGGCAGAGAACTCCCTATGGGTCATGCCACGATCGGCGAGAATACTCCGGACGTCGTCCCACACTTCTCGGGGAACGGTGTCACGATTGGTGTTCGATCGGATTCCTCGGAGCAGGTCGGCGGCGGACGCGGCTACGACACCACGCGCCCCATGGACCCCGACGGACTCGAAGAACGCGAGTTGGTTCTCCGCGCCGTACAGGTGGAGCTGATACCCGCGGCGATGGGAACCCTTCGTGACGCTCTTGATGCGCGAGAGAATGCCGAATCGCAGCAGCAAGGTGGAGACGTCTTCCACGAGTTGTCTGCTCGTGGAGGCGTAGTAGACACGGCATTGGCCGTTCTTTGCATCCCAGTGCACGCAGCCGTCCGTGGCCCAGAGATGCTTGAGGAAAAGCGCCACCTGCTCCTTGGGAAGGCTGAAGACCGGCGCCGGGACGAACTTCTCATGCGAACGCCTTCCGAAGAGTCCGAGTTCGTCAAGCCACTCGGCGATCGGATTCCGGCGACCGTGGGTCAGGCGGTACGGCGCCGGCAACCGGAGCGTGGTGACCCGTGCTGCCTCGTAGTCGTCCCGGACGGCGGTGATGCCGAAGTGCCCGGCCGCTTCGGTGACGGCCCGGAGACACGCCTCGTCCTTACTGGCGTAGCGGATCGGTTGACGCCTGACGAAAGATCCGTCGCCGATGAGGTGCGCCAACATGACCACGCGCGCCTCGGGCCATGCCGTTGGCTCCAGCGGCGGTGGCACGTGCCTGGAGGTTGCGACGCGCGAACCGGGCGCGAGCTCACCGAGCGGCTGCCAGCCGTGATAGGTGAGGAAGGGATGGTTGGCGGTGGCCTCGACCTCCTTACCGGAGGCGAGCGTGACGCGGAAGACTTCTCGACGTCCACTGGAAAACGCGTGGGTCATGGTGCGGGGCACGTACTTCAGGCGCTCATCAAGCGCCCACACGGGCACGTCCCTCGCGCCGCTCGCCACGAGCTCGCCAATGGTGACCTGCTCATTGGTGTCCGCGCGCATGATCCGCGTGGAAGCCGTGACACATCCCGATTCGCGTAGGTCGGACACCATGGGCTTTTTGTCCGTTCGCTGCTCGGGGCCTCGGTTGAGCTGGGAGAGGGCGATGACCGGGACGCCCAGTTCCTTGGCGAGGAGCTTCAGTGAGCGGGAGAACTCCGAGACCTCGACCTGGCGGCTCTCGACCCGCTTGCCGGACGTCATCAGCTGCAGGTAGTCGATGATGACGAGGCGCAGGTCGTGCTGCTGCTTGAGCCGCCGGCACTTCGCGCGGATCTCCATCATCGACATGTTGGGCGAGTCGTCGATGAACAGCGGCGCCTCGGCGACCTCGCTCATGCGGCGGGCGAGGCGGGTCCAGTCCTCGTCCTGCATGGTGCCGGACCGCATCGCGTGCAGCGCCACCCGCGCCTCGGCGGACAGCAGCCGCATCGTGATCTCGTTGCGGCCCATCTCCAGGCTGAAGAACGCCGAGGTCAGGCCGTGCTTGATGGACGCGGCGCGGGCGAAGTCGAGGGCGAGCGTCGAGTTGTGCGTCGGCACGCAGTGCCGCCCCGCGAGGTACATGTGGTCGTCGTTGTCGACCTGGACGCACCGCACCGGCACGCTCTCGATGGGACGGACGCCGACGATGTACCGGACACCGGCGTCTGAGGGGACGGCCGCGCGCTGCCGGGCCGCTTTGCGCGGCAGCCGGAACACCGTCTCGGTAGGGGTGAAGGCGACCTCGTGCACCGGCTCGTCGTCGGCGTCCCCTGCGGGGCCGGTCGTCAGTTCGGTGCGGTGGCCGAGGCTGAGGACGAGTTCGTGCACTCCTTCGGCGAGCCGCGCGGAGGAGAAGAGGAGGTCGACGCGTCCGTCGGCGGAGACGTGCCCGCGGATGTCGAGCAGGCCGGCGAGCAGCGCCCGCCGCTGAGCCGTGGACGCCCGTAGGTATCCGGCCGGGACGTGCGCGTCTGACAGCAAATCGAGAGAGCCCAGGTGGTCGCGCACTCCGGGGAGGAGATAGCAGCCCGGAAGCAGTTCGGGAGCGACCTGCTGGCCGGTCGCCTCGATCTGGGCGATGACGTCGGCGTCCAGGCACGTGATCTGATCGGCGCCGGGTTCTCCCGCGCCGAGCCACACGCCGAGGACGTAGGGGTCGATGGGGAGATCGGCCTCGGGGAGGTCGAAGGCGGCGGCGACCTCCACGGCGTGGAGGAGACGTTCCCCCTGCCGCAGCATCGCGAAGATCTCCTCGGTCGTCCGGATGGCGGCGCGGCCGTCGAACGCCGACCGGCCGCCTTGCGGCGGGCGGGCCATGGTGCCGTCGCGGCCCCGGATCAGGAAATGATGCGCGTCGGCCGACCTGGTTCGGGACGCGCCGGACGCGCGGGTCGTGCTCTCCGCCTCCACAGCGATGCAGGTGGACCGCCCGTGCCCCTGTCCGAGATCCGTACACGTCCCAGCCGCGCCGGTGGAACCAGGTGAGCCGTGAGGGCGGTGCACCCCGCCGGGCGGCAGTGGGCGGCGCCCGCTCGCCCTCCCGGCCTGGGCATTGTTCTCATCCGTCGCGCGGGCGGCCCTGATCTCCCTGGTCGGCCAGAGACCCGCGCTCCTGGTGGTGCCGAAGAAGTCAGTGAAGTCCGAGCCGTTCAGCACTGATTTGTACCCGAGCCCGAATCGTCCGAGCTGCCTGTTCCGCTCCGTGGAGAACGCCATGCGGAGGATCTCGACGAAGCCCCCCGGTATCTCGCCGTCGAACTCGCCTTCACGGACACGACCGGAGCCGAGCCCGATCTCGTCCGCGCGTGGTGACGGGGTCGTGGTGGTGCGCCACTGGTGCTCGGCGTCGGCGATGATGACCTCGCCGTCCGAGAACTCGATCTCGTAGCAGGGACGGCCGCGCATCACCTCGGTGGCGGCGACGACGCGGGTCGGCCGGCCGTCGGGGCCGAGCAGGTGATCGCCGACCGCCACGTCGCCCATCGTCGTCCAACCCGCGGGGGTCGGCAGGGGGGTGGCCAGTGCCAGCGCCTTGCCCATGGCGGGACGGGCGGCGACGACGATCATCTGGCCCGGGTGGAGGCCGTTGGTCAGGGCGTCGAGGTCGGCGAAGCCGGTGGGACAGCCGACCATCTGGCCGCCGCGGCTGCCGATGGCCTCGATCTCGTCCAGGGCGCCGGGCATGATCTCCGAGAGGGCGACGTAGTCCTCGCCGGCGCGCTTCTCGGCGATGGCGAAGACCTCGGCCTGGGCGCGGTCGAGGACGTCGTCGGCGTCGGCGCCGTCGGCGGCGTAGCCCATCTGGACGATGCGGGTGCCGGTCTCGACCAGCCGGCGCAGGATCGAGCGCTCGTGGACGATCTTCGCGTAGTACCCGGCGTTGGCCGCCGTGGGCACCAGGGAGATGAGGGTGTGCAGGTAGGGGGCGCCGCCGATGCGGGCGATCTCGCCGTTCTTGGTCAGCTCGCCGGCGACGGTGACGGCGTCGGCCGGGTCGCCGCGGCCGTACAGGTCGAGGATGACGTCGTAGATGATCTGGTGCGCGGGACGGTAGAAGTCGGGCGTGCGCAGCAGTTCGACGACCTCGGCGATGGCGTCCTGGGAGAGCAGCATGCCGCCGAGCACGCCCTGCTCCGCCGAGATGTCGTGCGGTGGGGTGCGCTCGAACTCGTGCTCCTGCGGTCCGATGTCGGCCACGCTCACCGTCGCACCCCCTTCATCTCGGCCCGCCGACGGCCCCGTCCGCCCATCGCCGACCGTTCACCACACGTCTATCCGACGCGTCGGACATTCTCGCGAGCCCGCGCCTCCCTGAGCAAAGCCGCCTGTGGACAACCCTGTGGACTCCCTGTGCAGACACGCCGCATAGGTTGTGCACGACCTGTGGACAACTCTGTGGATTCTCCGTGGACGACGCGCACGACCACTGCCTGACCTGCGGTAACGTCATCCACCGGCTGTGTGGGAAAGAAAGTCGGCCCGGCGGGGCGATGTAAGGCTTGAAGTCATGAGGACAGTTACGCCGGTGATAGCCTCGACGCGGTGACGACATCCCGGCGGCTCGCGACCGCGCAGGACCGCGAGATCCTTCGCCTGGCCGTGCCGGCCTTCGGCGCGCTCGTCGCCGAACCCCTGTTCCTGCTGTCCGACTCGGCCATCGTCGGGCACCTCGGCACCGCCCAGCTCGGCGGGCTCGGCGTCGCGGGACAGGCCCTCAACACCCTCGTCTACCTCTGCGTCTTCCTCGCCTACGGGACGACCGCCGGGGTCGCGCGGCAGATCGGCGCCGGGAACGTGCCGGCCGCGATCAGGCAGGGCATCGACGGGATGTGGCTCGCGGTCGCCATCGGCGCGGCGCTGATCGTCGCCGGCTGGCCGCTCGTTCCCGGGATCGTGGACGCGTTCGGCGCGTCCCCCACCGTGACGCCGTACGCCGAGACCTACCTCAGGGTGAGCCTCTTCGGCATCCCGTCGATGCTGCTCGTGCTCGCCGGCACCGGCGTCCTGCGCGGCCTGCAGGACACGCGCACGCCGCTCCTCGTCGCCGTCGGCGGGTTCTCGGCGAACCTGCTGCTCACCGCGGTGTTCGTGATCGTCCTGAACTGGGGGATCGCGGGTTCGGCCTGGGGCACCGTGATCGCCCAGACGGGAAGCGCGGCCGTCTACGCGGCCGTCGTCCTGCGCGCGGCGCGCCGACACGGGGCCTCGGTCCGCCCCGATCTGGACGGGTTGCGGACGTCGGCCAAGGCGGGCTTCGGCCTCCTCGTCCGGACGGCGGCGCTCCGCATCGTCCTCATCGTCGGGACGTCCATCGCCGCCCGCATGGGGGACGCGGAGATCGCCGCCTACCAGGTCGGCTTCCAGGTGTGGACGCTGCTGGCGTTCGCGCTCGACGCCATCGCGATCGCCGGGCAGGCGATCACCGGCCGCTACCTGGGCGCGTCCGACATCACGGGCACGCGCGCCGTCACGCGCCGGATGGTGTGGTGGGGCATCGGCTGCGGCATCGTGTTCGGGCTGGGCATCCTCGCCGTGCGCCCCTGGTTGCCGGCCCTGTTCACCGCGGACGGCGACGTCCGGGACCTCCTGCTCGCCTCCCTGCTCCTCGTCGCGCTGCTGCAACCCCTCGCGGGCGTCGTGTTCGTCCTGGACGGCATCCTGATCGGCGCCGGAGACGGCGCCTACCTCGCCGTGACGACGCTCGTCGCGACCGTCGTCTTCCTGCCGGCCGCGATCGGCCTGTACCGGGCGGACGCCGGCCTCATCGGGCTCTGGTCCGCGATCGGCCTGTGGATGCTGACCCGCGGGATCACCCTCGGCCTGCGCGCCCGCGGCGACCGCTGGCTCGTCACCGGCGCCGTCCGCTAGCCCGATTCGGCGAAACCGCACCCGCACCGGCCGCCCCACCCGCTACTATTCGAACATGTGTTCCACACACGGCGAGCGGATGGCCCGGCTGACGCAGGCGATCGACGACCTGGCGGCCGAGGGCCTGGCCGGGCTGCCTCCGGAGACCCTCGTGGAACGGGTGGCGGGCATCTGGTCCCTGATCGAGGGCATCGACCCCGAGATCGCCCGCCGCCGGACCCGCTACACGACCCCGGACACCTGATCCCGTCGACCCCGGGTCAGGTCAGGTCGTCGAGGGACGGGAACAGCGACAGGCCCGGGTCCGTGGTGGCGCCGCTCGAACTCGGGGAGCCCTCCAGACGCGCGGCGACCGCCCGGCGCAGCTCGGGCAACCGGGCGTAGAGCCTGTCTCCCGGGCACGACGTCTTGTTGTAGTCGCGGTGCCCGACGATGGCCTCGGACGGGTCGAGGCCGTACTCCTGGCACAGCCACACGCACACTTCCAGCAGCGACTTCCACAGCCTCCCGGGTACGGCCCGGGACGTGTACGTCCCCTCGTTCTCGATGCCGATCGTGTGGTCGTTGTTGTGCAGGACCTGCGCCCCCACCGCCAGGTCGCCGGCCCGGATCGCCTTCAGGCTGCGGTTGCGCCCCTCCATCACGATGCCGCCGCGGCTGATGGTGAGCTGCTGGCCGGTGTCGTCCCAGCCGTTCTTGTTCATGTGGATGTTCTGGATGCTCCGCGACAGGGCGAACGCATGGGACAGGGACCGGTCGCTGGAGTTCGCCGTCGCGGTGTGGTGGACGATGATGTGGTCCGGTGCCCGGTTGAGGACCTTGGCAGGCCGCCTGGGCGGCCGCGCCTTCCACTGGGCGCGCGTGTAGATGTGCGGGGCCTCCGCCGTGAACAGGGTGCGGCCCGCGGCCGACTCGTCCGCCATGGCCTCATTCTGGAGGGGCGACGCCATGGACAGCATCTCCAGCAGGCCGGCCCCGGCCACCCCGCCGATGATCGCCCGGCGCGTCACCGGCCGGCCGGCACGCTCCCGGTCGTCCGCGCCGTCCCCCGAATGCGCGATCAACACCGTCCCCCCTCGTTCCGGCGATCGACTGATCACGGAACGTAATGGCCGCTCTGCCGATCCCCCAAACACAGGGCGGTTCAGGGACGTTTCACATGAAACCCAGCACGCGCCCCCCGGTTTTGGACAGCCGCCACCCCGCCCTTGTGCAAGTCATTAGGGAATCCAAAGCCGCCTCCCCCGCCCTGCGCACAGCCGAGTGGGCGGTTCGGCCGCAGGAGATGACCGGGACGGTGCTGGTCGCGAGGACGAGTCGCCACCGGCGCCGAGCACGGGCACCGGCGGGACACTCCCGGAGTTCGCGGACATGGAACGGCCCCCGCCCAAGAGAGGACGGGGGCCGTTCGGTGCCGCGTTGAGCGTCAGGCCTCGACGACGTTGACGTCGATCGTGGCGTTGACGTCGCTGTGCAGGCGGACGCTGACCCGGTGGGTGCCGACCGTCTTGATCGGGTTGCCGATCTCGATGCGGCGGCGGTCCAGGTCGGGACCGTCGGCGGCCTTGACGGCCTCGGCGATGTCGGCGGCGGTCACGGCGCCGAACAGGCGGCCGTTGCTGCCGGTCCGGGTGCGCAGCGTGACGCGCAGCCCGCCGAGCTGGTCGGCGACCTCCTTGGCGTGCTCGACGGTCGCGATCTCGCGGGCCGAACGCGCCTTCTTGATGGAGTCGATCTGCTTCTCGGCGCCCCGGGTCCACTGGATCGCGAACCCGCGGGGGACGAGGTAGTTGCGGCCGTAGCCGTCGCGGACCTCGATGACGTCACCGGGCTCGCCGAGCCCGGAGACCTGCTGGGTCAGGATGAGCTTCATGATCTATAACCCCCTGCCTCAGCGCGCGGTGCTGGTGTACGGCAGCAGCGCCATCTCGCGGGCGTTCTTGATCGCCGTGGCGACGTCCCGCTGGTGCTGGGTGCAGTTGCCGGTCACCCGCCGGGCACGGATCTTGCCGCGGTCGGAGATGAACTTCCGCAGCAGGCCCGTGTCCTTGTAGTCGACGTAGGAGATCTTCTCCTGGCAGAAAACGCAAACCTTCTTCTTCGGCTTGCGGGGAGGTGGCTTCGCCATCGTGGTGCTCCTTTGGGAGAGCCCCGCTCACGCGGGAATGGACGTGTACTGGATGGTGCCGTGGTCGTGCCGGAGCGGTGGTCGTTCCGGAGCGGCGCGACTAGAACGGCGGGTCGTCGGAGTATCCGCCGCCACCGCCGCCGGTGGCCCACGGGTCGGCGGGGGCGCCGCCCTGCTGGCCGCCGCCGAAGCCGCCGCCGCCCTGCTGGCCGCCGCCGCCTCCGCCGCCGAAGCCGCCGTCCTGGCCGCCGCCACCGAAACCGCCGCCGCCCTGGCCGCCACCGCCGCCGAAGCCGCCGCCACCGCCCTGCCGCTGGGTCTTGTTGACCTTCGCGGTGGCGCTGCGCAGCGACGGGCCGACCTCGTCGACCTCGATCTCGAAGACGGTGCGCTTCTCACCCTCGCGGGTCTCGTACGACCGCTGCTTGAGGCGTCCCTGGACGATGACCCGCATGCCGCGCTGCAGGGTCTCGGCCACGTTCTCGGCGGCCTGCCGCCAGACGTTGCAGGTCAGGAACAGCGCCTCGCCGTCCTTCCAGTCGCCCGACTGGCGGTCGAAGAACCGCGGGGTCGAGGCGATGCGGAAGGACGCGACCGCCTGGCCGCTGGGGGTGAAGCGGAGATTCGGGTCCTCGACGAGGTTCCCGACGATCGTGATTACGGTGTCGCCTGCCATGGGGCTCGCTCCGGCTGCTTAGAGGGCTGAGCCCGGGCTCAGTGGACCTCGGGGCGGATGACCTTGGTACGCAGGATCGACTCGCTCAGGTTGAGCTGCCGGTCGAGCTCCTTGACCGTGGCAGGCTCGGCCGACAGGTCGATCACCGCGTAGATGCCTTCGGACTTCTTCTGGATCTCGTACGCCAGGCGCTTGCGGCCCCAGACGTCGACCTTCTCCACGGTGCCGCCGCCGTCCCGGACGACCTTCAGAAACGGGTCGAGCGCCGCGTTCGCGGTGCGCTCGTCGATGGCGGGGTCGAGGATGGTCATGAGTTCGTAACGACGCATGCTGTGTCCCTACCTCCTCTGGACTCAGGCGGTCACGGTCTCTCCGTGACAGGAGGGCTGTTGCGTCCCTCGCGGCGGCGCCGGACCCGGATCGCCGGGCGCACCTGCCACGAGACCGGTACAGGCTACCAACAGTCGGCAGCGTACGGGCCGGTTCGCGGTGCGGGGCGCCGGCCGTGCCGGGCGCACCGCGCCGGCGGACGCCTTCCGCGGACGGCGGACGTCAGCGGCGTGCCCGCGCATGGCCGGCCGTCTTGCTGCAGCGGCGGCGTTCCAGCTCCGCCATGATGTCGGCCATGCGGGCGCGCATTCGGGCGGTCTGGGTCGTCAGCAGGGACAGCTCCTCCACGAGCTCGGCGTCCCCGATGAGCCCCAACTCCGCTTTCGTCACCACGGTGTGCACCTCCTGCTCTCCCCCGCTTCCCCTCGGGGGCCGGACCGAGCCGGTGTTCTCGAATCCATGTTCGACAGTACCGGGTGCCGCCGACATTTTCCGCCCGCCCGCGCCGGTTGATCTCCGCTCCGGCAGGGAATCCCTTTACGGGCATGGTCCGACCGGTCCCGCGTTCACCATGCGCCCCAAACGCGGGAGCCATGACCTGAGGAGGTTCCCGATGCCGCAGCAGGCAACCGGCGCGAGGCGGGCGCCCGCCCGCACCGAGCGCACCGAGGCCGCGCAGGAGTCCCATCGGCTGCAGGACGTGCTGGCCGTGGCCGCCATCACCATCGGGATCGCCGCCCTGATCCTGGGCTGGATCCCGGCGACCCACCTCCCCGGCGCCGTGCTCGGCGTGATCGGCCTGCCCCTCGCGCTGTACTCGCAGATGATCTCCGCGACGACCAACGAGCGCTGGCTGAACGTGATCGGCATGGTCGCCTCGTTCATCGGCGCCGGCTTCGCGCTCAGCAACGGAGGCTTCTCGATCTGACCCCCGTCACCTCCCGCCGCGCCGCCCCCGAGACCCCGGGCGCGGTCACGTTCCCCGCCCGCTCCGGCCGCGGCGCGGCGTGCCGGGTGTCGTAGGGCGCGGATAGGCTCGTGGGCATGCGCATCGGAGCCCACGTCGACCAGCACAATCCGCTCGACAACGCCCGCGCGGTCGGGGCGGACGTCGTCCAGTTCTTCCTGGGCGACCCGCAGGGCTGGAAGAAGCCCGTCCTGCCGGAGGGCGTCGAGGCGCTGGCGGGCTCCGGGGTGGACGTCTTCATCCACGCGCCGTACACGATCAACGTGGCGACGTCCAACAACCGGATCCGCATCCCGAGCCGCAAGAACCTCGCCCAGCAGTTGGAGGCGGCCGCGTCGATCGGGGCCAGGGCGCTGATCGTCCACGGCGGGCACGTGCTGAAGGACGACGACCCCGAGGCCGGCTTCGAGAACTGGCGCAAGGTGTTCGAGCGGATCGAGTGTCCGATTCCGGTCTACATCGAGAACACCGCGGGCGGCGGGAACGCCATGGCGCGCACGTTCGACCGGATCGCCCGGCTGTGGGAGGTGCTGTCCGGCGTCCCCGGGCTGGACTCCAAGCTCGGTTTCTGCCTCGACACCTGCCACGCGCACGCGGCGGGGGAGGAGCTCGTCGACGCCGTCGACCGGATCAAGGCCATAACCGGCCGCATCGACCTGGTGCACTGCAACGACAGCCGCGACGCGTTCGGGTCGGGCGCCGACCGGCACGCCAACCTGGGCAACGGCGAGATCGACCCGGAGCTGATCCTCGGCGTGGTGCGGGCCGCGGGCGCCCCCGTGGTGGTGGAGACGCCGGCGGCGGGGCAGGCCGACGACATCTCCTGGTTGCGCTCGAAGCTCTGACCGGGGAAAGTCGGGGGCGTCACTGGAACCCGCAGGGTGTGCGCGACATCTAACCCCCTAGACCCGGCCTGACGACAAAATCCGAAGGTCACGTCACACTGGCATAATCCGGAACCCAGCCCCCAGCGCACGCGCGTTCTCTCCGGCGGCGGGCGCGCGAACCGATCGGGAAGCACATGGCACAGCCCCCTTACGACCCCTACGGCTACGGCCAGCAGGACCCCTACGCCCAGTCGTACTCGCAGCCCCCGGCCGTGCAGCACCACTACTACGGGGCTTCGGTGCCGGTCGCCCCGCCGACGAACGGGATGGCGACCGCGTCGCTGGTGTGCGGGCTCATCGGTTTCTTCGCCTGCGGTGTCACGTCCATCCTGGCGATCATCTTCGGGCACGTCTCGCTGAGCCAGATCAAGCGGACCGGCGAGGGCGGCCACGGCATGGCCGTCACCGGCCTGATCCTCGGCTACCTGGTGAGCGCGGGCTGGCTGATCGTCTGGATCTTCTACATCCTCGGCATCGCGATGTTCGCGGCGAGCAGCGGCAGCACCTACTGACCGTCGCGTCCCGACCGTCGCCCACCGACCGTTCAGACGAGCCGGGGGACGCCCGCCACCTCCGCCCCGACGCCGGCCATCAGCACGACCATGGGGGTAGGGGTGTCCCGCCAGGCCTTGACCGCGTCCCCGAACACGCCGAGGACGACCCGCAGCGCCTTCTGGTCGGTGTCGGCCAGTTCGGCCCACGACTCGTACAGCACCACGTAGCCGTTCTTCGCGGGCGCCCACGACAGGTCGCGCAGGTAGTCGGCGAAGTCGTCCCAGCCGCCGTCCGCGAGCGCCGGCATCTCGAAGACGTCGGCGCACAGCCGCAGGAACGCGTCCTTGCCGCGGGCGCGGCGGCCGTCGAGGTGGAAGCCGCGCCATCCGGCCTCCTCCGCCCGCCGCGTCCAGCCCGTGTCGCCGACCGCGCCCGGCACCGGAGGCGTCCGCCACTGGTAGACGCCCGGCTTCAGCCGTCCCGCGAGCAGCTCGTTCAGTGCTTGGTTCGCGTCCACGTCCTCTCCCGGCAGTTTCCCGCGTCCCCGCGATCGGTTTCCCCGGTCCGCGGAGGGGCCGGCATCTCCCCGCCCGCAGCGATCACTTCCCGGACAGTCGCCACAAAATCCCCCAATACGGGCAGATTCCGGCCACGGACGATCCCGTGGGAGCGTGGGGATCGAATGCGGGGTTGAGTCTCCAGCGGGTGGAGGGCGCAGGGTGAGGGGCATGGACGGCGACACCTTGTTCACGATCGGGGAGCTGGCCCGGCGCACCGGGCTTCCGGTGCGGACGATCCGGTTCTACTCCGACGAGGGTGTCGTGCCGCCCACCTGCCGCACCGAAGCCGGGTACCGGCTGTACGACGCGGACGCCGCAGCGCGCCTCGATCTCGTCCGGACCCTGCGCGACCTCGGCGTCGACCTCGGCACGATCCAGCGGGTCCTGGCCCGCGAGATCGCCGTCGGGGACGTCGCGGCGGCGCACGCGGAGGCGCTGGACGTGCAGATCCGGACGCTCAGGCTGCGCCGGGCCGTGCTGCGGGCGGTGGCGAAACGCGGATCCGACCCCGAGGAGATCGAACTCATGCACAAGCTCGCCCGGCTGTCCGACGAGGAGCGCCGGCGGATCATCACCGACTTCATCGACGCGTCGTTCGCCGGACTCGACCTGAGCCCCGACTTCGAGGCGAAGATGCGGTCCGCGCTGCCGCAGCTGCCCGACGACCCCGAGCCCGAGCAGGTCGACGCCTGGGTGGAGCTGGCCGAGCTGGTCGGCGACCCCGACTTCCGGGCGTCGGTGCGGCGGATGGCCGAGCACCAGGCCGCCGACATCGAGAAGGGCACCTACCCCGAGGACCCCGCGGAGCTCGGCCGGCTCACCGGCGAGAAGGTCGCGGCGGCGATCGCGGACGGGATCGAGCCCGGCTCGGACGCGGCCCGCCCCATCGTCGACGAGCTGGTGGCCGCCTACGCGGCCGCCTTCGGCACGACGGACGGCGCCGAGTTCAGGCGCGAGCTGCGGAGGCGGACGGAGATCGGCACCGACCGACGCGCGGAGCGCTACTGGCAGCTGATCGCCATCATCAACGGCTGGCCGGTCTGGCCCGCGATGACCCCGTCGTTCGAGTGGTTCGCCGAGGCCCTGCGCGACTAGGACCGACGCGATCAGGACGGTGCCGGGACGCCGGCGCGGCGCGCGCCGCGCCAGCGTCCCAGCGAGATCACGTCGGCCGCGCCGTCGAGGAAGCCGCCCGCCGGATCGTCCTCGCCGTCCGAGCGGACGATGTCCGCGGACGGCCGCACGATGTCACGCACCACCAGCACCGCCAGCAGCAGCACGGTCACGAACCGGGCGAGCAGGGCCAGCGAGTAGACGTCCTGGCTGATGCCGCCCTCCGGCGCGTCGAAGCTCAGCACCGCCGACACCGTGCCGGACAGGTCCTGCCCCGGGGTCTGGCCGGACACCGACAGCAGGAACCACCAGATCCCGAAGAAGTAGACGATCTCCCCGAGCTGCCACGCGACGAACGCGGGCAGCTTCGGCCGGGCCATCACCGCGAGCGGCAGCAGCCACAGCACGTACTGCGGCGACCAGACCTTGTTCGGCAGCATGAACGCGACCAGCACCAGGAACAGCAGCTGCGCGAGGCGCGGCCGGCGCGGCGCGGCGAGCGCGAGGACGGCGATGCCGGCGGCGAGGACGAGGAACGTCCCGGTGCCGAGCATGTTGAGCAGGCCGGTGTCGGTCGCCGGTTCCTTCAGCCCGTGGTCCTGCAGGACGAAGAAGATCGAGCCCCAGTCGATGCCGCGCTGCTGGCTGAAGGTGTAGAACTCCTTCCAGCCGTCCCACGCGAAGACCATCACGGGCAGGTTCACGGCCAGCCAGGCCCCGGCCGTGCCGGCGAGCAGCCGTCCCATCGCGCGCCACTGCCCGGCGCGGACGCACAGCAGCACCAGCGGGCCGAGGAACAGCAGCGGGTAGAACTTCGCGGCGATCGCCAGCCCGAGCAGCGCGCCCGCGAGCGCCGGGCGGCGCGCCGACCACGCGGCGACCGCCAGCGCGGACAGCGCGACCGCGAGCAGGTCCCAGTTGATGTAGGCGGTGAGCAGCAGCGCGGGGGACAGGGCCACCATCAGCCCGACGCGCAGCGAGCGCCGTCCCGCCGCGTACGCCGCGGCGAGGACGGCCACGACCGCGAGGACGGCGAGGATCAGCGCGGTCACGTTGTAGAACGCGATCCCGCGCGCGTCCACCCCGAACGGCTGGACGAGCCACGCGACGAGCTGCATGAACCCGCCGCTGAGCACCGGGTACTCGACGTAGTGGATGTCGGATCCGGGGAGCGAGTCGAAGTAGGGGATCTTGCCGTCGCTCAGCCCGCGCACGTAGTAGAGCGGGTAGATGTCGGTGTAGCAGGCGTTCGCCGTCGTCTTGAGGAAGTCGAACCGCACCGACGCGCACGGCTGCTTCTGCAGCCAGCCGAGCAGGCACACCAGCGCGGTGAGCCCCGTCAGCACCGGTGCGAGCCGCATCAGCCGGCCGGGACGGTCCGCCGTGTCGCTGCCGGCGGACATCGCGACCCTCTCAGAAGACGACGACATGGACAGCAAGACTATTCGTCCCGCGGCACTCCGCGATCACAGGGCACTCCGCGATCACAGGGCGCCGCGACGGCCGCACGGGAACGGCCCGGAGCCGCCACGGGCTCCGGGCCGTCCTTCACCGTGCGCGTTCCGCTAGGCGCCCTGGTTCTGGCCCCCGGGCTCCTCGTTCCGGCAGGCGGGGTCGTTGCGGTGCTCGGGCTTCGCGCACCACCAGCTCTTGTCCCCTTCCGGCGGAAGGTTCGGGTTGCAGCCGATCGGCATGTTGATCTCGTTGCAGGGCTGGCCCTCCCCCGTCGGCGGCGACGGCGAGGGCGGCGTCGTCGGGGTCGTCGGCGTGCAGCCCGGCCGCTGCGGGTTCTGCTGCCCCGGGCGGCAGCTCGGCGACGTCGACGGGCTCGGCGTGGTGGACGGGCTCGGCTCCGGCTTCGCCTTGGCCCACGGGGCGACCTGCCCGCCGTTGACCGCCGGCGGGAACTGGCTGATCTCCTTGCCCTCCAGCGCCTTCAGCATGAAGCGCTTGAACAGCTCGGCCGGGACCGTACCACCGTAGACCTGGTTGTATCCGCCGACGCCGATCAGCGACTTGCGGTTGCCCGCCTTGTCCTCCCGCCACATCGCCGACGCCGTCGACAGCTGCGGCGTGTAGCCGACGAACCAGGCGGACTTGTTCTCGTCCGTGGTACCGGTCTTGCCGGCGACCGGACGGGTGCCGAGGCTCGCGCCCTTACCGGTACCGGACGTGACGACCGCCCGCATCGCGTCGGTGGCGTCCGCCGCCACGCCTTCGGAGAAGGCCGTGGTCGGACTCTGCCAGGGCAGCTTCTCCAGCGACTTGTGCTCGTTGTTCATGACCGGGTTGCCCCGGGCGTCGGTGATCTTGGCGATCACGTGCGCCTGGCGGTGCTTGCCGCCGGCCGCGAACGTCGAGTAGACCGACGCCATCGTGACCGGGCTGGCGTCGATGACACCGAGCGGCAGCGAGGTGTAGGTCGGGTTGAGGTTCTCGGTCTCCTTGGGGATGCCCATCTTCTTGGCCATGTCGATGACGTTGGTCAGCTGGACCTTCTGCCCCAGCTCGACGTACGCCGTGTTGATGGACATCGCCGTCATCTGCTTCAGGTTGTAGACGCCGTTCTCGGACGTGCTGTCGTTGGTGAACGTCGCACCGTTGATCGTCCGCTTGTAGCGGCCGTCCATCGTCGTCTTCAGGCTGATGCCCTGGTCGAGCGCGGTGGCCAGCACGATCGGCTTGAACGACGAACCGGGCTGCACGTTGCCCTGGAACGAGTTGTCGAACTGCTGCTTGCGGTAGTCCGCGCCGCCGTAGGCGGCCACCACCCCGCCCGTCCTGTTGTCGATGGCGGCGAGCCCGAACTTGATGTCGGACTTGAGGCCCTTCTCCTTGCGCATCTGCTTGACGAGCTTGTTGGTGTAGGACTGGAGCCCCTTGTCGAAGGTCGTCGTGATCTTCAACCCGCCGGTCTCCAGCTGTGACTCGTCGATGCCGAGGCCCTTCAGCTCCCGGAGCACGCGGTCCTGCAGGTAGCCGGTGTTCGGGTCGTCGGGGGCGTCGCTCCAGTTCTTCTGCGTCTGCGGGAACTTCGCCGACCCGCGCTTGGTCTGGTCGAGCCAGCCCTTCTCGACCATGCCGTCCAGGACGTAGTTCCAGCGGTTGATCAGCGCCTGCTTGGCCGGGTTGGACGCCGGGCCGTAGGTGGCGAAGTAGTTCGGCCGCTGGATCATCGCGGCGAGCATCGCCGCCTGCGACTCGTTGATCTCGGTGACGGGCTTGTGGAAGTAGGCGCGGGACGCCGCCTGGATGCCGTAGGACCGCCGTCCGAACGGGACGGTGTTGAGGTACAGCTCAAGGATCTTCTTCTTGTCCATCTCCTTGCCCATGCGGATGGAGATGAGGATTTCCTTGAACTTGCGGCTGACCGTGCGGTCCTGGCTGAGGTTGGCCCAGTAGTTGCGGGCCAGCTGCTGGGTGATCGTCGACGCGCCCGCGACCTCGCCGCCGGTCGCGGCGCGGAAGATCGCGCCGGCGATGCCGGTCGGCGAGATGCCCGGCTCGGTCCAGAAGTTGCGGTCCTCCGCGGCGAGCACCGCGTTCTGGACGAACTGCGGGACGTCCTTGAGTGCTATGTCCTCGCGGTGGGTGCCGATCCGGGCGAGGGTCGACCCGTCCGCGTAGGTGATCACCGACTCCTGCCGGAGCGCGTCCTGCTGCTTCTTCGTCGGCAGCGGGGTGTTGGCGTAGGCGACGACGACGAGCACCGCCATGCCGAGGATCAGCACGCTGACGGCCGCGACCGTGATCTTCCAGGACGGGACGTACCGCCGCCAGCCGGTCTTCTTGTCGGGGTCGTCGGAACGCTTCTCGCGGCGGCCGCGCCCTTCGGCGCCGCCCCAGAAGTCGTCCCCGCCACCGGGACCGCCCGGACCGCGGCCGCCCGGACCGCGCCCGCCGGGGCCACCCGGGCCTCCGGGGCCGGGGGGACGCCCGCCCGGTCCGCCTGGACCGCCCGGAACACCGGGACCGCCCTGCCCGCCCTGGCCGCGCCGCGGCGGCGGCCCGGACGGGCCCGATCGGGATGCCGTCGGGGCGCCGCGGCGGCGTCCGCCGCCGGCGCCGCCCATCCGCGCGGGCCCTCCGGCCCGTCCGCCGGCCCAGCAGCCGGGACGCGCCGCCCGGCCGGTAGGCGGCGAGCCGGAGGACGGCCCGCCGCGCTGCCCGCCGGACGGCATGCCCGCGGAGCCGGGGCGGGGGGAGCCCCGGCGGCCAGCACTCTCTCCGTAGTCCGGTCCGTATCGGTTACTCACGCGGCCTCATCAACTGGGGGACGGCTATGCGTCGTCCGAGCGTACTGCGCGCCCGTGGCAGGGGAGGCCGATGAGGCGGGGCTGCCCTTCCTCCGGCCGGGCGGGACCGCGCGAACGGTACCGCTGGCATGCGGATACTCGCGAACATGCTTCATGTCACACCCCCGGGTGGCACATGGACGGTACGGGTGGCGGCGGCGGTCCGCCGGTCGGACCGCCGGTTCGGCGCGCCGACCGGGCCGGCGCTGGTCGCGGAGGTCATTCCGGGGGCCTCGCCAACGGCAGCAGTGGCGACAGGCTCCGCGACTCGGTCTCGAAGCCCCGCCCTCCGCGGCGTCCGCGGCAGGCCTGGTCCCCGCGGTGGATCTGGCACCACCAGTCGGGCGGCGGGTTGCTCGGCGGCTTGTTCGGGTCGCAGCCGCCGTTGGAGAACGGCCCCGGGCACGGCGGGAGGTCGCCGGTCTCACCGCCGCCGCCCTGGCAGCGGGGGTCGTGCTGGCCGATCGGGTTGTTGCACCACGGCGGCCTGCGGTCGTCCTTCTTCTTCTCCGGCGGCTTCGCCCACTTCTGCACGATCCCGCCCCACGCGGGCGGCGGGAACGCCTTCGCGTCGATGCCCTGCAGCGCGTTCGACATGTAGGACCGCCAGATGCGGGCGGGGATCGTCCCGCCCTCGACCTGGCCGACCCCCGGCAGGATGACCGACTTCTTCTTCCCGTCCGGGCCGGTCGCGTCGTTGTAGATCGTCACCGCGGTCGAGATCTGCGGGACGTACCCGACGAACCACGACGAGACGTTCCGGTCGGTGGTACCGGTCTTGCCGGCGGCCTGGCGTCCGTCCGGCAGCGCCGCCGCCGTCGCGGTACCGGCCTTGATGACCTGCTGCATCGCATAGGTGGCGTCCGCCGCGACCTTCGGGCTGAAGACCCGGTGCGTCTCGACCTTCGGCTTGAGCCGGACCCGCTTGTTGTCGCTGTACCGGACGACGCGGATCACGTGCGGCTGGTGGTACACGCCGCCGCTCGCGAACACCGCGTAGCCCGCCGCCTGCTCGACCGGGCGGATGTTGTTGACGCCCAGCGCGAGGTTCAGGCAGCACTTGTGCGGTTCGAGCAGGTCGGGCGCGATGCCGGCGTCCGTCTCGGTCTTGATCACTTCCTCGATGCCGACCTTGCCCATCAGCTGGATGAACGCGGTGTTCACCGAGTCCTGCGTCGCCGTGATCAGGTTGATCGCCGGGCCGACGTCATGGCTGTTCGGGACGATCGTGGCCCTCGGGTCGTCCTTGGACACCACGCTGCCGTCCGGGCCGATCGGCGTCTTCGACCGCCCCTCGACCATGCTCTTCAGGCTGTAGTTCTGCTTCAGCGCCGTCGCCAGCACGTACGGCTTCATCGCCGACCCGGCCTGCGCCGAGCCCTGCCACACGTTGTTGAACGACTGGTCCAGGTAGTCCGGCCCGCCGTAGAACGCCACGACCTCGCCGTTCGCCGAGTTCACCGACACGAGCCCGACGCGGATCTTCTTCTTCGCGAGCTTCTTCGGGTTCACCTGCGGGACGGTCTTCTCCGCGGCCCGCTTGGCCATCGCCATCCGCTTGCGGTCGAACGTCGTGTAGACGCGCAGGCCCTCGGTCGTCAGCTCCTTGCGGTCGATGCCCTGCCGGCGCAGCTCCTCCATCGCGCGCGTCAGCATGTAGCCGCGCTGGCCGCCGTACAGCTGCTTGTCGCTGCCCGGCTTGCTGATCTTGGGCAGCCGCTGCATGTACTTGTCGGCGTCCGCCTGGCTCAGCTTGCCCATGGAGACCATGCCCCGGAGCGTGTACTGGTAGCGCGCGGTCACCCACGCCTTGTTCTTCTCGTCGCCCGCGTCCCGGTTCGGGTTCTGGATGATGCCGCCGAGGACGGCCGCCTCGTCGGGCTTCAGCTGCCAGACGTTCTTGCCGAAGTACTCGCGCGACGCCGCCTGGATCCCGTACGTGTCGCGGCCGAGGTAGATCGTGTTCAGGTAGAGCTTGAGGATCTCGTCCTTGGAGTACTTGTCCTCCAGCTTCACCGAGATGAACAGCTCTTTGAACTTCCGGTCCAGCGTCCGGTTGGTCGGGTCGGAGTAGTAGTTCTTCGCGAGCTGCTGCGTGATCGTGGAGCCGCCGCCGGACCCGCCGGTCAGGTTGTCCCACACGGCGCGCGTCGTGCCCTTGATCGAGAAGCCCGGGTCGGTGCGGAAGCTGCGGTTCTCCGCCGCCAGGACCGCGTCCTGGACGAACGGCGGGATCTGCTTCAGCTCGACGCTCTGCCGCTTCTTGCCGATCCGCCCGATCTCGGTGCCGTCGGTGTAGTAGAAGATCGACGCCTGGTCCTCGACGCCAGCGACGGTCGGCTCCGCCGGGGTCGGCGTGTTGGTGTAGGCGACCCAGATCAGCGTGACGAACGCGGCGATGCCGAGCCCGGAGACGCCGGCCACCACCTTCCAGGACGGGATGAACCGCCGCCAGCCGGTCTCCCGGGACCGCAGGTGCCCGAGCATCCCCTTCTTCTGCGGCGGCACCGGCGCCCCCCGCCGTCCAGGCCCACCAGGTCCACCGGGACCGCCGGGGCCGCCCGGCCCACCGGGACCGCCCGGCCCACCGGGTCCCGCGGGCCCGCCGGGCCCACCGGTCCGGTTCGCCACCCGCACGCCTTTGTTCTGGAACTTCGAGGTCACCTTCGACCCGAGCTCCTGCCCGGCCCTGCCGAGCTCGCTGAGCTTCGCCCGCACCCCCGGCTTGGGCACGGCCCCGGGCACACCGGCCGCCCCGAATCCGGCGGCGGCACCGGCCATCCCGGCACCGGCCATCCCAGGACCGGCCATGCCGGGTCCGGGCCTGCCCATCCCGCCCGCACCGGGCGCACCGCCCATGCCCGGCCCGCCAGGAACCCCCGGCCCGTTCAACGCCCGAGGCCCACCGGGCCCGCCGGGCATCCCGCCCATTCCAGACGCGTTCGGCCCTCCGGGCCCGAAACCGCCCCCAGGCCCACCGGGCGCCCCCCTCCCACTGGGAACGACCGCACCACCAGGCCCCGACGCCCCGGGAACACCTTGCCCGCCACCGACGCCGGATCCACCGGGTCCACCGACCGCGCCCTGCCCACCAGAACCGCCAAAGCCACCGGCCATGCCATGCGAGCCCGGACCACCATTACCAACAGGGCCACCCAGCGCACCCTGCCCGCCATGGGCGGCACCAGAAGCACCTTGCCCACCGCCCCCGGCAGGACCGCTCAACGGACCTTGCCCGCCGGTTCCGGAAAACCCGCTCAGCGCATCCTGACCGCCGAACCCAGCTCCCGGGGCGGCCTGCCCACCGGGTCCGGCAGGGCCGCCCAGCGCGCCTTGCCCGCCATGGGCGGCACCAGGAACACCTTGCCCACCGCTCCCGGCGGGACCGTTCAACGGGCCTTGCCCGCCGGTTCCGGGGAATCCGCTCAGTGCGTCCTGACCGCCGGGGCCGGCTCCTGGAGAGGCTTGCCCGCCGAGCGGGCCTTGTCCGCCCTGCGGCGCATGCGCGCCGGGCACGGGCTGCCCGCCGGACGCGGCCGGGCTGCTGGACGGGGCCTGTCCGCCGGGAGTCCAGGAGTCGGAGGCGCCCGGCGTGAACTGTCCGCCGCCGGGCGTGAAGGGGGAGCCCGGCGCGGCGTTTCCGCCGGCGCCCGACGGGGCCGACCAGCTCGATCCGCCGGGGCCGCTCCAGGCGCTGGGCCCCTCCGGGCCCGTCGCGTGGCGGCCGGGGGAGGCGGGGCCCGCGGGGATCGCGGGAGTCGGTGCCGTCGGTGCTGCGCCGCCCAGTGGGGCGGCCGGGCCGCTCGGGACCGCGTGGCCCCCCATGAAACCGGCGTCCGGTGTCCCCTGGGCGCCAGAGTTCTGTGACTCGCCGGGCAGGCCGGAGTCGGCCGGGCGTGCGGAGTCGCCGGGACGGGGGTTCTGCTGCCCGCCCGGCCCGTGCGACCCGGGTTCCGGTCGGGGCTGGCTTGGATTACTCACGCGACCTCATCAACAGGGACAACGGTGGTTGCCAGGGGCCCTGGGGCGGCCCTCCGGCCCTTGTTGCGACTCGTGCGCCGTCCGAAGAGTACTGTGCGGGCTGGTGAGCGGGGGGAGCGCGTGCACCGCGAAAGACCATCCGGGCCGGTCAACGCCCCCGCCGATGGAAACGGCCGGGTTGCTCCTCCTTGTTCGTCCGCCGTCCGGGGCGCCGCGCCCCGTGGCCGAGGACGCTCGACATGGCCGGGTGGTATCAGCCGCAACTTTGGCACACTTCGGCCATATACACCCTGAATTCTCCGCATTCGGCGTCCGACCTCGGCGGTCGTCCCGCCCGCGCGGCTGAAGATCGTCTTCGCGCGGGCCGGCGGCGCGGCTGGATGCGGTCACACCGTCCTGTACGAAGCGGCGCCCGGCCGCGGCTCGATCGCGCGGTGTTTCCGGGTTTGGACGGTCCACTTGCCATGAGGGGACGCCGTACGTATCTTGTCGATGTATCGAGTCGATACATTCACTCGATACATCAGATCGAGACATCGGCTTCTGCGGAAGAGGGAACCGGATGGCGGCCAGGAAGGGCGCGGGCGTGCTGGAGCTCGCCGTGCTCGGCCTGCTGCACGAGGCCCCGATGCACGGCTACGAGCTGCGCAAGCGGCTCAACGCCCTGCTGGGCATGTTCCGGGCGTTCTCCTACGGCTCCCTCTATCCGTGCCTGAAGCAGCTTCTCGCGGACGGCATGATCATCGAGGACCGTTCGGCCGAGGAGAACACGCCCCTGGCCCTGCAGAGCCGCCGGTCGAAGATCGTTTACAAGCTCACCGCCGACGGCAAGGAGCGCCTCCAGCGGCTCCTGACCGAGGCCGGACCGGCGGCGTGGGAGGACGAGGGGTTCGGCGTGCACTTCGCCTTCTTCTCGCACACCCGCGCCGACGTCCGGCTGCGCATCCTCGAAGGCCGGCGCAGCCGGCTGGAGGAGCGGCTGGAGAGCGTCCGGGCCGCATTGGCGCGGACCCGCGAGCGGGTCGACTCCTACACCCTGGAGCTGCAGAACCACGGGCTGGAGTCGGTCGAGCGCGAGGTCAGGTGGCTCAACGAGCTCATCGGGCGCGAGCGGGCCGAGCAGGAACAGCAAGCACTGTCAGCTAAGCGAATTGACCAGGACATGCCTCGGGACGAGGGCCGCTGAGCGGCGACCCGGCGCCCTCGGGGGCGGGTGAAACCACATGTTCCGCAAGAGAGAAGGAGCAACCGGATGGGTTCGGTGCGCGTAGCCATCGTGGGTGTGGGCAACTGCGCCTCTTCACTCGTCCAAGGTGTCGAGTTCTACAAGGACGCGGCCCTCGACACGCGAGTCCCCGGCCTGATGCACGTGCAGTTCGGTGAGTACCACGTGGGCGACGTGGAGTTCGTCGCGGCGTTCGACGTGGACGCCAAGAAGGTCGGGATGGACCTGTCCGAGGCCATCCACGCCAGCGAGAACAACACGATCAAGTTCGCCGACGTCCCGCCGACCGGCGTGACCGTCCAGCGCGGCCACACCTTCGACGGCCTCGGCCAGTACTACCTCGACATGGTCGAGGAGTCCGACGCCGAGCCGGTGGACGTCGTGCAGGTGCTGAAGGACGCCGAGGTCGACGTCCTGGTGTCGTACCTGCCGGTGGGCTCGGAGGAGGCCGACCGCTTCTACGCCCAGTGCGCGATCGACGCCAAGGTCGCGTTCGTGAACGCGCTGCCGGTGTTCATCGCCAGCGACCCCGAGTGGGCCCAGAAGTTCACCGACGCGGGCGTCCCGATCGTCGGCGACGACATCAAGTCGCAGGTCGGCGCGACCATCACGCACCGCGTCATGGCCCGCCTCTTCGAGGACCGCGGTGTCGAGCTGCTGCGCACGTACCAGCTCAACTTCGGCGGCAACATGGACTTCATGAACATGCTGGAGCGCAAGCGCCTCCAGTCGAAGAAGATCTCCAAGACGCAGTCGGTCACCTCGCAGATCCCGCACGAGATGGCGAAGGCCGACGTGCACATCGGCCCGTCCGACCACGTGCCGTGGCTGGACGACCGCAAGTGGGCCTACGTCCGGCTGGAGGGCAAGTCCTTCGGCGACACCCCCCTCAACCTGGAGTACAAGCTCGAGGTCTGGGACTCCCCGAACTCCGCCGGCGTCATCATCGACGCGGTGCGCGCCGCGAAGATCGCCAAGGACCGCGGCATCGGCGGCCCGATCCTGTCGGCGTCCTCCTACTTCATGAAGTCGCCCCCGGAGCAGTACACCGACGACCAGGCGCACGAGGCCGTGGAGAAGTTCATCCGCGGCGAGGTCGAGCGCTGACCCCCGTCCGGTGCTCGATCCTGGCTCGCTGAGAGTCTGATCACAAAGTCTCCAAGGGACGCCCTGACAGTGGACTTCCACTGTCAGGGCGTCCTTACTTCTAGAGAGAAAACGGTGATGTACCGGCCCTTTGTCACTCTGTGGCCCTACTGTGACACTGCCGGTGACTGCGCGCCAGGTTCGGAGTTCGAGGTGGGAACGTGACGGCACGCCAGATGTTCAAGGTGACGGTGGGGCTGACGGGGCTGATGGTGGGCCTCGCGGGATGCGCGGGGGGAGGTGACGACGCGTCCGCGTCGGGCGAGGGCCGCGACGGCGGGACGCTGCGGATCATCGGGTCGTCCGATGTCGAGCACCTCGACCCGGCGGCGGTGGCGAGCGTCGGCGCGTACGGTCTCGCGCGCACGTTCGCGCGGACGCTGTTCGGGACGCGGGCGTCCAACGACTTCCAGGAGACGGTCCCCGTCCGGCCGGACGTGGCGGAGCGGATCCCGACCCGCGAGAACGGCGGCGTCGGCAAGGACCGGCGCACCTACACGGTGCGGCTGCGCGAGGGCGTCCAGTGGAACACCACGCCGCCGCGGCCGGTCACCGCGCAGGACTTCGTCCGCGGCTTCGAGCGGCTGTGCAACCCGGCGGCGCCGTCCGCCGGCAAGGGCTACTTCATCTCCACCCTGAAGGGGATGGACGAGTTCTGCCGCGGCTACGGCGAGGTCGACGGCAAGGACCCGGCGGCCATGGCCGCCTACCAGCGCGACCACGACATCGAGGGCGTCCGCGCCAAGGACGACCGGACGCTCGTGTTCACGCTGCGCCGCCCCGCCAGCGACTTCCTGAACCTGCTGACGCTGCCGTACACCGCCGCCGCGCCGAAGGAGTACGACGCCTACGTCCCGGACGGCCCGGAACTCCGCCGCCACACGATCTCCGACGGCCCCTACCAGATCACCGAGTACCGCCCGGGGCTGTCGTACCTGCTCTCCCGCAACCCGGCCTGGCGGGCGGGCGGCGACCCGCTCCGCGAGCAGCATGTCGCGAAGATCCGGATCACCCTCGGGCAGGACTCGCCCGAGGCCGTCCAGCAGCAGATCGAGCAGGGCACCGCCGACCTCGCATGGGACCAGCCCGTCCCGACGTCGGCGATCCCCCGGCTGCGCGACGATCCCCGGTTCGCGATCAGGGAGACGCCGAACAACAGCCCCTACCTGGTGTTCAACACGCGCAGCCCGAACAACGGCGGCGCGCTCGGGAAGCGGGAGGTCCGGCAGGCGCTGGAGTACGCGATCGACCGCAGCGCGCTCATCAAGATCGTCGGCGGGCCGTCGGTGGCGCGGCCGCTGCACACGGTGATCCCGCCGGGGAACTCCGGATACTCGGCGACCGACCTCTACCCGACGCCCGGCGAGTCGGGCGATCCCGCCAAGTGCCGCGAACTGCTCGGGCGGGCGGGGCGGCCGAAGCTCACGCTGAAGTTCCCGTACCGGACGAACAGCGTCCACAAGCTCATCGCCCAGTCCATCGCGGAGAACCTGGACGCCTGCGGCGTCGAGACCGAGCTCGTCGCCGACTCCGGCGGCTCCTTCTACGCCGGCACCCTCGGCACGCCCGCCCGCGCCCGCGCCGGCGAGTGGGACATCGCCGCGCCCGGCTGGGTGCCCGACTGGTACGGCAACAACGGCCGCTCGATCATCCAGCCGCTGTTCGACGGCCGCACCTACGGGCAGAACTCCACCAACTACGGCGGCTACGACAACCCGCAGGTCAACGCACTGATCGACGCGGCCCTCACCGCGCCGGACGCCGAGCGCGCGGCCGGCTACTGGCAGCAGGCCGACCAGAAGATCATGGAGGACGCGGCGATCGTGCCGCTCCTCGACCGCGCGCAGACGCTCTTCCACTCGTCCCGCGTCCACGGCGCCGTCTACCTGCCGACCACCGCGGGCTACGACTACACGCGGCTGTGGCTGAGCGGCGGCTGACGGCGCATAAGGTGATCGCGTGAAGGCGGGACAGGTGCGGGAGATCCTGCGCGGGCGGGATTTCCGGCGGCTGTACGGCACGCGGCTCGCCTCGCAGTTCAGCGACGGCGTGTTCCAGGTCGCGCTCGCCGGCTACGTGTTCTTCTCGCCCGAGCGGCAGACGACGGCCGGCAAGGCCGCGGCGGCGTTCGCGGTGACGCTGCTGCCGTACTCGGTGCTCGGCCCGTTCGCCGGGGTGTTCATCGACCGGTGGCGGCGCCGGCAGATCCTCGTCTGGACGCCGGTGCTGCGGGCGCTGCTCGTCCTCGTCGTCGCGGGGCTCGTGGCCGCCGGGCAGGACGGCACGGTCTTCTTCCTCGGCGTCCTGGTCGTGCTGGGCGTCAACCGGTTCTTCCTCGCGGCGCTGTCGGCGGCGCTCCCGCATGTCGTGCGGCGCGACCAGCTGGTGACGGCGAACGCGTTCACGGTCACGTCCGGGACGATCATCGCGTTCGCGGGCGGCGGCGCCGGCTACCTGCTGCGCCTGCTCTTCGGCTCCGGGCACGAGGGGACGGCGCTGATCCTTGTGACGGCGGCGTCCCTGTACCTGCTCGCGGGCCTGGTCGCGACGACGCTGCCGAAGGGGCTGCTGGGGCCGGACGTGCCGGACATGTCGCGTGTCCGCGACACGCTGGGCGGCGTCGTGTCCGGCCTCGCGGACGGGGCGCGGCACCTCACCCGGCGGCCGCAGGCGGCGCTGGCGCTCGGCGCGATCTCGTTCCACCGGTTCCTGTACGGCGTCGTCCTGATCATGACGCTGCTGCTGTGCCGCAACCACTTCGCGGACGACCCCGACCGGGGGCTGGAGAAGTTCGCGCTCATGCTCGGGGTGTCCGGCGCCGGGTACTTCGCGGCGGCGCTGATCACCCCGGCGGTGGTGCGGCGGATCAGCAAGCAGGCGTGGACGGCGTGGCTGCTCGCCGCGGCGGCGCTGAGCCTGCTCCTGTTCGCAACGCCGTTCGCGGAGCGTCCCTGGGCGGCCGGCGCCTTCCTGCTCGGCGTCGTGTCGCAGGGCGTGAAGCTGTGCGTCGACACGACGCTGCAGGAGATCATCGACGACGGCTACCGGGGTCGGGTGTTCGCCGTCTACGACATGCTGTTCAACGCGACGTTCGCCGCCGCGGCGGCGGCCGCCGCGACCTGGCTCCCGGCGGACGGCCGCGCCGTCCCGACCCTGCTCGCGGTGATCGCCGCCTACGCCGCCGGCGCGCTCGCCTACCGCACCGCCGCGTCCCGCATCCGCAGCCCCGCCCCGGCCCTCCACTGACCCGCCACCGCACCGGGCACCACCCGGCCGCCGGGCACCCACCGGACTGGCAGGGCAGCCGCCGAATGGCCGGACGCCGCAGTCGGCGGTGCGCCGGACCGGAGGGCGGGCGCCCGCCCGGTCGCCGGGCGCGGGCGTCAGAGGGATTCGGCGATGGCGTGGAGGGCGGCGGCGATATGGAGGACCTCGTCCTCCGTGCAGACGTACGGCGGCATCGTGTAGACGAGCTTGCCGAACGGGCGCAGCCAGACGCCGTGCGCCATGGCGATCTCCTGGACGGACGCCACGTCCACCGGCTCCCGCGCCTCGATGACGCCGATCGCGCCGAGGACGCGGACGTCCGCCACCCCCGGGAACTCGGCGGCACCGTCGAGTTCGCTGGTGAGGATCGCCTCGATGGTGTCGACCTCGTCCCGCCAGTCGCGGGACAGCAGCAGGTCGATCGACGCGGACGCCACGGCGGCGGCCAGCGGGTTCGCCATGTACGTCGGCCCGTGCATCAGGACGCCCGCCTCGCCGGAGGAGATGCCCTCCGCGACGCGGTCGGTGCACAGGGTGGCGGCCATCGTCATGTATCCGCCGGTCAGGGCCTTGCCGAGGCACATGATGTCGGGCGTGACCTCGGCGTGGTCGCAGCCCCACAGCTCACCCGTCCGGCCGAACCCGGTGGCGATCTCGTCCAGGATCAGCAGGATGCCGTGCTCGTCGGCGATCTCGCGGAGCGCGGCCAGGTACTCGGGGGCGTAGAAGCGCATCCCGCCGGCGCCCTGGACGATCGGCTCGACGATGATCCCGGCCAGCTCGCCCGCGTGCGCGGCGGCGAGCCGGGACAGCCCGTCCAGGTAGGACTCGTCGGGGTCGGCGGCGTACCCGAGCGGGGGCGGCGGCGCGAACACGTGCTTCGCGAGGACGTCGGCGAACAGGTGGTGCATCCCGTTCACCGGGTCGCAGACCGCCATGTCGCCGAACGTGTCGCCGTGGTACCCGCCCCGGACGGTGAGCAGCCGGTGCCGCTCGGGCCGCCCCTGCGACCGCCAGAACTGCAGCGCCATCTTGATCGCGACCTCGACCGCCACGGACCCGGAGTCGGCGAAGAACACCTTCGTCAGCGGCTCCGGCGTGATCTCGATGAGCCGCTCGGCGAGCCGCACCGCCGGCGGGTGCGTGAGCCCGCCGAACATCACGTGCGCCATCTTGCCGAGCTGCCCGGTCACGGCCGCGTTCAGCTTCGGGTGGTCGTACCCGTGGACGGCCGCCCACCACGACGACATCCCGTCGATCAGCTCGCTGCCGTCCGCGAGCGTCAGCCGCACACCGCTCGCCGACACGACCGGCAGGACGGGCGCGGACGCGGGCATCGGCGCATACGGATGCCAGATGTGCTCCCGGTCGAACGCCAGCATCCGCTCGGCCTCCCGCGGACTCATCCGCCCGAGCTGCAGCGGAATCACACCGCACCCCCGCCCGCTCCCGCGCCGCCGCCGGCCGCGCCGCCCTCGTTCTTGCCGGGCTCGGCCGTGCCGCCTTCGCACTTGCCGACCTCGTCCGAGTCTGACTCGGCTGCGGCGCCCTCGCTTCCGCCGGGCTCGGCGGGGGCGGTGGGGAGGACGCCTTCGGCGGCGGCCCAGGCGCGGAGTTCGTCGGCGGCGGCCTCCTTGCCGATCATGCCGCGGTCCAGGCGGACGTCCAGGAGGAACTTGTACGCCTTGCCGACGAGGGGGCCGGGCCTGATGCCGAGGATCTCCTGGATCTCGTTGCCGTCGATCTCCGGGCGGATCGCGGCCAGCTCCTCCTCCTGCGCGAGGCGCTCGATGCGCAGTTCCAGGTCGTCGTAGGTGCGGCGCAGCCGGTCGGCCTTGCGCCGGTTGCGGGTCGTGCAGTCGGCGCGGGTCAGCTTGTGCAGCCGGGACAGCAGCGGTCCCGCGTCGCGGACGTAGCGGCGGACGGCCGAGTCCGTCCACTCGCCGGTGCCGTAGCCGTGGAAGCGCAGGTGCAGCTCCACCAGGCGGGACACGTCGTTGATGACGTCCTTCGGGTAGCGCAGGGCGGTCAGCCGCTTGCGGGTCATCTTCGCGCCGACGACCTCGTGGTGGTGGAACGACACCCGGCCGCCGTCCTCGAACCGGCGCGTCCGCGGCTTGCCGATGTCGTGCAGCAGCGCCGCCAGCCGCAGGACGAGGTCGGGCCCCTCCTGCTCCTGCGCGATGGCCTGCTCCAGGACGATCAGCGAGTGCTCGTAGACGTCCTTGTGCCGGTGGTGCTCGTCGATCTCCAGCCGCAGCTTCGGCAGCTCCGGCAGGACCTGCGCGGCGAGGCCCGTCTCGACCAGCAGCGCGAGGCCCTGCCGCGGGTACCGGCCGCAGATCAGCTTGGACAGCTCGTCCCGGATCCGCTCGGCGGAGACGATCTCGATGCGGGACGCCATGTCCTTCATCGCGCGGACGACGTCCGGCGCGACCGTGAAGCCGAGCTGCGAGGCGAACCGGGCGGCGCGCAGCATCCGCAGCGGGTCGTCGCTGAAGGAGTCCTCGGGTTTGCCGGGCGTCCGCAGGACCTTGCGCTGCAGGTCGGTGAGGCCGCCGAACGGGTCGACGAACTCGTGGCCGGGCAGCCGGGCCGCCATGGCGTTCACCGCGAAGTCGCGGCGGCGGAGGTCCTCGACGAGGGACGTCCCGTAGGAGACGTCCGGCTTGCGGGACTTCGGGTCGTAGGACTCGCTGCGGTAGGTGGTGATCTCCAGTTCGACGCCGTCCTTGCGGAGGCCGACGGTGCCGAACTCGATGCCGATCGTCCAGTGCGCGTCCGCCCAGTCGCGGATGATCTCCAGGGTGCGTTCTGGCGGCGCGTCGGTGGTCAGGTCGACGTCCTTGGTGCGGCGGCGCAGCAGCGCGTCCCGGACGGGCCCGCCGACCAGCGCCAGCTCGTGACCGGCCGCCGCGAACAGGGCGCCGAGGTCGTCGGCGACGGGGGCGATCCCGCGCAGCAGCTCGGCGATCGCGGTGCGCCGCGAGGACTCTGGGGTCACGTTCTGGTTGGGCACGGCCATCGAGCGTATTTCCTTGATTGACGGGCTGACAAAGGACTTTCTGGTGATCGCCGCGGCCCCGCGCGGAGCCTTTGCGGGGCCGGAGCCGGACGGGCCCCTTCACATGCCGCGATCTCCGGGTTACGTTCTGGACACCCCGATGACGCCAGCGCGACCGCCGGTGAGCCTCCCGCACGACAACGGTAGCGGGATCCAAAAGGGCCACGGTCCGCCGCACGTGCGGCTGAGGCGCATCGTGAGGGTTTACGTGACGTATGACGCGAGTTAGGCCAGTCGTTCCGGGTATGTGGGGATATCCCCCACAGAGTGCGAAGCACGGGGACTCAGCGAAACCAGTTCCGGGGGTGAGCGGGGAGACCCCCGCGGAATGGAGCCGAAGATGAAGGACGCTCTCGCCATCCACCGCGCGCTGCTCGAATGGGAGGCCGTGCACGAGATCGTGCGGCTGCCCGTCGCGATCTCCCACGCCGACGAACTCCCGAAGGCCCTCGGGCTCCCGGCGGAACGGTGCCTGGTGACGCGCGTCTACGCCTGCGACGGCGGGCGGCGCGGCCGCCGCTTCCTGACCGGCGTGATCGTCCCGGCGGGTGAGCGCCCCGTGGTGGAGGCGGTCCGGCGGACGGTCGGCGCCCGCACCGTCCGGCCCGCGCACCCCGACCTCGTGAACGCGGTCACCGAGTACGCGGCCGGCCTCGTCTGCCCGCTCCTGCTGCCCGACACGATGCCGCTGCTCATCGACCACCGCCTGGCGGACGGTTTGAACTCCGACGACGTCGTCTACACCGCGACCGGGGAGGCGTCCACGGCCCTCGGCATCAGGGGGAGCTCCCTCTACGCCCTCTGCCACGCCAAGCCCGTCGACCCTCTCGCCCCGCCCGCCGTCCCCGCTCCCGCCGCCACCCCCGAGACCACCCATTCCCGGACCTGACCCTCCGCGCTCGGGCACTCTCCATCAGCGTGACGGACTACCATCGACGCCGTGGTGCGGGAAATGTTCGCCCGCCGTCCCGAGGCGGCCGGTAAGGCGTGAGGACGGTCAAACGCGCGGTGGCGCTGGCCGCTCTGCTGCCCTGCATGGCGATGGCGGCGCCGACGACGCTGGCGTCCCCCGCCCGCGCGGGGAGCGCGCCCGTCCAGGCTCGGGCTCAGTCGCCGGCCCAAGCGCAGGCGCGGGCGAAGGCCCAGGTCGCCATGGCCCTCACCAAGGTCGATCCGAAGAGCGTGAACGAGAAGTCGCGCATCCAGATCGCCGGGCTCGCCAAGAACCGCACCGGCCACCAGATGCCCGGCCTCCACCTGCGGCTCCGGTACAGCACGACGCCCGTCCTCAGCCGCAGCCAGCTCGACCAGCTCGCGGCCACCCCGCCGAACGCGCTGCCCAACATCGGCCCGGAGAAGCAGATCCCCGGGGCGTCGGCGCCCGGAGTGAAGCAGAGCTGGCAGTTCCAGACCACGGTCAAGGACCTCGGGCTCCGCGCCCCGGCCGGCACGCCCGGCGTCTATCCGATCGGCGTCGAGGTGCTGAACTCGGCGCGGCAGGTCGTCGGCGGCATCACGACGTTCCTGACGTTCATGCCGAAGAAGGCGGCGTTCACGCCGGTCTCGGTCGGCTGGGTCTGGCCCCTGGTGGACGGGATGCACCGCACCAACGACCAGACCTTCCTCGACGACGACCTCACCGAGTCGGTGTCGGCCGGCGGCCGGCTCAACAGGCTCGTCAGCGCGGCGTCCGCGACCGACACGCCCATCACCTGGGCGATCGACCCGGCGCTGCTGGACGACGTGCGGCGGATGGCGTCCGGCGACTACACCGTCCGGGCGCCCGGCGTGAAGAAGGGCGTCCAGAAGAAGAAGAGCGCCGCCGCGGCCGCCTGGCTGACGGCGCTGAAGAACGCCTCGAAGAAGGACCCCTACTTCACCCTTCCCTACGCCGACCCGGACGTCGTCGCGCTCGTCCGCCGCAAGACGCCCCGCGACATCGGCGTCGCGTTCGACGCGCGGAACACCGGCGTCGCGACGCAGGTCCTCGGACGCGCCGCGGACGCGCAGGTCGCCTGGCCGCCGTCCGGCGCCGCCGGGCCCGGCACCGTCGACCAGCTGGCCAAGAACGCCCTGAAGGGCGGCGGGGCCTTCCTGATGAGCAGCTCGCAGTTCCAGAACCCGGCGGGCGGGGCGCTGCCGAACGCGACGACGACGCTGCAGACGCACTACGGCGCCAAGACGACGCTGCTGTACGACGACAAGCTCAACAAGATCGTCAGCGAGGGGTCGCGGTCGGCCTCCGGGGGGCTGCTGACCGAGCAGCGCTTCCTGGCCGAAACGGCGATCATCGCGGGCGAGGCGCCGAACCGTCCGCGCACCGTGGTCCTCGCCCCCGACCGGCACTGGGACCCGGCGGACGGCGTCGCCAAGAACCTGCTGAAGTACACCAAGGGCGCCAAGTGGCTGCACGAGGTGCCGCTGAGCAAGATCGAGTCGGCCGAGCCGCAGGGCCGGGTGTTCAACGGCTACTCCGACGACTACCAGCAGTACGAGCTCGGCGACGCGCACCTCGCGCAGGTGCAGGCGATCGCCCGGCAGGCCGGGGCGTTCGAGGCCGTGATGACCGGCTCGACCCGGATCTCCTACGAGCGGGCGCTGCTGCGCATGGAGTCGGCGGCGTGGCGGACGTCCCCGCGACACGCCAGGGCGGCGCGCAAGCAGCTGGAGGACGAGCTCACCGCGGACATGGACCTGGTCCGCATCGTCACCACCAAGAGCAAACGGGTGCTGATGGGGGGCAGCTCGGGCCGGCTGCCGGTGCTCGTGGAGAACACGCTGCCCCACCAGTCGGTCAAGGTCCGGCTCGTCGCCACGTCCGAGAACAGCGCGAAGCTGCGGCTCGGGACGCTGGCCCCCGAGGACGCCGTCATCGAGCTGGCGCCCGGGGAGCGGGCCCAGCGCTGGATCCCCGCGCAGGCGGCCGGCAACGGCAACTTCCACGTCTCGCTGGAGCTGGAGATCCCCGGCTCGGGCGGCCGGACGTACGGGGACGGAGAGTCCATCACCGTGACCGTCACCGGCTACGGACGTCTCGCGCTGCTCATCACCGGCGGCGGACTTGCCGTACTCTTCGTGGGCGTCGGAGTGCGGGCCATCAGAGCGAGGCGCCGCCGGAAAGCGGAGGCAGCCGGTGACGGGTCGACCGGAATGGGATCGGCGGGAGCAGGGGAACAGGGGACCGGATTCCCCGGCCCCGGGTTCCCAGGGGCCGGGATACCCGCCGCCGAACTCCCCGGGGTACCCGGGGCAGGGGCGTCCGGCGGGGGGCAACCCGCCGAACCAGGGATATCCGCCGGGCCAGGGATATCCGCAGGGTCCGCCGCCGCAGGGCCCGGGGCAGGGTCCGCCGCAGAGGCCGCAGGGACGTACCGGGCCCCCGCAGGGCCCGGGGCCGCAGGGTCCCCAGGGCCCGCCGCCCAGGAGACCTTCGCAGAGGCCGCCGGGTCCTCCGGGTCCTCCGCAGCGGAACGCGCCCAATCCGGCGGGATATCCGAGTCCGCCGCCGATGGGCAGGCCGGGCGGCGCGGCGAACATCGCCGCCGAGACGGCGATTGACCTCCCCGTCCCCGGCGGGAACGCGCCCGTAGCCGAGACGGTCGTCGACACGCCCATCCCCGCGTCCGGCGAAGGCGGGGACGAGACCGGGGGCGGCAAGGCGTCCGGCGGCATCCTGCGGTCCGGCGCGATCATGGCGGTGGGCACCCTCGCGTCCCGCGTCACCGGCTTCCTGCGCACCGCCGTCATCGTCGCCGCGCTCGGCACCGGGCTGCTCGCCAACGCCTACAACACCGCCAACACGATCCCCAACCAGATCTACGACCTGCTGCTCGGCGGCATCCTGACCAGCGTCATCGTCCCGCTGCTGGTGCGGGCGAAGCAGCGCGACCGCACCTACGGCGAGCAGTACGAGCAGCGCGTCTTCACCCTCGCGGTGATCGGCCTCGGCGTCCTCACCGCGATCGCCGTCCTGTGCGCGCCGCTCTTCATCGACATCCTCGCGGGCAGCTACACCGGCGACCAGCGCAAGGTCGCCATCCTGTTCGCGCAGTTCTTCCTGCCCCAGCTGTTCTTCTACGGCGTCGGCGCGTTCGCCGGGGCCATCCTGAACACGCGCGGCAGCTTCGCGGCGCCGATGTGGGCGCCGGTCCTGAACAACATCGTCGTGATCGCGATCGGCGGCGCGTTCCTGGCGATCACCACGGGCCGCGTCGACCCGTCCAGCATCTCCGACTCCCAGCTCATGCTGCTGTCCATCGGCACGACGGGCGGCATCGTCCTGCAGACGGTGGCGCTGTGGCCGTCGCTGCGCCGCGTCGGGTTCCGGTGGCGGCCGCGGCTCGACTTCAAGCGCGGCGAGATCGGCGAGGTCGGCCGGATGGCCGGCTGGACGCTGCTGTACGTCATCGCCACCCAGGCCGCGCTCGCCGTCGTCACCGCGCTGGCCAACGCGGCCGGCAACCTGGCCGTGGACGAGGGGCTCGGCGAGGGCTACGGCTACACCCCGTACTTCAACGCCTACCAGCTCTTCCAGCTGCCGTACGCGATCGTCGGCGTCTCGGTGATCACCGCGCTGCTGCCGCGGATGAGCCGGTTCGCCGCCGAGGGCAAGACCGCCGACGTGCGCGCCGCGTTCTCCAGCGGGCTGCGCCTCTCCTCACTGATCATCATGCCCGCGGCGGCGCTGATGCTCGTGCTCGGCCCGGAGATCACCACGGTGCTGTTCGCGCACGGCAACACCTCGCCGGACGACGCGCTGGTCATCGCGCGCGTCATGCAGATGTTCGCCATCGCGCTCGTGCCGTTCTCGGTCTACCAGCTCATGCTCCGCGTCTTCTACTCCCACGGGGACACGCGGACGCCCGCGCTGATCGGCCTCGTCGTCACCACGTCCAACATCGCGATGGCGTTCACCGTCTACAACCTCCTCGGCGTCAAGTGGATCGTGGTCGGCATCGCCGGCGGGTTCGCGATCGCCAACGTGGTCGGCACCGTCACCTGCTGGCTGGTGCTGCGCCGCAAGCTCGGCGGGATCGACGGCCGGCGCATCATCGGCGGCCACCTGAAGCTCCTCGTCGCCGTCTGGCCGCTGATCGGGTTCGCCTACGCCGCGCACACCGTCGCCGACGCCGTCGGGAACACCTCGGCGATGCTCCCCGCACTGGTCACCCTCGTCGTCGGGTCCGCCGGCGGCGGGCTCCTGTACGTGGTCTTCGCCAAGCTGATGCGGGTGGAGGAGATCCAGACGGCCATCTCCATGTTCGCGAGCCGGCTGCCCGGCAGGTGACGGCGGGTGCGGTGACGGCGGACGCGGCCCCGGCGGGCGGGGATCACATCGCAAAGTAAAAAGGACGCGCGGCGATAAGGCGGCCACTCAGGCGAGTAAGCACTACCATGTGGGGGACTACGGCTTGCGGGGCGACACCCTGGGGAACGCAAAGAGGAGGGTCGGAGGCGTAAGCTGCCACGCCACGAACATGGGATCTGACCACCTGTGCAGGACGTTGCCGTGAGCACGTCAGTCATCGAGCCCGGCACGCGTCTCGCCGGCCGCTACCGCCTCGAAGAGCGCATCAGCGATTCCGGTGGATCGTCGCTCTGGAAGGCCATCGACGAGATCCTCGCGCGGGCGGTCGCCGTCCGCACCTTCGATCCCGAGTTCCCCCGGATCGCCGAGGCCGTCACCTCCGCCCGGTCGGCCAGCCGGCTGACCGACCCCCGCTGCACCCAGGTGTTCGACGCCGACGACTCGGGCGAGAGCGCCTACGTCGTCAGCGAATGGGTGGCCGGCGAGACCCTCGAGGGCATGCTCGCCAAGGCCCCGCTGGAGCCGGGCCGCGCCGCCACGCTGCTGTACGAGGCGGCCGAGGCGGTCGCCGCCGCGCACGCCGCCGGGCTGTCGCACCTGTGCCTCACCCCCCGCGACCTCGTCTGGACGACCGGCGGCACCGTCAAGATCCTCGGCATCGCGACCGACGCAGTGCTGAACGACCGGCAGTCCGACGACCCCGCCGCCGAGGACGTCCGCGGCCTCGGCCGGATGCTGTACGCGGCGCTCACCGCGCACTGGCCCGGCGACGAGGATGCCTCCGACCTGCCCGCCGCGCCCGCCGCCGACGGGGTCCCGCACGCGCCGCGCCAGGTGCAGGCGGGCATCTCGCACGCGGTCGACGCGATCGTCTGCCGCTGCCTCGGGATCGGGCCGGGCGAGCCGCTCGCGTCCCCCGCCGACCTCGCCAGGGCGCTGCGCGGCGTCCCGCGCACCCCGCTGCCGCTGTTCGCCGGGCTCGGCCAGAGCACGCCGCCGCCGCCGCGTCCCGCGGCGCCCCAGCGTCCCGCCGCCCCCGGGCCGCCTCCGACGCGGCCGCACCGGCAGCCGGCGCACGAGCAGCCGGCGTCGTCGCACGTCCCGCCGCCGCGCACGCAGCACGGCGCGCCGCCACCGCCGTCCACGTCCACCCGGACGGCCCCGGCGCACAGCCCCGGCGCGCCCAAGCGCCCCGCGAACCGGGCGCTGCTCGGCGTCGCCGCCGCCGCGCTGACCGTCATCGTCGGCATCGGCGCGTGGGCGCTGACCGGCACCGGCGGCGACAACGGTTCCGGTAACGGAGGCGCCGTCGACCCGACGAAGTCGTCGGCGCCTCCGAAGCCGTCCGCCACCCCGATCACCGTCCAGGAGGCCGAGGGAGTCGACCCCGCCGGCGACGACGGGGGCAAGGGCAAGGAGAAGGGCCGGCTCGCCATCGACGGCAAGTCCGGCACCACATGGCGGAGCTCGTACTACACGTCGGCGGAGTTCGGCAACCTCAAGAAGGGTCTCGGCCTGCTGCTCGACCTGGGCACATCGGCCAAGATCAAGGAGGTCAAGGCCGATCTGCCCGAGTCCGCCGGAGCGACGATCCAGTTGAAGATCGGCGAGTCGCCCGACCCGGACGGGATGCGCAAGGTCCAGACGATCACCACGACCGGGTCCGGGACCACGTCGATCCAGCTGCCGCAGGCCGTCACCGGGCGGTACGTGCTGCTGTGGTTCACCAAGCTGTCACACGGGACGGACGGGCAGTTCCGCGCCGAGGTCAGCGAGGTGTCCGTCCTCGGCGCGGAGGGCTGATCTCGGCTCGGCGAGCCGATCCCGCGGGGCGTCCCGCAGGGTCAGATCAGGCCCAGTCCATGCACTTGCCGCCCAGGCCGCTGCCCGGCAGCCCCTGAGCGCACACCCGCATCTGGACGTACCGGGTGGGGTGCGTGGCGCGGTGGAGCGACAGGTGCCCGGTACCGCGCGCGGGCGTCACCTTCCCCAGGTTGGACCGGCTGTGCCAGCGCCACTTTCCACCGGTGTACACCTGGTACCTGATCTGCATGAAGGCGTAGGTGTCGGTGGACGTGTTCTTCACCGTCCCCTTGATGGCGACCTTTGTGCCGTTCCAGTAGATGGACAGCCAGGCCCGGCCTTCCTGCTGCTTGCTGTAGGCCGTCCGGGAGTGCTTCGCCTTGATCCCGCCCTTCGCCCAATCGTCCGCCGCCGCGGCGGGAACGGTGGCGAGACCGGAGGTGACGGCGAGCGTGGCCGTGACAACGAGAACGCGCTTCATCCGCGTATGCATGGGACCCCGATTCGAGTTTTTTGATCTTGAAAACGCCGATCATACTGACTCACGTTCTGACAAGAAATCAAGGACCAGTCCAGAAGCGGACGCCCCCGATCACGATGACGGTTCGACGCACGAAGGAGACCCGAAATCCTGCACCAGACCGGTGTCCAAGGGGCTTCAACCTGATGGGCACGGGGTTCTGGACGCCTGCGGTCACGGGGCAGTCGGCCCCGGCCACGACGTTTCGGCGCAGAGCTCGGACGCGAGCGGACGGGCGCTTGGGCGCCGGCGGACGGGCGCTCAGACCCGAGCGGATGGGCGCTCGGACGGTCGCGGGAGCGTGATCTCACGGGCGGGCAAGACGATCCGGACACCGGGTAACAACTTCGACGCGGTTGGAACGCTGCAGAAGTGCCTGTGACGTGGGGTGGCGCTTGTCGGTATCGTGCCTGTGAGCAAACGTCCCCTCTACCCAGGAATCTGTGGTGCTTACCCCAGCAGACGCGGCCGATGCGAGGCGCTCGGCGGCGACTGGGCATTTCGTGCATGGAAGCGGTCGCTCATGACGTCGGTGAGCATGCGGCGTGTGGACGAGGTACCCGACAAGGAGCTCCTGGCCCGGCATGCCCAGGGCGATCCGCACGCTTTCGCCGAGCTTGTCCACCGGCACCGCGATCGCATGTGGGCGGTCGCGCTGCGCACCCTCGGCGACCCGGAGGAGGCGGCCGACGCGCTCCAGGACGCGTGTCTTTCGGCGTTCCGCGCGGCCGGGCGGTTCCGCGGGGACGCCGCCGTCACCACCTGGCTGCACCGCATCGTGGTGAACGCGTGCCTCGACCGCATCAGGCGCAAGTCCGTCCGGCCGGCGACGCCGATGGGCGACGACGCCACGTTCGACGCCGTCGCGCCGAAGATGCCCGACCCGACGGACGCCCACGGCGTGTCCCTCGACGTCCGGACCGCGCTGGAGCAGCTGCCGTTCGAGCAGCGCGCCGCCCTCGTCCTCGTCGACATGATGGGCTATTCCGTCGACGACGCCGCCCGGGTCATGGAGGTCCCGGCCGGAACGATCAAGAGCCGCTGCGCCCGCGGACGCGCCCGGCTCGCGCCCCTTCTCACCCATCACCGGAACCGACGGGATCGCAAAAACGTCGGAGGTGTGGAAGGAGGTGGCATGCCCAAGTGAACCCCGCACACTACGACTACGACGTCCTGGCCGACTTGGCCGAGGGACTGCTCGAAGACGACGAAGCCGCCTCCGTCAACGCGCACCTGGACACCTGCGCCGAATGCCGTGACCTGTCCGCCGACCTTGCGGACGTCTCGCGGATCCTGGCGGAGGCACCCGTACCGTCCATGCCCGCCGAACTGGCCGAGCGCATCGACACCGCCATCGCCGCGGAATCGATGCACAGCGCCACCGTGGTGAGCATGGAGCAGCGGCGCGGAAGGCGGCATTGGCGGATACTGTCGGCGGCCGCGGCGGCGGTGATCGTCGTCGGCGGCGGCGCGACGGTCGGGACGATGGCCCTGGACGGCGTGTCCGGCGACCACGGCCGGGCGTCGACCCCGGCACAGGATAATCCCGACCAATCCGGTTCGGAACACGCGTTGGCACCGAACGCCGCCCCGGCCGCGGCGTTCACGGTCGCCAGCAGCGGCACCGACTACCGCGCCCGGACCCTGGGCACGCAGGTCGACCGGCTGCTCGCCGGCGGCCAGGAGGTCAAGCGCGTGTCCGGCGAACCGTCCGCGCAGCTCAAGGGCTGCGTCAACGGCGTCACCCACGGGCTGGCGCCCGCCCTCGTCGACAACGCGAAGTACGAGGGCCGGCCCGCGACCGTCATCGCCGTCCACGGCGACCAGTCCGGCAAATGGAACATCTGGGTCGTCGGAGCCGACTGCTCCGCCCGCGACCAGCACATCTTGAAGAAGCTGGAGAACGCCTGACGCAGCCGCCGCCGTTCTCGGCCCCGCCGAGAACGCCGCGCGGGCGGTGGGCGCCGGCGGGTCAGAGGGTGTCGAGGAAGGACAGGGCCGTCGCCCAGGCGCTTTCGGCCGCTTCGGCGTCGTAGTCGGGGAGGTCCGGGTCGGTGAACAGGTGGCCGGCGCCGCGGTACCGGTAGACCTCCACGTCCGCGCCCGCCTTGCGCATCTGCAGATACCAGGCGTTCAGCCAGTCGACCGGCTCCCACGTGTCCGGGTCGGCGACGTGCAACTGCACCGGGACCTCGGTGGACGCGTCCTCCGCGATGTCGGACGTGCCGTGCATCAGCAGCAGGCCGCCGGCCTTCTCGTCCGCGAACGCGAGGTTCTGCGCGATGGAGCCGCCGAGCGAGAACCCCGCGTAGACCAGGCCGCCGTCGCCGACCAGGGGCGCGGCCGCGGCGATGGCGCGGCGCAGCAGTTCGTCCCGGCCGATCTCCTCCTTGATCTCGATGCCGGCCTCGGCGTCGTCGACGACCCGCCCGTCGTACAGGTCGGGGACGTGGACGTCGTGGCCCGCCGCGCGCAGCCGGTCCGCCGCCTGGTGCACCGCCGGACGCAGCCCGTACATCGAGTGGAGAAGAAGAATGCGTGCCATGCACCACACCCTAGAGGGGGTAGACCCTGGTGGACGGCCGGTCGGGCTGTCGCGGGAATCCCCGGGGCCTAGGATCGGTTGACGCGACTGGCAGGCCGGGTCGTGCGGCACCGACGGCCAACGAGGAGAGGCGCAGAACAGTGAGCGACGTTCGCAACGTCATCGTGATCGGGTCCGGGCCCGCGGGCTACACGGCCGCCGTTTACGCGGCTCGCGGTGATCTGAAGCCGCTGGTGTTCGAGGGGTCGGTGACGGCCGGTGGCGCGTTGATGAACACCACCGACGTGGAGAACTTCCCCGGCTTCCCGGACGGGATCATGGGGCCTGACCTCATGGACAACCTGCGCAAGCAGGCCGAGCGGTTCGGCGCCGAACTGATCACCGACGACGTCACCGAGGTGGACCTGACCGCCGACCCCAAGGTCGTGAAGGTCGGGGACGAGACCTACCTGGCCAAGACGGTGATCGTGGCGACCGGCTCCGGGTACCGGGAGCTGGGGCTGCCGGACGAGAAGCGGCTGTCGGGACGCGGCGTGTCGTGGTGCGCGACCTGTGACGGGTTCTTCTTCCGCGAGCAGGACATCGCCGTCGTCGGCGGCGGCGACACCGCGATGGAGGAGGCGATCTTCCTGACCAAGTTCGCCCGGTCCGTGACCGTCGTCCACCGGCGGGACGAGCTGCGCGCGTCCAAGATCATGCAGGATCGGGCGTTCGCGAACGAGAAGATCAAGTTCCTGTGGGACAGCGAGGTCACCGCGATCCAGGGCGACGACCGGGTGACCGGGGTGACGGTCCGCAACACCAAGACCGGCGCGGAGTCGGCGCTGGAGATCACCGGGCTGTTCATCGCGATCGGCCACGACCCGCGCAGCGAGCTGTTCGCGGGCCAGCTGGAGACCGACACCGACGGCTACCTGCTGGTGGACGCCCCCACCACCCGGACCAAGATCCCCGGCGTGTTCGCGTGCGGTGACGTGGTGGACCACATCTACCGGCAGGCGATCACGGCGGCGGGGAGCGGCTGCTCGGCCGCCATCGACGCCGAGCGCTGGCTCCAGGACCAGGACGCCGCCGAGACCGTCCCGCAGGCCTGACCGCCCACCGCCGCCTCCCGGACGACCGCCCCCTCGGCGCCGGGGCCGGGCTTGCGCCGTCACGCGGCTCGTCCTGCGGGGCCCGGTTCCGTAGCTCGGCCGACAGCGTCGAAGCCCTGGACGACAGCACCGGGACCGGGACGCCAGAAGCCCGGCCCCGCAAAGTCCCCGCACCGCAGCCTGACCGACGGCGCGGAAACCCATACGACGACAGCACCGGGACCGGGCGCCAACGGCCCGGTCCCACAGGGTCCCCGGCGCCGCAGCCCAGCCCACGGCGCCGGAGCCCTGGACGACAGCACTGGAAGCGGAACACCAGCGGGCCCCGGTCCCGCAAGGTGCCCGCTCCACGGGCCGGGCGGGCGCCGGTGTGACCGCAGGTTCAGTACCCGAGGTCGCACGGGAGTTCCAGTCCGGTTGAACCGACCCGAGTGACGGACGCGAACGGATGATCGGCCGGGGGTCTGGCCGCGTAGAACAGAAGGAGAACCATGAAAGCCGTGACCGACGCCGACTTCGCGATCGAGGTCCTGAAGAGCGACAAGCCCGTCCTCGTCGACTTCTGGGCCGAGTGGTGCGGCCCGTGCCGGATGGTGTCGCCGATCCTGGAGGAGATCTCCAAGGAGCACGGCGACAAGATCGACATCGTGAAGATGAACATCGACGAGAACCCGAAGGTGCCGCAGCAGTACGGGATCATGCAGATCCCGACGATGAACATCTACCGGGACGGCGAGGTCGTCAAGCAGATCATGGGCGCCAAGCCGAAGGCCGCCCTGCTGCGGGACCTCGCCGAGTTCATCTGAGCGGATCCGCCGAGCCGCCTCCCGCCTCCCGCCTCCCGCGGCGAGCGCGAAAGTGTGTGGCCCGCACTCCACGCCGGAGTGCGGGCCACACGCGTCAAAGCGCCTCAGATCCCCTCAGACGGGTCGTAGCGCCCCCTCCGGGGTCATGGAGCCCAGCAGCCGTTCCAGGGCCACCTCGACGTCCTCACGCCACGACAGGGCCGACTTCAGCTCCAGCCGCAGCCGCGGGTACCGGTGATGCGGCCGGACGGTCTTGAACCCGACCGAGAGCAGGTAGTCGGCGGGCACCATGCACCCGCCCTCCTCGCCCTTCAGATCGCCGAACGCCTCGATCGCCTTCACCGCACGCCGGGTCAGGTCCTTCGCGACGCCCTGGACGAGCATCCGGCCGAGGCCGCCGCCCGCGAACTCCGGCAGGATGTGCGCGGTCATCAGCAGCACCGCGTCCGCGCTGACCGGACTCGTCGGGAAGGCCACCGAGCGCGGGACGTACAGCGGCGGCGCGTACATCACGAAGCCCGCCGGCACGTTGTCCACGTACGCGATCTTGCCGCAGCTGCCCCACTCCAGGAGCGTCGAGGAGATCCACGCCTCCTTCTCCAGCCCCGAGTCGCCGCTCTCCAGCGCGCGGTCCCGGCTGACCGGATCCAGCTCCCAGAACACGCAGCCGCGACAGCGGTGCGGCAGATCATCGAGATTGTCCAGCGTGATGTTGACGAGACGACGCGACACCGGGTCGGCACCCCCTGCCTCGATCCTCGCCCGCCCGGACTGGACCCGTGACGGCGGAACTTCCCCGGCAACAAACCGGGACCCGCGGGCATCGTATCGGACAGGAGTTTCCCCGACCGGGCGGCACGCCACACCCGGAACGGTCCAGCGCGGCCGCCATGCCGTAGTTTTCTGGGAAGCCATCACATCTCGGAGGTGCCCTGTGGAACAGCATTCGCGGACGGACGTCTACGCCGATCGCTACGCCGCCCGGGCCGCCGGGATGGTGCCGTCGGAGATCCGGGCCCTGTTCGCGATGGTCGCCCGTCCGGAGATCGTCTCCCTCGCGGGCGGTGCGCCCTACGTGTCGGCGCTCCCCCTCGACGCCGTCGGCCAGATGATCGGCGACCTCGTCGCCGGCAAGGGCGCCGAGGTGCTGCAGTACGGCTCCGCGCAGGGGGACGAACTGCTCCGCGAGCACATCTGCGAGGTCATGTCCCTCGAAGGCGTCCATGCGTCCCCGGACGACGTGGTCGTCACCGTCGGCGCACAGCAGGCGCTCGACCTCATCACCAAGATCTTCGTCGATCCGGGCGACGTCGTCCTGGCCGAGGCGCCGTCCTACGTGGGCGCGCTCGGCACTTTCGCGTCGTATCAGGCCGACGTCGTGCACGTACCGCTGGACGAGGGCGGGCTGATCCCGTCCGCGCTGCGCGAGACGCTGGCGTCGCTCCGCGCGCAGGGCCGCAGCGTCAAGTTCCTCTACACCGTGCCGACGTTCCAGAACCCGGCCGGGGTCACTCTCACGACGGCGCGCCGCGCCCAGATCCTGGAGATCTGCGCCGAGTACGACGTACTGATCGTCGAGGACAACCCCTACGGGCTCCTCGGCTTCGACGCCGAGCCCATGCGGGCGCTACGCGCGGACGACTCCGAGCGCGTCCTCTACCTCGGCTCGTTCTCCAAGACGATCGCTTCCGGTCTCCGCGTCGGCTGGGTGCTGGCGCCGCACGCGGTGCGCGCCAAGCTTGTCCTGGCGGCCGAGTCCGCGATCCTGTGCCCGTCGAACTTCTCCCAGCTCGCCGTCCGCGAGTACCTGGCAACCCAGCCGTGGCGGGAGCAGATCAAGGACTTCCGTGAGCTGTACAGGGAGCGCCGTGACGCGATGCTGGACTCTCTTGACCAGCTCATGCCGGACGGTTGCACGTGGACGCGTCCGGCGGGCGGCTTCTTCGTCTGGCTGACGCTGCCCGAGGGCCTCGATGCCAAGGCGATGGCGCCGCGTGCGATCGCCGAGCGGGTCGCCTACGTGCCGGGGACCGGCTTCTTCGCGGACGGCACCGGCCACCGGCACATGCGGCTGTCGTACTGCTTCCCGGAGCCGCACCGGATCCGTGAGGGCGTCCGGCGACTCGCGACAGTCGTCGAGAAGGAGATCCGCCTCCGGGACATGTTCGGCGGTTCCGTCGGCAGTGCCTCCACCGGCGTCCAGGCTCCCGGCCCGGATGTCGTCTGAAGGTTTCACGTGAAACGCGCGCCCGCCGGCGTTCATCGGCGGGCGCGCACCACACCAGCAAGAGGGGCAGCGCGGTGGAACTCGGACATGTCGTCGTCCTCGCCGGGGGCCTGTCGTACGAGCGCGAGGTGTCGCTCAGGTCCGGCCGACGCGTCACCGATGCGCTCCGCGCCCGCGACATCCCGGTCGAACTACGCGACACCGACGCGACACTCCTGGACTCCCTGACGGACGACCCGCCGGACATCGTCTTCCCCGTCCTGCATGGCGCCGCGGGGGAGGACGGCTCGATCCGCGAAGTCCTCGAGCTCCTCGACGTGCCGTATCTCGGCGCCCGTCCGGACGCCTGCCGTGTCGCATGGGACAAGCCGACCGCCAAGGCCGTCGTCCGCCGGGCCGGGCTGCGCACCCCCGAGTCCGTCGCCCTCCCGAAGGAGGTCTTCCACGACCTCGGTGCCGCGTCCGTCCTCGACCGCATCGTGAGCGCCCTCGGCCTCCCCCTGTTCGTCAAGCCGACCCGTGGCGGGTCGGCCCTGGGCGCGTCCGTCGTCCGCGAGCCGTCCGAACTCTCGGCCGCCATGGTCGGCTGCTTCGCCTACGGCGACGCGGCTCTCGTCGAGCGCTACATCTCCGGCACCGAGGTCTCCGTCAGCGTCATCGAACAGGACGGCGCTCCCGTCGCCCTCCCCGCCGTCGAGATCGTCGCTCCCGGCGGCCTGTACGACTACACGGCCCGCTACGACGCCGGCGACACCGAGTTCGTCACCCCGGCCCGCCTTGCCCCGGACGCGGCCGCCCGCGCCACCTCCGCCGCCATCACCGCCCACCGCGCCCTGGGCCTCCGCGACATCTCCCGGACCGACCTCATCGTCGCCCCCGACGGCGAGGTCCACTTCCTCGAAGTCAACGTCGCCCCCGGCATGACCGAGACAAGCCTCCTCCCCCGCGCCATCAGCGTCGCGGGCCTGGACCTAGGCGAAGTCTGCGAGTCCCTCCTCCAAACCCGCCTAACCTAACCCCGCGGCCCCAGCGCCGGCGCCCGTAGCCACCCGCCGTCGTGCCCCACAAACGCACCCCTGACGCACCAGGCAGCAGCCTCCGGGTTCTGCAGGCGCGGGCTTGCATGGTTGGCGGTGCCGTTCCCGACAGCCCGGCAACGACTAGACACAATCCGCCCCGCGTGCGTCCCCCAGCAGAACCGCACGGGAGCCCGCCCCGCATGCAACGGCACCCCCAACACAACCGCCCGGGACCCCCCTCGAATGCGGCCGCTCCTCCAACAGGAGGCCGCATCCCCCAGCAGAACCGCGAAGGCCGCCCCCACCAGGACCGCGGAGGCCACACCCTCCGACAGGCCGCGGAGACCGCATCCCCCGACAGGACACCGGGGGCGCGCCCCCAACAGAACCGCGGAGGCCACATCCCAGACATGGCCGGGGGGACCGCATCGCGTTCGACGGCACCCCCAACACGACCGCCCGAGGCGTCCCGAAATGCAGCCGCCCCCTCCAACAGGAGGCCGCATCCCCCAGCAGAACCCCGGAGACCGCATCCCCCTGACAAGACGCCCGGTGCGCGCCCCCGGCAGAACCGCGGAGGCCACATCCCAGGCAGGGCCGCGGAGGCCGCTTCCCGTGCGACGGCACCCCCGGCACGATCGCCCGAGGCGTCCCGAAATGCAGCCGCCCCCTCCAACAGGAGGCCGCATCCCCCAGCAGAACCCCGGAGACCGCATCCCCCTGACAAGACGCCCGGTGCGCGCCCCCGGCAGAACCGCGGAGGCCACATCCCAGGCAGGGCCGCGGGGACCGCCTCGCGTGCGACGGCACCCCCGGCATAGTCGCCCGGGGCGTCCCGAAATGCAGAGGCCTCCTCCAACAGAAGGCCGCATCCCCCGACAAGCCGCGGGGGCCCTTCGCGCGAGGCACCCCTGCGGAGTTGCGCAGCGCAGACAACGTCGGCCGGGCCATGGCAGAGGTAGGCGGAGCCCCGGGCAGGCCGTATCCTCCGGCAGGGCCGCGGGGCCCCTTCGCGCGCAACGGCACCCCTGCGGAGCCGCGCGGGGCAGACACCGTGGGCCGGACAGTGGGCAGTGGCAGGCCGGGCCTGGGGCGGCCGCAACACCAAGTCCATGTTTCACGTGAAACCAAGGCCATCCCAGGTATGCGTCGGCCCATCCCATACGGCTCGCGTGCGCGCTTCTGGGCGGTCAGGAACGCTACCCGGGGCGCGTTCGCGGGCCTGGACGTCCTACTGGGCACGCATTTCCCTACACAACGCTGCACCCGTCCTGACCCGCGGCAGAGTCGGCGCCCTCGGCGGCCATTGGCCCGCCGGGGTCGGCGGCACCGAGTGCTACGGACGCGGCCCCTTCAGGAGGGTTGCCCACGTCTCGGCCACTGGACGTCAAGATCTTTCCTCTCCTCCTGCAAGGCGGCCTGCAAACGGGCGGATCGCTGCCCCCCGTCTTGTTTCCATGCGTGGCCTGCTTCAGGGACGTCCTGTTGACTGACCAACTCGCAGAGTTCTCCCGCGAGCAAGACTGGCTTGAGGGCCGTCCAGTCATCGTGGTCGACGCGACAGGGACCGGGCGCGAGGCCGCTCGTTAGTCCGGGACACCGCTGAGCCGGCGCCGGCTGCTACATCGCCGTCTCGGCCCGGCCAAGGCGGGCCGCCAGGACGTCCATGCCGTCCCCCGAAAGATGGGGGAGGGCCGCAGCAACTCGTCCGGAGGTGAGAAGGACGATGGCCTTGAGCGGACCCTGGACAGGCGGCCCGTCACCGCGCGACCACGATGCATCCGTCGATGCGGAGACCGCGCAGGCGCCTCCTGGCGCCGAAGCCGAAGGGCGGCGGAATCTGCCAGATGCGGTCGGCAGCTACGAGAGCGGGGCGCTCTGGCATCGCGAACTCGCGCCCAAGCGGAACGAAGATGTCCTGCGCATGGACGAGAACGTCCAAGAGCGGCTCCCTGGTCGTGGTGCCGGGCACGAGTCGCCGAGAGGAGGCGGCTCTACGCAGGATGGCGATCAGTTCGTCGTTCGGAAGGGCGGCACGCTCGATCGCCGTCTCGCGAATGAACTTGTGGAAGCTCCCGCGCGCCCGCACGAACTCTCGGACTGCCGAACCCAAGGTGATCTCGGTGGCCAGGCCGACATGGGCGACAACGTCCCGGACACGCCAGCCCTCACACAATGAAGGCCGCTCCCATTCCTCCGGGCGAAGCTCGGTGAGGGCCTCCGCGATGGCCAGTCGCTGCTCGGCGATGTGCCACCACATCTCTTCGCGATCCACCAGAATCTCCTCAGCTCGAACCACCGGGAGCCACTCTGCGGAAGATATTGCCCGCCAAGCCCGAACGTCCACAGCCTCCGGACCGCGTCCAGGAGCCGCCCTCGGCATCTCCCACAACATGGGGCAGCAGAACGGTGCCCGCAGAACCACCGAGCGGTGGAAGTAAGGGACGCCCTCAGATTGCCGGTCGCTCGCAGGAGTAGCAGCGCGTTCGGGCAGCGGGCAGCAGTATCCGGCCGATGAGGATCACGCCGGCGGCGGCACTTGCCGCGTCTCCGGACTCGGACTCGCTCCTTGCCTGTAGGCCTCTTGTGAGGGTCGGCACGCTTAACCGGGCCAGGATGTGTGCGCTCGCCGAACACTTCAGGTCGCAAGGGGAGTCTCTTCCATCGCCCAGGACCTGGACGCCGCCCAGTTCGCGACCTGCCTGTGCATGGTCTGCGCCCCGGCGACCCGGCGACGCTGCGCTGCGAGCTGGCGTGCGCCCGGCATCCGCCGCCGCTGCTCGCCCTCCCGGAGGCACGGCGCGGCGGTTCGCGTTCCCGCACGGGCTGCCGCTCGGGGTGTCCGACCCGGCGCACCCGGCCGCCTACGAGTAAGCCGCCGCGCAGATCCCGCCGGGCGCCACCCTCGCTTTCTACACCGACGGGCTGGCGGAGAGCCGGATGCGCAACATCGAGGAGGGCATGGTCGGTCTTGGGTGGGTGAGGGCAGCGCAGCAGGGCCAGCCGCCGGGCCAGGATGCGCGGGGCTGGCGTTAGCGAGCTGCGGGCAGACCATCTGGGCGCCAGGGCTGCATCTGACTTCCGGCTGCATCTTTGCCTACCGGAGGTATCGGCCCGCGGAACGCGGCAACGTACCGGTGGCCGGGTCTGGTCGGGGTCCGGCTCAGCGCGTCCAGTTGAGGGAGACGCTCGAAGGTCGAGGGGGCTTGCGACCACTGTGTCTGGAGCGACGACCCCGGTCGATGTTTCACGAGAAACATCGGGACGGATGTCAGGGCTGTCTCAGTCTCCGAGGAAGGCGAGTACCGGGCACCCGGGGTGCGGCGCGAACTCCTGGCAGTGTCAGGCATTGGCGTGAGGGCGCCTCTTGGTCGGTATGCGCCGCCCGAACCCCCGTACGGCAGCGCCGGCAGCAGTGTCTCGGGGCGTCCGCGACGGTGCACCCATTGCAAGGCGGCGTGCCGTTTGTTGCCTTGCCGTCCGTAACGGCCTGCTGGTGTCCATCGGGCGGCCGAGTCTCTCGATCACGGAGCACGGGCTGCGTTGCTGGGCGCCTGAGCGTTCGATGTTTCAGGGGAAACCTCTAGGGCGGCGCTCAGGCGGAGAGGGCCGGGGTTGTCACTGGGCTGTGCCCGCGCCTTGCTTGGCGAGGGAAGGTCGAGGCGTCGCTGGGAACTGGCGAGAGTGGGGATGTTTCACGGGAAACGTTCGCGTGGCGTCCAAGCGGAGGGGGCGTGTGGTTGTCGGTGTCTTGTGCTGCCGCGCGAGGCCCCAGGGGTGGGCAGGGCACTGCGGCGACCGGACGCGGGTGGGGGATGTTTCACGGAAGGCGTTCGGACGGCGCACAAGGAGAGGGGTGGGTCTCGGCGCTCCCTCGCCGCGCCTTGCCTCCCAAGGTGGAACGCGTGGGCGCTGCCAGGGCCGCGCGGGGCTGTGATGTTTCACGGGAAACGTGGGGGAGCGGGAATGAGAAGCGCCCCGGAGGCGGTGGCTTCCGGGGCGCGGTGGGGTGGTGGGTATCAGGCGTCGTTGACGCCGTCGTCGTCTGGGGCCATTGACTTGATGATGCGGTCCAGGTCTTCGAGTGTGGCGAACTCGACCACGATCTTGCCCTTGTTACGGCCCATGTCCACGCGGACCTTGGTCTCGTAGCGGTCGGAGAGGCGGTCGGCCAGTTCCTTCAGGCCGGGGGCGACCGGCTTCTTCCGGCGGCCCTGCCGTGGTGCCTTCGGCTCGTCGTCGACTTCGCGGAGGGCGATCATCTCTTCGAGGGCGCGGACGGAGAGTCCTTCCTGGACGATCCGCTGCGCCAGATGCTCCTGCGCCTCGACGCTGTCGAGGGAGAGGAGAGCACGGGCGTGGCCGGCAGACAGCACGCCGGCGGCCACCCGGCGCTGGACCGCAGGCGGGAGGTTCAGCAGCCGGAGCGTGTTGGTGATGTGCGGACGCGACCGGCCGATGCGTCCGGCGAGCTGCTCGTGGGTGGCACCGAAGTCCTGCAGCAGCTGCTGGTATGCGGCGGCCTCCTCCAGCGGGTTGAGCTGCTGGCGGTGGAGGTTCTCCATGAGCGCGTCACGGAGCAGATCGTTGTCACCGGTGTCGCGGACGATCGCCGGGATGACGTCCAGTCCGGCCATCTGGGACGCCCGCCACCGGCGCTCCCCCATGATCAGTTCATAGTCGTGCTCGCCCGATGGCGCCTTGCGGACGACGATCGGCTGCAGGAGGCCGACGATGCCGATCGACTCGGCGAGCTCGGACAGCGCCTGCTCGTCGAAGTGCTCACGCGGCTGGCGGGGGTTGACCGTGATGGACCCGACGGGCAGCTCCGCGAAGTGGGCGCCGGCGACCGGCTCAAGGGCCGGTTCATGGACGGCGGTCCCGTTCGAGGCGGGGCCGCCGGGAAAACCGGGCTCTCCCGCGCTGCCGGGTTCGTCCGGCGTCGGCGGGGGCGGGGCGGTGGGGATGAGGGCGCCGAGCCCCTTGCCCAGACCGCGTCGCTGCTGGCTCACTGGACAGCTCCTCCATGGGCCATCTCGGAGGCGGCCTCGCTGTAGGCGAGCGCGCCGCTCGAACCGGGGTCGTAGGTCATGACGGACTGCCCGTAGCTGGGGGCCTCCGACACTCGGACACTCCGGGGGATCACCGTGTTGAGCACGACGTCGCCGAAGTGGTTGCGGACGTCCTCGGCGACCTGCGCGGCAAGGCGCGTTCGCGCGTCGTACATCGTGAGCAGGATCGTGGACACCTTCAGTTTCGGGTTGAGGTGCGCCTTGACGAGGTCGACGGTGCGGATGAGCTGCCCGAGCCCCTCCAGCGCGTAGTACTCGCACTGGATGGGAATGAGCAGTTCGTCCCCGCCGACGAGCGCGTTCACGGTGAGGAGGCCGAGCGACGGAGGGCAGTCGATCAGCACGTAATCGAACTTCTCGGTCTCGTAGGCATCGAGCGCCCGCCGAAGCCGTGACTCGCGAGCCACCTTGGAGACCAGTTCGATCTCGGCACCCGCGAGGTTGAGCGTCGCGGGCGCGCAGTACAGGTTCGGGATCTCGGGCGCCTTGACGACGATGTCGGCCAGCGCCATGTCCTCGATCAGCACGTCGTAGATCGACGGGATCTCCGCATGGTGCTCGACGCCGAGTGCGGTGGACGCGTTGCCCTGCGGGTCGAGGTCGACCACGAGCACCTGCGCCCCGTGCATGGCGAGGGACGCGGCAAGATTCACCGAGCTGGTGGTCTTGCCCACGCCGCCCTTCTGGTTGGCGATGGTGATGACGCGGCATCTGTCCGGCCGCGGCCACTCCCGTTCCCTGCGGCCCGACATCGCTTTGAGTGCGGTCACCGCTGTTTCATGTGAAACCTTGGCGTCCTTGAGCGCCTCGCGCACGAGTTCTGACTCCCCCTGATTCGGTCCTTTGCGCGGCCCCGGCGGCTGTGCGCCGGCGTGCGTCGGAACGTATCCGACGTTCTCCGCGGTACCGGACGTCGTATTTCCCCACATCGCGTGCCCCGAGGGCGTGGTCCCCGGCGCCGTCCCCGAGCCGGAACCCGCCTGCGCGCCGCCTGCGGACGGTGGCTGCGCGTCCTCGTTCGCGCCGGATCCGCCCAGGCCGGACGGCTGCTCGTCGGGGGATTCGTCGGCGCGGTCAGGCCGGCCCAGTCCTGGTCCCGTGCTCATGAAGACCTCTTCCTCGACCCTCTGGCACGCCGGGGCGCGCGCTGTCGTCGCCCGACAACCTCTCCTCGGCCGGCGACCACACGGACGAGTGTTGTCGGCGGGTCGACCATACCGCGCCCGACTTGGAGCAGTTCGGTCGAGCGCGCCCCGAGGCGCTTCAGAACGGGCTCCGCCTCGTCCAACTCGGCCTGCGCCCGTTCCCCCTTGAGTGCGAGGAGCTCGCCGCCCGGACGCAGCAGCGGCAGGGCCCATTTCGCGAGGCGCTCGAGAGGCGCGACGGCGCGTGCTGTGGCCACATCCACCGAGAACTCCTTCACCACCTCCTCGGCCCTGGCGCGGCGCACCTCGACGTTGCCCAGGTTGAGCATCCGAACGCACTCGTCCAGGAACGTGGTTCGACGCAGCAGCGGCTCCAGCAGCGTGATCCGCAGATCTGGGCGGACGATGGCGAGCACGATGCCGGGGAGCCCGGCTCCCGAGCCGATGTCCACGACATGCGCGTCCGCCGGTACGGCCTCGGACACCACCGCGCAGTTGATCAGGTGGCGCTCCCAGAGCCGATCGACCTCGCGCGGCCCGATGAGCCCGCGTTCGACCCCGGCCTCGGCGAGAAACGCCGCATAACGCTCCGCAACCGGCAGCGCGTCACCGAATACCTCACGTCCAATCCCCACCAGACGAATCGTTCCACATGACGGGGCGGCGGCGTACACGCGAAACGTCCCTGTGGATAACTTCGGGCGCCGGGACGGACGGACCCTTGCGTTATGGCAAGAACCACATGACCCCCCGGCATATTCGGGGCCCGTCGGGTAGGGGCTGTGTGTCGCCCGACCGTCCCCCCGGAAGGAGCTCCGACACATGGGAATCGGAGTCAGTCTCGCATTCATCGCCGTGGGCGCGATCCTCGCGTTCGCCCTGCGCGTCGACCTCAGTGGCATCGACATCCACCTGGTCGGCTGGATCCTGATTCTGGTGGGGCTCGTCAGCATGGCCTTCACCTACAAGTACACCCGGCCACGGCAACGCGCCGGCCGGGTCGTCGGCGCCGACCCCGCGTACGGGGACGAGCCCGGAACCATCGTCCGCGAAGAGCACATCATCGAGGACCCCGCTCCCGTGGGCCGTCCGGCGGAGCGAGTCGAACGGGTGATCGAACACCCGGCGGACGAGGGCGTGACGCACGGCCACGTCGCCCAGGACCCGGCGTACGCCCAGGATCCCGCCTACGCGCAGGATCCGGCCGAGGAGAACAACCCGTCGGTCGTGGACTCCGGCGATCGCCTGCCGCCGCGTCGCAGGTGGCGGCGCACCGCGCGCCGATAGCAAGGACTCGGGTACCAGCTCGGTGTGCTCGGGCGGCGGCGCACACCGAGCGACGGGGGCCCCGCGCCTGCCAAGGCGCGGGGCCCTCCCCGTTACCCGCCGCCACGCCGCTCTCGGGTGCTCAGCGCGCTGGATGACTGTCGCATCGGCGAGTTATCCACAGTCCGTCGTTCGCCCTGCGCGGCCTGTTGGGGGCGAACGGCCCGGTTGCGGGTGCAGCCTGTCATGCGAACGGCCCCGGTGCTTCAAGCGCCGGGGCCGTTCGGGAGAGCGTCCGGGTGAGCCGTCCAGATCTGGGCAGACGGACGGCGTCCCGGGGACTGGAGTCAGACCGGGTAGACCACCACGTAGCGGTCGGGCTCCTCGCCCTCCGACTCGCTGCGGAGGCCGGCGGCCGCGACCGCGTCGTGGACGATCTTCCGCTCGAACGGGGTCATCGGCGCGAGCGGCTTCGACTCGCCGGCCTGCTTGACCTCGTCCGCGACGTCCGTCCCGAGCTTGGTGAGCTCGGCGCGGCGGCGCTCCCGGTAGCCGCCGATGTCGAGCATGAGGCGGGTGCGGTTGCCGGTCTGGCGGTGGACGGCCAGCCGGGTCAGCTCCTGCAGTGCCTCCAGGACCTCCCCGCGCTTGCCGACCAGCTCGTCCAGTGAGGCTCCGACGACGGCGACGAGGGCGCGCTCGCCCTCGACGTCCATGTCGATGTCGCCGTCGTAGTCACCGATGTCCAGCAGGCCCTCGATGTAGTCGGCGGCGATCTCGCCTTCCTGTTCGAGCGCCTGGACGTCGACCTCAGTGGTGTCGGTCTGGCTCAACGGGGTCTCCTTCTCCGGCACTTGCTCGGGGTTCAAACTAGCGCTTCTGGGTGCCGCTGCGCTTGCTGCGCGGCTTGCGGGTCGGCTGATTGCGCACGACCTTCGGCTTCTCCTCGGGCTCCGGGGCCGGCTCCGGCTCCTTCTTCAGCCGGGCCTTGGCGCGCGCGCCCGACGGGCTCTGGCCGTTCTTGGACGCGGCGGCCTTCGCACCGGCCGTCTTCGCCCCCGCCTTCGCGGTGCCGCCGGACTTCGCGCCGCCCGCCTTGGTGCCGGCCTTCGCGGTGGTCGTCGCGGTGTCGCCCTCGGTGCCGGGCGGCGGGTACTTCTTGTAGATGTAGTGCTGCTGCGCCAGCGTCCAGCTGTTGGACGTGACCCAGTACATCAGCACGCCCAGCGGGAAGCCGAGGCCGAACAGGCCGAACAGCGGCGCGAAGAAGACCATCATCTTCTGCGCCTGCATCATCGGGTTCGCGTCGTCGGTGACCGGCTGCCGCTTCATGCTGGCCCGGACGGTGAAGAACGTCGTGCAGGAGCTGATCACCACGGCGATGCCGGTGATGATGATCGCGGTCCAGCTCTTGGGGTCGGCGCCCCACGCGTTCAGGAACGTGTCGGGGATGTGGGCGCCGAAGATGCTGGCGTTCTGCGCGCTCGCGACCAGGTCGGACGAGACCGCGAAGACGCTCTGCCCCGGCTTGGCGTCCGAGATCCGCTTCAGCGTCTGGAACAGGCCGATGAAGATCGGCATCTGCACCAGGAGGGGGAGACAGCCCGCGAGCGGGTTGGCCCCGTTCTCCTGGTAGAGCTTCATGACCTCCTGGTTCATGCGCTGCTTGTCGTTCTTGTACTTCTTGCGCAGCGCCTGGACCTTCGGGTTCAGGTCTTGCATCTTCCGTGAAGCGTGGATCTGCTTCACGAAGAGCGGGACGAGGGCGAGCCTCAGCAGGACGGTGAGCAGGATGATCGATCCGCCCCACGCCCATCCGCTGTCCTTGGGGACGACCGTACTGAGCCCCGTGTGAATCCACACGATGAGCTGAGAGACGATCTCGTACAACCAATCAAGCACCGGGCAGCTCCTTGGGCTCTGCTGGGGCGTGGCCGCTTTCGTCACGGCCGGAGTTCGAGGAGACCGCCGCGGATCGCTGCTGAGGGGTCGTCCCCTCAGGATCCCCGGAGAAGACCGACGGTCCAAGTGAGAACGTCTGCCCGGACTCGTCGGATTCCCCGGCGGGGCTCGTTCCGACCGTTCCGGACGTCTTCTTCGGCGGTACCGGGTCATAACCCCCGGGATGGAAGGGATGGCACCGCGCGATCCGGCGAGCCGTCAGCCACGTCCCGCGCAGCGCGCCGTGAACCTGGAGCGCCTCCAGGCCGTACGCGCTGCATGTGGGGTGGAAACGGCACTGCTGCCCGAGCAGGGGACTCAAGAAGCGGCGGTAGGCGCGGACGAGAAGGATCAGCACGGTCGCGACGGGACCGGGGTGGCGGCCCGTCTCGTGCTGTGCGGGGGACGCGGCCCCCTGCCGACTCCTCATCTTCGCCCCTTGGACGCGGGCCGCAGCAGCCGGCCGAGTGCCGACTCCAGATCCGCGGCCAGTTCGTCTGGACGCGCCGTTCCCGCGCGGGGGTTGGCGCGCACTACGAGCAGGCTACCCGCTGGAAGCAGGTCGAGGTGCGGGCGCATCAGATGGCGGAGCCGGCGCCGGGTCCGGTTGCGGACGACGGCGTTGCCGACGGTGCGCGCGACGATGAACCCGACCAGCGGCGGAGCGTCCGCCGCCGGTGCCTCGTCCGGGCGGAGCAGGTGAACTACGACAGTTGGCCGTCCGGCGCGGCGACCGCGCCGGACGGCCAACGTGAAGTCGTCCCGCCGCCGCATCCGGTTGCCGGACGGCAGCACGGCAGTGGTGGCTCAGACCGCGATGCGCGCGCGGCCCTTGCTGCGTCGACCGGACAGGATGGCGCGGCCGGCGCGCGTGCGCATCCGCAGCCGGAAGCCGTGCTTCTTGTGGCGACGACGGTTGTTCGGCTGGAAAGTACGCTTGCTCACTTGGGGCTCCAGTGCTGCGGTCGGTTCCGAAAGGCTCGATAGGTCGCGTCGAGGGCCGCGTCCGGTCCCCCGCAGCGGGGGCCCACCCGGACTCGCCTGGAGGGGCTGCCGGCGGGCACGCGGCATCTCCGTCGATGCGACTCGACCTCAGCACGTTACGGGCTGACCGGCCACCCGGTCAAACGGAGCGACCCTCCGGACGTCCGGGATCGGAAGCCGGAACGGAGGCGGAAACGGAGGCAGGAACGGAAGCGGGAACGGAAGCGGCGGCGGGCCGGGCGGTACTGGGTGAGGTGCGGGCGGGCGGGGAGGGTGGGGAGGGTTTCGTGTTGCGGGTGGGGGCGGCAGCGGTTAAGGTCGTCCGGGCGAGCCGACGCTCCTTCGACGAAATCGACGATCTGATGTCGGCCTTCCGCCCCTTGAGCCCCCCGTTCCGAGAACCGCCCCGCACCGGCCGCACGTAGGCCGGAGTCTTCCCGACCCCGTTTCCAGAGACCCCGCCTCACGGGTTTTACACAGGCGCCGCATGCCTATGCACAGCATGTGGACAACTCTGTGGACAACTCGTGAGAGAGTAAGGCTTCCGCGTCACGGTCGTGCCCTGAGAGGCGATTCGTGTCCCGTGGGAGAGCCGGGTAGTTAGGTACTCCGTACGGCGGAGTCGGTGGGAGGGGGACCTTGCGCATGGACGGTCAGGATCTCGGATCGGTCTGGGCCCGCACTCTCATCGCACTGGCCGAGAGCGATCTGTCTCCGAGCTATCGCGCCTGGCTTCCAATGGTCCGTCCGCTGGCCCTCGTCGAGGGGACGGCCCTGCTGGCCGCGCCGAACGAGTTCGCCAAGGACGCCCTGGAGACGCGCCTCCGGAACCTCATCACGCAGGCCCTTTCCCATGAGCTGGGCAGGGAGATCCGTGTCGCGGTGACCGTCCAGCCGGAGCCGCCGGCGAGTTCGGCCACCGGCCCTGGGCCGGGCCCCGGCAACCGGTCGGGGGAGCCTCTTTCGGCACCCGTTCCCGGCTCCGGTGCAGGGCTCGGCATGCAGGAGCCTCCCTCTTCTTATGGCGAGTCCTACGGTGAACGGCCGCAAGGCGACCGTGACCGGGATCGCCCCTACAACAACGGCGACTCGTCCTATGGGGAGCGGTCCGACCGTCCCTACCCGGAGCAGCCGTACACCGATCAGCCTTACGGCGACCACGGGTACCGGTCGCAGTCGGGAGTTACCCACAGCCCCGGTCCGCCCGGAGGTTATCCACAGGCTGCGGATGACGACCGCGGTACGTATCCCCCTGCCCCGCGTCCACCGTCCTATGGGACGGGCCCTGGGGGACGGAACCCGTACGAGGGTCGCGGCTACCCCGGCTATGGCGGGCAGGAAGGCTTCGGCGGAGGCCAGGAAGGTTTCGGTGGGGGTCAGGAAGGCTTTGGTGGCGACTCCTCCGGACGTCCGCCGCACTCCCATCTCAACGACCGCACGTTGGGTCCGCTTCGGGGGCGCGCAGAGCAACAGGGCCGTGAACCCCAGCACGGCAGCGGAAACGAGCCGCCCCTCGGGCACAACGACGACTTCCAGAGCGGTGAGTTCCCCGGAGGCGAACAGCAGTACCGCGGCGAGGAGCCCTACCGGGGCGAGACCGCCTTCAGGGACGAGGAGAACGCCGGCGCCGCACCGGCCCCACCGCAGGGAGCAGGTGCAGGAGCAGGGGCATCCGAGCACGCCCGCCTCAACCCCAAGTACACGTTCGAGACGTTCGTCATCGGCTCGTCCAACCGGTTCGCGCACGCGGCGGCCGTCGCGGTCGCCGAGCAGCCGGCCAAGGCGTACAACCCGCTGTTCGTCTACGGCGACTCCGGGCTGGGCAAGACACACCTTCTCCACGCGATCGGGCATTACGCGCAGAGCCTCTTCAATGGGGCTCGTGTGCGCTATGTGAGCTCTGAGGAGTTCACGAACGACTTCATCAACTCGATCCGCGACGGAAAGGCCGACGGGTTCCGGCGCCGGTACCGGGATGTGGACATCCTCCTCGTCGACGACATCCAGTTCCTTGAAGGCAAGGAGCAGACGCAGGAGGAGTTCTTCCACACCTTCAACACGCTCCACAACGCGAGCAAGCAGATCGTGATCTCCAGCGACCGTCCGCCGAAGGAGCTGGTCACGCTGGAGGACCGGCTCCGCAACCGGTTCGAGTGGGGGCTGACGACCGACGTCCAGCCGCCCGAGCTGGAGACGCGCATCGCGATCCTGCAGAAGAAGGCCCGCCAGGAGGGCCTCGCCGCGCCGCCGGACGTGCTGGAGTTCATCGCCTCCCAGATCGCGACGAACATCCGCGAGTTGGAGGGCGCGCTGATCCGGGTGACGGCGTTCGCGAGCCTGAACCGCCAGTCGGTGGACATGAAGCTCGCCGAGATCGTCCTCAAGGACCTGATCCCGAACGACTCCGGCCCCGAGATCACCGCCGCGATGATCATGGCGCAGACGGTCGAGTACTTCGGGACGACGATCGAGGACCTGTGCGGGCCGTCCCGCTCCCGGATGCTCGTCACCGCCCGGCAGATCGCGATGTACCTGTGCCGGGAGCTGACCGATCTGTCCCTTCCCAAGATCGGGCAGCAGTTCGGCGGCCGCGACCACACCACGGTCATGCACGCCGAACGCAAGATCCGGTCGCTGATGGCCGAGCGCCGTGCCATATACAACCAGGTCACGGAGCTGACGGGACGCATCAAGCACCAGGCCCGCAAGCGCTGACGCAGCCCGTCGTACACACTGTGGACAGACCCGTGTCGACCCTGTGGACGAGGCGCCGCCGTTCCGTCCACAGGCTGCCGAAGGCAAAGAACCGACAAAATGCGCGCTTCCCCAGAGAACCGCGGCGGCTACTCACAGGTTGTGGAAAACCCTGGGGATTTTCGTGGATAACCCGGTGGACGACCACTGGAAAAGCTGAGGATGAAGGGTGGACGGATGTGGACCGGCCGCGAACCCACGCCGAAGCGCTGGGGAAAACCGGTGGACGACCTGGGGACGCCTTGGGGACGGCCTGGGGACGGGCCTGTGCACCGATCCCGCGAGCACCCGCGCGCTGTACACAGGGCGCCGAATCAGGTGGCATACCCGTGGAGAACTCGTGGAAAACCGGTGGACGACATGAGGATGACCTGTGGGGACGGATTCGCCGTCCCCAGGCGGTCTCGCGCCGTCCACCGGCCGTGCACAGCCCCAGTGGACAGAGAAACGGGGGATGACCTGCGAAAACGAGCTCTGTCCACACTATCCACCGCCCCTATTACTGGTACTGCACTACTTCTCTATCCAAGAAAAGATCCATCTCAAGTCAGGGCCTGGGGACAACGTGCCGCGAGCGCCCCGGCCCGGCAGAGATCACCGCACCCTTGTCCGACACCTGCAGGAGGCTGGTCCCGTTGAAGTTCCGCATCGACAGAGACGCCTTGGCCGACGCGGTCGCCTGGACCGCGCGCACGCTGCCCGTCCGTCCCCCGGTGCCCGTCCTCGCGGGCATGCACCTCGTCGCGGGCGGGGAGGGCAACGACGACCGCCTGAAGCTGTCCGCGTTCGACTACGAGGTCTCCGCCCAGGTGTCCACGGAGATCGACGTTGAGGAGGCGGGGACGGCCCTGGTGTCCGGGCGCCTTCTCGCCGAGATCTCGCGCAGCCTTCCTCCCCACCCTGTGGAGGTCACGACGGACGGCGCGAAGGTGATGCTGCGCTGCGGCAGCGCGAAGTTCACACTCCTCACCATGCCTGTGGAGGACTACCCGACGCTGCCGGAGATGCCGCCCGCCGCCGGCTCGGTCGGCAGCGACGAGTTCGCCGCCGCCGTCTCCCAGGTCGCGATCGCCGCGGGCAAGGACGACACGATCCCGATGCTGACCGGCGTCCGGGTGGAGATCGAGGGCGAGACGGTCACGCTGGCGTCCACCGACCGGTACCGGCTGGCGGTCCGTGAGCTGCACTGGAAGCCGGAGCGTCCCGACTTCTCCGCCGTCGCGCTCGTCCCGGCGCGGACGCTCGCCGACACCGCCAAGTCGCTGACCGCGGGCGCCGAGGTGTCGATCGCGCTCGGCGGGACGGGCGGCACCGGCGAGGGCATGATCGGGTTCGAGGGCGGCGGCCGCCGCACCACGTCCCGGCTGCTGGACGGCGACTTCGTCAAGTACCGGTCGCTGCTGCCGAGCGAGTACGCGGGCCTCGCCGAGATCCAGACGGCGCCGTTCATCGAGGCCGTCAAGCGCGTCTCGCTGGTCGCGGAGCGGAACACGCCCGTGCGGCTCTCGTTCAGCCAGGGCGAGGTCGTCCTGGAGGCGGGCACCGGGGACGAGGCGCAGGCCGTGGAGGCCCTTGAGGCGTCCCTGGAGGGCGAGGACATCGACATCGCCTTCAATCCCGGCTTCCTCCTCGACGGCCTCTCAGCGATCGGCTCGGACGTGGCGCGGCTGTCGTTCACGACGCCGACGAAGCCGGCCGTCCTCACCGGGAAGCCGCCGCAGGACGGGGAGAACCCGAACTACCGTTACCTGATCATGCCGGTACGGCTGTCCGGATAAGGACCGTGCCCTGGGGCATGCCCCGGGGCACGCCGGGGACGACGATCCCCGCGGGGGAGCCGTCCAGGCGGTCGCGCGCGCGGGCAAGGGTGCACGCGTGCGCGCGGTAAGGCGCGGTAAGGCACAGGCAGTTACGCACAGGGAAGTGAGCTTCATGGAGCTTGGGATCATCGGCCTGGGCAAGATGGGCGGCAACATGGCCGAGCGGCTGCGCCGCGGCGGCCACACGGTCGTCGGCTATGACCGTGACCCGCAGGTGAGCGATGTCGGTTCGCTGCAGGAACTGGTCGACCGGCTGTCCCCGCCGCGCGCGGTGTGGGTGATGGTGCCCGCAGGTAAGCCGACTGAGGAGACCGTCCACAGCCTGGGGGAAGTCCTACAGGCCGGTGACCTCGTTATCGACGGCGGTAATTCACACTATGTGGACGACCAGAAGCACGGTGAGGAACTCGCCGCCAAGGGCATCGGGTTCGTCGACTGCGGTGTGAGCGGCGGAGTGTGGGGCCTGGAGAACGGCTACGCCCTCATGGTCGGCGGCGATGAGGACAACGTGAAGCGGCTGATGCCCATCTTCGAGACCCTGAAGCCAGAGGGGGATTACGGATTCGTCCACTCTGGTGAGATCGGTGCGGGCCACTACGTGAAGATGGTCCACAACGGCATCGAGTACGCGATGATGCAGGCGTTCGGTGAGGGCTACGAGCTGATCGAGGCGAGCCCCATCGTCACCCGGGTACCGGAGACGTTCCTCAGCTGGCAGGAGGGCACGGTCATCCGCTCCTGGCTGCTCGACCTGCTGAACCGCGCGCTCGCCGACGACCCCGAGCTGGACGACCTGCGCGGCTACGCCAACGACTCGGGCGAGGGGCGCTGGACGGTGCAGGCCGCGGTCGAGCACGCCGTGCCGCTGCCCGCCATCAGCGCCTCGCTGTTCGCCCGGTTCGCGTCCCGGCAGGACGATTCCCCCGCGATGCGCGTCGTCGCGGCCCTCCGCAACCAGTTCGGCGGCCACGGCGTGGAGACCGCGAAGGGCGCCGACTCCCCCGGCGCCGACGTCGCCCCGCCGAAGGTGTGACCCCCCGCGACCCGGCGCTGCTGCCCGCGAAGTTATCCACAGGATGTGGTTTCCGGGACGGCGCCCCCGCCGTGCCCGGAGGATGGCGGGTGATGGCACGGAGTCCCGCCGCCGGCGGGGCCTGTGCGGGTACTCGCGGGCGGGGGTGCATGGGGCATGGGCAGGGTGTCGAAGGCTCTACGCTCGTGTCTCGTGCACGTCGCCCACCTTTCGCTGCAGGACTTCCGCTCGTATCCGACCGCCGAGGTCGCTCTCGAGCCGGGGGTCACGGCGTTCGTGGGCCCGAACGGGCAGGGCAAGACCAACCTGGTCGAGGCCATCGGATACGTCGCCTCGCACGGGAGCCACAGGGCCGCGACCGACGCGCCGCTCGTCCGGCACGGGGCGCCGCGTGCGATCGTCCGGGCCGGGGTGGTGAAGGACGACCGCAAGGCGCTGATCGAGCTCGAGATCAACCCGGGCAAGGCGAACCGGGCACGGCTCAACCGGTCCCCCGTCCCCAGGCCGCGCGAGATCCTGGGGATGCTGCGGACCGTGCTGTTCGCCCCGGAGGACCTCGCGCTGGTGAAGGGCGACCCGGGGGAGCGGCGCCGGTTCATGGACGAGCTGCTCACCGCGCGGGCTCCCCGCTTCGCCGGCGTGCGCTCCGACTACGACCGCGTCCTCAAGCAGCGCAACGCCCTGTTGAAATCGGCGGCCGCGCACAGGCGCTCCCCCGGCCCCGAGGTGCTCGCGACCCTGGACGTCTGGGATTCGCACCTGGCGCGCACCGGGTCGGAACTGCTGGCGGCGCGGCTGCAACTGGTCGATGTGCTGCGGCCGCTCGTGGCGCGTGCGTATGCCGCCCTCGCCCCGCACAGTGGTGCAGCCGACCTCATCTACAAGAGTTCGCTCGGGGACGTGCAGTTGTCCACAGACCGTGGACAACTCGGCGAGCAGCTCATGGCGGCCGTGGGCGAATCGCGCAAGCAGGAGTTGGAGCGGGGCGTGAGCCTTGTCGGCCCGCATCGGGACGAGCTCGTGCTGCGCTTGGGGGAGCTTCCGGCACGCGGCTACGCCAGCCATGGAGAATCGTGGTCGTTCGCGTTGGGCCTGCGGCTCGGCGCGTACGAACTGCTGCGCGCGGACGGCGACGACCCGGTCCTCATCCTGGACGACGTGTTCGCCGAGTTGGACACGGGCCGCCGTGACCGCCTGGCCGACATGGTGGCGCCGGCGGAGCAGGTCCTCATCACGGCGGCCGTCCCCGCGGACGTCCCGGCCGAATTGACAGGGGGCTCGTATACCGTCTCGGACGGCAAGGTCGTCCGAGACTGAACGCGGAAGGTCGTCGCCGGGCGCCTTTCCGGGATATGGGCGGAAGGGGTGAGCGTGTGAGTGATCATCCACAGGATGTGGACAACTCCCCAGGGAGCGGAGACCCGGGCGGGGCCGCCGACGGCACTCCGGGCGCGGCTCCGGACGGGGCCGTCCCCGCCAAGTCGGGGATCGAGCTGGCGCGCGAGGCGCTCGCCCAGGCGAAGGCCGACGCGCTGAAGCGCGGCACGCTCCCCGGTCACAACGGCAAGCGCCGGGGCGGCGGGCGTGTCGTCCGGGTCAGGGACCCCGGTCGCGGCGGTGACCCCAAGCTGTTCGGCGCGGCGATCCGCGACCTGATGGCGTCCCGCGGCTGGGAGCAGCGGGCGGCCGTCGGCGGCGTCTTCGGCAACTGGGCGGTCATCGTCGGCCCCGACCTCGCCGAGCACACCCGTCCGGACCACTTCGAGGACGGCGTGCTGACCGTCGCCGCCGACTCGACGACATGGGCGACGCAGCTGCGCCTGCTGTCGTCCACCCTCGTCCGGCGGCTGAACGAGGAACTCGGCCACGGCACCGTCCGCCGCGTGAAGGTCGTCGGCCCGTCCTCCGGCCCCCGCCGCACCGGCGCCTGGCGAGTCCGATGACCCCCGCCCCCAAGCCCGCGGCGCCCCCGCCCGCGCCGACCACCCCCGCGCCGACCACCCCCGCGCCGACCAAGCCCGTTGCCCAGCCCGCGGCCACGTCCACAGTCACGCCCGCAGCCAGGCCATCGGCGGCCACGCCTGCAGCCACGCCCGCGGCGGCGACTCCGGCCCCGCCCGCGGCGGCCCCGCCCGGGACGGCGGCTCCGGCGGCGACTGCGGCCCCGCCCGCGGCCACGCACGCAGTCAACCCCACGGCCCCGCCCGGGGCGGCGACTCTGGCCACGCCCGGGGCGGCCACGCTCGGGGCGGCGGCTCCGGCGGCGACTCTGAGGGTGGCGGCTTCGGCGGTGGCGGGTGGGGGGAACATGTGTTCGGGGGGTGGGGTGCCCAGTTCAGCGGCCAGCGGCACGTAGGCCAGAGAACGCCCCGGGACCTATGGGGGGATGTGGCTCCGGGTCAGATCGGCCGCCACACGCGCACACAGCGCTCGTGAGTGCCACTTTTCGCCGCGTCACCCGGTAGAATGTACGCGGGTTCAGGATGCTGCGCCGCCATGGGGTGCCCGGGGCTCTCACCAACGCGAACAGAGCACGACCGGGTGCCCCCATGTGTGTTACGGGGCACACCGCGCCTCCCTCGGGCGCGGAGCGGCAGACATCCCCGGCAGGAGGATCTCCTTTGGCGTACGACGCTAGTTCGATCACTGTCCTTGAAGGGCTTGAGGCGGTTCGCAAGCGCCCGGGCATGTACATCGGCTCGACCGGTGAGCGCGGCCTGCACCACCTCGTCTACGAGATCGTGGACAACGGGGTCGACGAGGCCCTCGCCGGCCATGCCGACAGCATCGTGGTGACGCTGCTGGCCGACGGCGGCGTGAGCGTGGACGACAACGGCCGCGGCATCCCCGTGGGCGAGCACCCGGTGGAGAAACGTCCGGCCATCGAGCTGGTGTTCACCACGCTGCACGCGGGCGGCAAGTTCGACGGCAAGTCCTATGCCGTGTCGGGCGGTCTGCACGGTGTCGGCTCGTCCGTGGTGAACGCGCTGTCCACCCGGCTGGAGGCCGAGGTCCGCCGGAACGGCCACGTGTGGCGCCAGTCGTACACCTGGCGCGGGCCCGAGGCCGAGCTCCAGAAGGGCGAGGAGACCTCCGACACCGGCACCCTCATCAGGTTCTGGCCCGACCCCGACATCTTCGAGACCACCGAGTGGAACTTCGAGACCCTCTCCCGCCGCATGCAGGAGATGGCGTTCCTCAACCGCGGCCTCGCCATCACGCTGCGGGACGAGCGGCCCGACCACTCCAACGGCGAGCCGCACGTCGTCCGGTACCACTACGAGGGCGGCATCGAGGACTTCGTCCGCTACATCAACGCGCGCAAGGACGCCGTCCACGAGTCGGTGGTGTACTTCGACGACCACACCGAGGGCATGTCGGTCGAGATCGCCATGCAGTGGAACTCGTCCTACGCCGAGTCCGTCCACACGTTCGCCAACACGATCAACACGGCGGAGGGCGGCACCCACGAAGAGGGCTTCCGGGCGGCGCTCACCACGATCGTCAACCGGTACGCCCGCGACAAGGGCCTGCTGCGCGACAAGGACGACAACCTGACCGGTGAGGACGTCCGCGAGGGCCTCACCGCGATCATCTCGATCAAGCTGGCCGACCCGCAGTTCGAGGGCCAGACCAAGACCAAGCTCGGCAACACCGAGGCCAAGTCGTTCGTGCAGCGGGCGTGCAACGAGCACCTGCGCGACTGGTTCGAGGAGAACCCGGGCGAGGCCAAGGAGATCATCAACAAGGCGTCGCAGGCGGCGCGCGCGCGGGTCGCGGCGCGGCAGGCGCGCGACCTGACCCGCCGCAAGAGCCTGCTGGAGTCGACGTCGCTGCCCGGCAAGCTGTCGGACTGCCAGTCCACCGACCCGGCGAAGTCCGAGCTGTACATCGTCGAGGGCGACTCGGCGGGCGGCTCCGCGAAGGGCGGCCGCAATCCGCACTTCCAGGCCATCCTGCCGATCCGCGGCAAGATCCTGAACGTGGAGAAGGCCAGGATCGACAAGATCCTGAAGAACAACGAGGTGCAGGCGATCATCACGGCGCTGGGCACCGGCGTGCACGACGAGTTCGACATCAGCAAGCTCCGCTACCACAAGATCATTCTGATGTCGGACGCCGACGTCGACGGCCACCACATCAACACGCTGCTGATGACGCTGCTGTTCCGGTTCATGAAGCCGCTGATCGAGGCCGGCCACGTGTACCTGTCGCAGCCGCCGCTCTACAAGATCAAGTGGGACGCGCGCGGCAACGAGGCCGACTACGCCTTCTCCGACGCCGAGCGCGACGCGATCATCGAGGCGGGGATCGCCGCCGGCAAGCGCGACCCGCGTCCCCGCGACCAGGTGCAGCGCTTCAAGGGCCTCGGCGAGATGAACGCCAACGAGCTGTGGGACACCACCATGGACCCCGACAACCGGGTCCTCCTGCAGGTCCAGCTGGACGACGCCGCCCAGGCGGACGAGCTGTTCAGCGTGCTCATGGGCGAGGAGGTCGAGCCCCGCAGGGAGTTCATCCAGCGCAACGCCAAGGATGTGCGCTTCCTCGACATCTGAGATATCCGCCGCGCGCCGAGCTCCCAGCGACCTGACCATGACGGCCACCCGGCCCAACGGCCCACCGGCCCGCCCGGCCTTCCGGGCCCCGGCCCACCGCCATCCGGCTCCCAGGCTCCCGTGAACTCCCGCAGGCAGGCGTACTTCTCACCCACTGAGCTTCCCACCGAGCAGAAGAGGTTTTGAGAGTGACGGACGTGACCACAGAGGGCGGCCACCCCGGCGAACGGATCGAACCGGTCGACATCCAGGTCGAGATGCAGAAGAGCTATCTCGACTACGCAATGTCGGTCATCGTCGCGCGCGCGCTGCCCGAGGTACGCGACGGTCTCAAGCCCGTCCACCGCCGCGTCCTCTACGCGATGTACGACGGCGGCTACCGGCCCGACCGCGGCTACTTCAAGTGCGCCCGCGTCGTCGGCGACGTCATGGGGAACTACCACCCGCACGGCGACTCCGCCATCTACGACGCGCTCGTCCGGCTGGCCCAGCCCTGGTCGATGCGGTACCCGCTGGTCGACGGCAACGGCAACTTCGGTTCGCGCGGCAACGACCCGGCCGCGGCCATGCGGTACACCGAGTGCCGCATGGCGCCCCTGGCGATGGAGCTGCTGCGCGACATCGACAAGGAGACCGTCGACTTCTCCCCCAACTACGACGGCCGCTCGCAGGAGCCGGACGTCCTGCCGTCCCGGTACCCGAACCTACTGGTCAACGGGTCCGCCGGCATCGCGGTGGGGATGGCGACGAACATCCCGCCGCACAACCTGCGCGAGGTCGCCGACGGCGTCCGCTGGTACCTGGAGAACTACGGCGCGTCCGACGACGAGCTGCTCGAGGCGCTGATCGAGCGGGTCAAGGGCCCCGACTTCCCGACCGCCGGCCTGATCGTCGGCCGCAAGGGCATCGAGGAGGCGTACCGCACCGGGCGCGGCTCCATCACGATGCGGGCCGTCGTCGAGGTCGAGGAGATCCAGGGCCGCACCTGCCTCGTCGTCACCGAACTCCCATACCAGGTCAACCCGGACAACCTCGCCCTCAAGATCGCGGACGGCGTCAAGGACGGCAAGCTCGACGGCATCGCCGACGTCCGCGACGAGACGTCCGGCCGGACGGGGCAGCGGCTCGTCATCGTGCTGAAGCGGGACGCCGTCGCCAAGGTCGTCCTGAACAACCTGTACAAGCACACCCAGCTGCAGGAGACGTTCGGCGCGAACATGCTCGCGCTGGTGGACGGGGTGCCGCGCACCCTGCGCATCGACCAGTTCGTCCGGCACTGGGTCGCGCACCAGATCGACGTCATCATCCGCCGCACCCGGTTCCTGCTCCGCAAGGCCGAGGAGCGCGCCCACATCCTGCGCGCGCTGCTGAAGGCCCTCGACCGGATCGACGAGGTCATCGCGCTGATCCGGCGCTCGCCGTCCGCGCAGGAGGCGCAGCAGGGCCTGATGGGGCTGCTGGAGATCGACGAGATCCAGGCGCAGGCCATCCTCGACATGCAGCTGCGCAAGCTCGCCGCCCTGGAACGCCAGCAGATCACCGACGAGTACGACAAGCTCATGGCGGAGATCGCCGACTACAACGACATCCTCGCCTCGCCCGAGCGGCAGCGGCAGATCGTCGGCGACGAGCTCGCCCCCATCGTCGAGAAGTTCGGCGACGAGCGGCGCACCGAGATCGTCCCGTTCGACGGCGACGTGTCCTACGAGGACCTCATCGCCGAAGAGGGCGTCGTCGTCACGATCACCCGCGGCGGCTACGCCAAGCGCACCAAGACCGACCTGTACCGGGCGCAGCGGCGCGGCGGCAAGGGCGTCCGCGGCGCGCAGCTCAAGCAGGACGACATCGTCGACCAGTTCTTCGTCACCTCGACGCACAACTGGATCCTGTTCTTCACCAACAAGGGCCGCGTCTACCGGGCCAAGGCCTACGAACTGCCCGACTCCGGGCGCGACTCGCGCGGCCAGCACGTCGCGAACCTGCTGGCCTTCCAGCCGGACGAGCGCATCGCCCAGGTCATGACGCTCCGCGACTACGACGTCGCGCCCTACCTCGTCCTCGGGACGAAGAAGGGCCGCGTCAAGAAGACGGCGCTGCGCGACTTCGACTCGCCGCGCACCGGCGGCATCATCGCCATCAACCTGGTCGAGGGCGACGAGGTGATCGCCGCGCGGCTCGTCTCCGCCGACGACCGGCTGCTGATGATCTCCTCCGGCGCCCAGGCGATCAAGTTCCGCGCCGACGACGAGTCGCTGCGGCCGATGGGGCGCGCCACGTCCGGCGTCATCGGCATGCGGTTCGACGAGGACCAGGAGGTCCTCAACATGCTCGTCGTCCACAACGGCTCGGACGACGTCCTGGTGGCCACCCGCGGCGGCTACGCCAAGCGCACTCCAGTGGACCAATACCCGCTCCAAGGTCGTGGGGGTAAGGGCGTCCTCACCGCTAAGATCGTTGAATCGCGCGGGATGTTGGTAGGGGCGCTGATGGTCGGCCCCGACGACGAGGTGTTCGCGATGACGTCGAACGGCGGCGTGATCCGCACCACCGCCGCGGAGATCAAGCAGTCCGGCAGGCAGACCATGGGCGTCCGCCTGATGAACCTCGCGGACGGGGACAGCGTCGTGGCGATCGCGAGGAACGTAGAGTCCATTGAGGACTCCGAGTCCGCCGAGGGCTCGGACGACGGCGAAGGGGGCGACGGTGAGTGACGTATCCTGCATCGTCACCGAGCCGCTAGGCCAGGAGGACACGTGAGCACCGAGCCCGGCAAGAACAAGGGCGGGCCGCCCGGCGCGTCAGGCGCGGCGGGCAGTGGAACGGGCGGCTCCGGCAAGAAGCCGGGTGCGGGGTCGGGGTCTGGGTCGTCGTCGGCAGCGTCGTCGTCCAAGTCCGGGACGAAGCCGTCGAAGACCGTCGCCGCCGCGTCCGCCAAGTCCGGGGCGCGGGACGAGACGACCGTCGACCTCGACACCTCGGACACCGCCGGTAAACCGGGCTCTTCCGACACGTCGGATTCGTCGAGCGCCGACACGACGCGGATCGACCTGGCGAAGATCGAGGACAAGCCGGCGAAGGACTCCGGCGGCTCCGAGATCGCCCCGGTCAGGGACACCGCCGCGGACTCGCCGGCCGCGCCGGCGAAGTCCGCCGCCTCCTCCTCTCCGTCGTCGTCTCCGTCGTCCTCCTCCGGCTCGGCGGGGTGGGCCAAACCCGCCGAGCCGTCCGGTTCGGTCTCGGCAGGACGTACGGAGAGCGCGGGCAAGCCGTTCAGCATGTCGTCCGGCAACTCGTCCGCCGCGGGGAACTCCGCCGCCTCGTCGCCGTCCTCGCCCTCTTCGGGCGGCTCCGGGCGCGGTTTCGCCGGTACCGTCCTGAAGGACCGGCCGTCCACGGCCGTGGCCCCGGCGAACTCGTCCAAGCCGGCGAACGGCAAGCCGGCCCGCAAGGCCCAGCTCCAGCTGTCGCGGCTCGAGCCGTGGTCGGTGATGAAGTTCAGCTTCGTGATGTCGCTGGTCTGCTTCGTCGTCCTGCTCGTCGCCGTGATCGTCCTCTACGCGATCCTGTCCGGCCTCGGCGTGTTCGACGCCATCAGCGACACGATCAACAGCCTCACCAAGGAGCAGGGCGAGACCACCGGCAGCGTCGACGCCGGCAGCTGGTTCTCCTTCTTCCGCATCTTCGGCTACACCGTCCTCGTGGGCGCCCTGAACGTCATGCTCATCACGGCCCTGTCCACGGTCGGCTCCGTGATCTACAACCTCGCCGCCGACCTGGTGGGCGGCGTCGAGGTCACCCTGAAGGAGGCCGAGTAGCCCCGTCCCGCCGCCGCCCGGCAATCGATTTCCGGTTGTCCGCCCAGATGGGGTAACCTCTCGTTGCGCCGCCAGGGGCGGCGGCACACTCCGGGCCTATAGCTCAGTCGGTTAGAGCGCATCCCTGATAAGGATGAGGCCGGTGGTTCAAGTCCACCTAGGCCCACCAGTTTCACAGACCCCCGCCGGGCACCGGCGGGGGTCTTTTTGACGGCGGCCGTGATGGCAACGGCCGTGGCTCTGCGAGCTGCCGGACAGTTCCCCGGCCGCGCCCTGCCAAGGGCGGCGACGCTGAGGCCACTACGCGTCCTGCGGAAGGCTGCTCGGAGCGTGCGACGTGGGCCACGGTCACCGGACGGCCGTGTCGGACCGCGCATCGCGACGCCCCTGCCGGGCACCCGAACCGGCCGCCACGGGGTCGCACACCAGCGCGTAGGGCGACGATCTCATCAAGGGTGGTGAGGGGATCATCAGCGCCACATCTCATGGCTCGTCTTGGCCGTGGTCGGCAGAGAGCGACCGCCGCTCCTTCGTCATTTGGGCCTGAGGGACCGGCCTGCCGACGGACTGGGGGAGGCCGTCGGCAGAGCGGCGTGGTCGGGGTCAGTCCCTCGTCCAGAAATGCCAGTCCTTTTCCGGGATGTCCCAGGAGGGGGCGGGCAGCCAGTCGGGTGCCGGCGACCAGCCGGGCTGAGGCTGAGGCCAGCCCGGCGGGGCGTTGAACCGCCAGGACGCCGCCGAACCGGGCGCGATCTGCTCCAACTGTCCGGCGGCGATTCGCTGGCTCTCGATGGCGGCGTGCCAGGAGGACCGCCACCGATCGTGCGAGTCGGTGAGTTGCGTCTGCAGAAACTCGATGCCCAGGTCGGCCGCCCTTTGGAAGGTCTCCAGTCCTTCGCTGTATTCGGCCGGGAGCCACCGTTTCAGCTCCGACAATGTGGCTTGCCGCTGTTCGGCGAGGGGCTGCAGCGCATCGAGTTGGCGCAGCAGTGCAGTCGCCTCGACGATCTCCAGTTCGTAGGCGTAGCGGATCCGCAAGGTCACCAGTGCCGAGGTCGTCTCCGCGTGCCGCCGGTCGCCTTCGACTGACGAGCCGGCGGCTCCGATGGCGCCGTAGACGTCGTTGAGCGCGTGCAGCTCCGCCTGGATGAGCTGTCGCTGCTGCGTCAGGCGGACAAAGTCCCCGAGGTCGCTGAGATAGTCCTCGGCCGCCTTGTCCCATGCCTCGAAGAGGCGATCCCGCTCAAGAATCAGTTCGTCCAACGACATGGCGCTCCCTTTCCGTCAAGACTCCGACGGATAGGAGGGCCGGTCGGTTCGCTCGGAAAGCGAGAAAAACGGAATGCTGCGCTCTTGGGGCTCCTGGCTGGCTGAGGTGCCGCCTGTGCGGATGGGCTGTGTCCGCTGTGTTCGACTCGAGTGCTCGGCGACCGCGGTTATCCAGAGAACGGGCAATTTCTCCACAAGCTGTGGATAACTGAAGTCGCGGCCATGGTTCTTGATTGCGGGGTCGGGCGCCGACGCGCTCGGGGCACTCTCCTATTTTCGCCTGCGGGAGCGGGGTTCCGGTGAAAATCTGGGGCTTGGGCAAGGCCGGTTTCGCGAGGCCGGCCGGGCGTCGGAGCACAGCACCAGGATGGGCGTCCGTCCAGGCTAAGCCTGCTCTCCGGCCAGGACGAGGTCGACCGCGGCGTGGCGGAAAGGGGCTCGAACGTCATTGCGCGCGGTGGGCTCGCAGTCATGCGAGTCCAGATAGGGGCTGCCCGAGCGCCTGCGCGATGAAGTGAATGTGCGCGGGACGGCAGGGGCGCCGCCTGGTGGCGTTGAGGAGCCGGCTGGCCCATCTGTGGGTGGGCAATGGCTGAGGGACGCTGGTGTGGGGCTGAAACGTCCCTCGACGCCGGTTCGGAAAGGCTGCGGCCGTTGCCGGAACGTAGCGCAGCCGGCCGCTGGACGTCGCAGGATCCCTTCTCGTCGCACCGTCCCGCACGAACGCCTGCAAGTGCGGGTCATCGCCGTCAGCGGTTCCCGGAGGCGGCGTCCGGGGTCGCGCTGAAACTGCCCTGGGCAGCTTCCGTGGCGGTGTGCTCGTTGGAGTACCGCGATGTCCCGACGTCACTGTCCACAGTCTGTGGAAAAGTGCTGCGATTGTGCGGCCACCCGTGCCGAACGGGCGCTGGGCACCTTCGTGCGGTGAGAACGCCATGTGGTTGCGTCCGGGCGACTTCATCATCCTCCATGGCGATGGCGCTGGGAGGTGAAGACACTTCGAATGCTTCCGTGGCGGCGGTCCGGCGCGGCGCCATCGAGGGTAGTCAAGTTTGACTAACGTCGTACGCCGCTCCTACGCTTCGGGAATGAGCGAGAAGGCGATCCCGATCTATCCGTGCCGTTCGATTGACGCGACCTGGGACTTCTACAGTGTCCTGGGCTTCGAGCAGACCGCCTGGCAGACGCGTCCGAACCCCTATCTCGGCGTCCGGCACGGCGACGTCGACCTGCACTTCTTCGGATGGAAGAAGCACGACCCGGCGGCGTCCATGAACATGTGCTACATCGCCACCGCTGCCGTCGACGAGTTGCACGAATCCTTTCGTGGGGGCCTGAAGCAGGCGCTCGGCCGTGTTCCCACGCGGGGGCTCCCGAGGATCAGCGCTCTGCGGAACATGTCCTATGGCGTCCGACAGTTCCTCCTCAGCGACCCGGACGGTCTGCAACTCCGCATCGGCCAGCCCATCTCGGACGACCTGCGGCATTCGCCGATCCCGACGGAGAAGGTGGCCAAGGCACTCCACATGGCCGCGCTGCTGGGCGGTGACTCAAAGGGGGACCATCCGGCCGCCGCTCGGATCCTTGATCGCCTGCTGGCGTCCGATGAGCCCTTGGCTCCGTCCGAACGTCTCAAGGCTCTGGTGCTGCGGGCCGACGCCGCCGTTCAGATGGGCGAGCCGGGCCGCGCTCGCACTCTCCTCGCCGAAGCGCGAAACGTCTCCGCCGCGAACCCGTCCAGCGAGCCGGACGACCTCCGCCGCCTCGCTGACCTGGAGGAGTCACTCCCCGCCGAATGAACGAGCATGGTGTCGCCGGCTGCGTCGGAGGCCTATCCGCGCCCTGCGGGCGGGTGGGGCGGCTCAAGTCGCGGCAGTACACGGATGGATTGTCCGGTCGTAACCGCGCTTCTACGGCGGATGCCGTGCGGTCGGCCCCATGGGCAGGACGGTGGCCGGGCCTGGGGACGTGGCTGGGGATTACCGGTGGGCAGAGTTGTCCACCGTTGCACCGGAGTTGTGGAGGGTACTTGCCCACAGGCTGTGAACGGGGTGTGGGCAGTGATGATCCATAACAGGTGTCCTCCCTGGTCAGCAGCTTTTCCACCACGTGGACAACCGAGCGAGCCGGTTGGGGGTTGGCTGGGGAAGAATGGTGGACAGAGCGTCGGCCGGTCGTACCCAGGTTGTGCACGGAAGTTATCCACAGGTTGTGGATTCTGTGTATGGGGTCGCGGCGGTGTGGATGATGGGGAGAACGGCGCCCGACGCGTCGTGGAGGCGGTGGAAAGCCCGGCTGTTCTGGGGATCCTGCTGTGGACACGGCCTCCTGATCGCCTGCTGTCAGGGAAGAAGAGATGTGCGTGAAGGTTGCACACAGCCTGTGGATTACTGCCTTCAAGGCAGGTTCCCGGGGGCGTGTTGCCGCAGATCGTCCACAGCCGGTCTTCCACTGGCGAGGATCCCGTCGGCCGGCCGGGGGCCGGTGGAAGGAGGCCGCTGTGACTACCTCACTCCGACGCCTTCGCCACTGTGCCCTGCGCTTCGGCGCCGATGCCGGTGATGAGGTTGTCGCCGGACGTCGGCGGTCGTCCTCAGGCGACGTGCCCGTGAGCACCGACGTGTGCCCGGCGGCGCGCGGGCACCCAACGCAGCATGCAGTCTTCCCGCGCCTCCTGGCCGCCGCGGAAGGGATGAGAGCCGGGATCTGTTGGGTCGTCGTGTCCGCGATCCACTGGTTCCGGCTGGAATCGACTGCCGCGCCACGCCCGGCGCAGCGGGTGCGGAGAGGCCTACGATGGCCTGGGCGCAGGGCCGGGAGAGGCCGTCCGACCTGCGAACATCAGTTCGAACGCGTGCTACGCTCCGGGCATGGGGCAGTTGCTGAACGAGCCGGTCCGGACGGAGCACGACCCGGCGGGACGGCTCACCGCGTACGAGTGGCGGGGGTCGCGCTACGCGGTGGACGAAGTGCTGAAGACCTATGGGACGGCCCGCGAGGGCAGGGTCTACCGAGTGCGGATCACCGGCGCCGAGGGCGTGGCCGTCGCGGAGCTCGGCCGTGACGAGGACCGCTGGCGGCTTCGCCACATCTTCTCCGCCTGACCAACATCCCGACCGCCCCAACCTCGGCCCCGTTCCGGCGCCTGGCGGCATTCCGGTACGCAGCGGCGGTTCTAGTACGCGCCGTCGCGAACTGTCGGCCTGGCCCGCCGCCGATTCCCGTCCCGGCCTTGGTGGTCGCGCCGACGACGGGTTCAGCTCCGCCAGCCCTCAACCGGATGACGGTGCGCTCCGTTCAGGTCGTCGACCGGGCTCGGGAGGCACCCGTGGCGCAGGCCGTGGTCATGACTCCCCTCCTGCTCACGGCCCTGCTCTCGGTTCCGGCCCTGGATCTGCACATGACCCACTGGGCTTGGTCGCACCTCCGCTTCCAGTAGGGCCTTCGGTTCCGGCCGTGCCCCCGATGGCGTCCCAGACATCGTCCCCGAGGTGCGCCGCCGAGCCGAGGGGTAGCTCGGGCCTGATTTTCCATCTTGGGTCCGGCTCCCATCGTTGTCCGGGGCGACTCTCGGGTCAGGTTGATGTTGCAAGTTCGGCGTGTATCCCCAGTCCAGACCGTGTTGCCAGGCCAGGGCGCGTTGCGGGCACAGAACTCGTTGTACCTGCTACGCGTGCCTCAAGATCGGGGCGCCTTGCGGGCTCAGGGCCCGTCCGGGGTGCGGGGCGCTTTGTCAGCCTGAGGCACGTTGTCAGTCCGGGATGCCTTATGGGTTCGACGAAGTGGGTCTCAAGACCGGGGCGCGTTGTAGGTGCGGAGCGTGCTTCTGGGACGGGCCCGCTGTGGGTGCGGGCATGTCTACAGGCCAAGGCGTGTTGCCTCTGCGGGGCGTGTTTCCAGCCCCAGGTGCATTCTGGTTTCGGGGCGTCCTGTGGAGGTGGGACCGGCGTGGTCGGTGTCGGGGGGTGGTGTGATGGCCGCTGATCAGGCTCTTTGGACGCGGGTCGGTGGGATCCAGGGGGCGCCGCTCGATCTGCTGACCGCCAGGATCGGCAGCCGGCACTACGCGCCGCACACCCATGACGAGTACGCCATCGGGGTGACCGTCGACGGCCTCGAGACGATGCGCTACCGCGGCGAGAAGATCTACTCGGCGGCGGGCAGCGTCGTCGTGGTGGAGCCGGGGGAGGCGCACACCGGGGGCCCGGCACGTCCGGAAGGGTTCGCCTACCTGTGCCTTTACCCGGGTGCCGAACTGCTGGGCGCCGCAACGGCCGCAGAGCCCGGACTCGTCCTGGCGGAACCTCACTTCCGGGAGCCGATCATCGACGATGTCCGGCTCGGCGAGGAGTTGCGGCTGGCGCACCGCGCCCTCCGGCACGGCGAAGATCCGCTGGAGGGCGAGTCAAGGCTGCTCGGAGTGCTCGGCGCCCTCGTCCGACGGCATGCGGTGCAGGGGCCGAAGACGGCGTCGCAGCGCGCGCGAGCCGATGCGGCGCACATCGCACGCCAGGTCACGACCCGCCTCTCGGACGAGCTGATCGACCCGCCGACGCTCGCCGAGATGGCCGCCGACCTGGAGCTTTCCCGCTACCAACTGCTGCGCGCGTTCCGTGACGCAGTCGGCATGCCGCCGTACGCGTGGCTCGCCCAGCACCGGGTGGCGCGGGCCCGTGCCCTGCTGGACGTCGGGCATCGTCCGGCCGAGGCGGCGACGCTCGTCGGGTTCGCCGACCAGGCGCATCTCACCCGCTGGTTCCGCCGCGTCGTCGGGGTGACGCCGGGTGCGTACCGCAATAGCGTTCAAGACATCACAAACCTCCGTCCCGCATCCTGAGTGTCGTCCGCCCCGATGAGGCCGGCCGAACGCACTGAAGACGGTGGGGTCTTCACGGCGTGGAGCATGGCCGGGCAGCGAGGCCGCTGCGGACGGCTCGCCGTCCCATGCCGAGAGATCGAGGGCGGCCGAGGCGCGGGGCCGCGGCCGCGGGGATGGGGCGGACGGGAACGGAGGTTGTCGTGAGTCGCCGGGGCTGGGTTCTGTTCGCGCTGATGAGCGTGCTGTGGGGCATCCCCTACCTGATGATCAAGGTGGCGGTCGAGAGCGTCTCGGTGCCGATGATCGTGTTCTCGCGGACCGCGCTCGGCGCGCTCATCCTGCTTCCGCTGGCGCTGCGGGCGGGGCAACTGGACGTGGTCCGGCGGCACTGGCGTCCGCTGCTGCTGTTCACCGCGGTGGAGATCCTCGGCCCGTGGGCGCTGCTGTCGGACGCCGAGAACCGGCTGACCAGCTCCATGACCGGCCTGCTGATCGCCGCCGTGCCGATCGTCGGGGTGGTGCTGGCGAGGCTCACCGGCGACGCCGAGCGGCTCGGCCCGGTGCGCTGGGCGGGACTGCTGGTCGGGCTCGCCGGCGTCGGCGTCCTCGCCGGGCCGCATCTCGGCGGCGGCAGCGCGTGGGCGATCGGCGAGGTCATGCTGGTCGCGCTCGGATACGCGATCGCCCCGATGATCGCCACCCGGCGCCTCCAGGAGTTGCCGAGCCTGCAGATGTCCGCGTTCGCCCTGGCCATCGCCGCGCTCGTCTACACCGGCCCGGCGATCGCCACCTGGCCGGACGCGATGCCGAGCGGACGCGTGCTCGCCGCACTCGTCGGCCTGGGCCTCATCTGCACGGCGCTGGCGTTCATCGTGTTCTTCGAGCTGATCCGGGAGGTCGGCACGTCCCGGGGGATGGTCTTCACCTACGTCAACCCGGCCGTCGCGGTCGCCGCCGGGGTCGTGCTGCTCGGCGAGCCTCTCACCGGGACGATCATCGCCTCGTTCGCACTCATCCTGGGCGGCTCCGTCCTCGCAACGGCGCACCGCTCCCCGTCCCCTGCCCCGGCCGCCAACGACCCCAAGGACGCCGACCAGGAGACCGCCCCCGAGCCGGCCTCCGGTTGACGAGCACCGCGAGCCCGATGCCCCGCCGAACCAGACGACCGCCCAACACAACGCGCCCGGCAAGACTCGCGAGCGAGATGCGGGACAAGACGCGTGGGCAGGGTGCGCGCGACGCGATGCGCACGGCAACAGCAGGCAGGATGCGCGGAGCGAGGTGCGTGCTACGAGGGCATGCGGTGAGGAGCGTAGGGCAAGGTGCCCACGGCAACACACGCGGGCGCGGGACCTAGGGGTGCGCGATGCGCGGGGCGGGATGCGCGGGTTGGATGCCCGGGGCGAGGCGTGTGCAGCGAGAGGCATAGGGCGAGGTGTGCACGGCAAAACGCGCGCGGCTAGGGCGTGGGGGACGATGCGCGTGCGGCGGGGCGGTCACGAGCCCCGGTCGGTCCCACGACGGCGCCCCGCGCTCGTCGATACAGCTGGCCGGGCCACGTCGCCGCGGAAGCCGGTGGTCGCGGTAGGGCGTCGCGGCCGGCTGCCCGCGTGCTCCGTCGCGCGTCTCTCATCGCGCGCGCTCACCATGGCTGGGAGCAGTGTGGCGAGGGTACGGGGAAGTGTGGACGCAACCACCGCGCGACGTCCGCGCCGTGGGTGAGGTTGCGTTGAAGGGCCATGCGGAGAGGGCCCTGGGCCGGTGTGTGGTCAGTGCAGGGTGACTGTGAAGTGTTGGGGTTTGCTCGTGTTGCCGGACGGGTCGGTGGCGCGGTACTCGATGGTGTGGCGGCCCTTGCCGAGCTTGCCGTAGGTGAGGCCGTCGATGACGGTGCCGTCCGCGGTGAACAGCCAGGGGGCGGACGAGTTGGTCGGCCAGCCGAAGTAGTTGAACCAGCCGTCGCCGTCCACGCGGAACTCTGAGACGACCACGCCTGGACGGTCGTCCGCCCCGGTCAGCCGCATGGTGAACGGGCCGTCGAAGACGTATTCGGACGTGTGCCCGGTGCGAACCCGGCTCTGCGCGGCCTTGGACAAGGCGTAGGTCACCGTCGGACGTTCCGCGTCGATCGTCCATGTGCGGCTCTTGGAACCGACACGCGCGACCAGCGTGTGCGTGCCCCTGGACAAGCGGAACCGTCCGAGATCGATGTCTCGGTCGCCGGCGCGTACGGGGCGTCCGTCGAGCTCCCAGCGGACCCGGGGCGCGAACCGTGCGGGATGGGTCGTCTCCACGTACACGACTGATTCGGCGCCGACCGGCTTATCGGTCGGTGTGGACGAACTGAAGTCGACGGGCACGGCCGTCGAAGCCGTCTTAACGCTGGTGTCCACCGTCCATGTGCGGATCTGCGTGAGGGCTGCCGACGACCGTATGGCCGGGTCCCGGACGAAGCTGGTGGGGTCGGTGACCGTCACCTTGACCGTGTGCGTGCCCTTCTTGAGGTGCAGCCGGGACAAGTCGAGATTGGCGCCCTTCCCAATGGTCTTCCCATCGACCGTCCACGTGACGGACAACCGGTGACCGGCCGGGTGCATCGTCTCCACCCACAGGACACGGTCGTTACCCACCGGACTATCCGTGGGCGTGTGCGCCTGGACGAGGTCGACCTTGGCCGAGATCCGCTCTGTCATGCGCTCACGCGCGACCTGGTCGTAGTAGTAGCCGAGCGTTTTCATCATCGAGTGCTGGCTCGGCCTCCACACGCCCTTACTGGAGTAGAGCCCACCCTCGTAGCGGCCGATGGTGCCTCCGGACTCGCTTCGTTCACCGAGCCACCGCCACCACTTCTTCTTCTGCGCCTTCATCTCATGCTCGGTCAGCAGTGTGTGGTGGATGGAGTCAGGCTCAGGACCGGTGTACGTCCCGCCAGGCACGCCCCGCTGGTAGTAGTCGTACTCGTCGTGCAACCCACCCAGCGAGTGCCCGAGTTCATGCGGCGCTATGAGAGCGGACATCGCGTTGCCGCCGGAGGCCGTCGCGTACGTCCCGCCTGCACCGCCATAGGTGTCGCTGTTGGCCAGTGCAAGGATCTGACGGTTTTGCTGTGTCGCCCCTTGGACGAGGTCCGCATACGCCTTGGCCGCCGCAGAGTCCATGACGAGAAGCCGCTGGATGCCGTCCGAACGGCATCCGCTCCAGAAGGCCATGCGCAGCGGTGTCGTGCGACGAGGCGACGACAGTGCCGGGTCACAACTGACCCCGGACTCACCGGACGGTATCTCCACCGCGTACACGTTGATGTAGCTGCGGTACGACTTGAACGGCTCCATCGTCCACAGGTCGTTCAGGTGCTTGGCGAGATCGGTCCGGAACTTCGGCATGTCGGCCGGCGTGTAGCCGTCGCCGAGCACCACCAGGTTGAAGCGCTTCGCGGGGTCGCCGGTCACCTGGATCGGCACGACCGTCGCCTCCGCGGGCTCCGCCGCCCGCGCGGGCGCCGCCATGAGCGGCAGGACGGTCGCGGCCGCCGCCCCGATCACGATCGTCCCGGCCGTCCACATGCGCAGCCCTCCTCCGCGGCGGCGCACGCGGCAGGCGAGGGTGTGCGGCCCGGACGCAGCGCCTGACTCGTCCCGCTGATCAAGCAGGACACGCCCGGATTATCGCCGCAGTATCCAGATTTGTCGCTACCTCGTGGCGTGCTACCGCTTGTCGCGTTGGCCGTCCGCGAGGCCCGCCGCGATGCGGTGACCGCCCGCGCGTCGCTGCACGGCCGCCGACAGGACCGGTGCGATCCCGCCGATCCGGGCACCGAGCCGCAACCCGAGCGGCGCGACGTCGATCTCCGCGATGTTCCGCTCGATGGCCCGGACGGTCGCGCGGGCCACGTCCTGCGGCGACCGGGTCCCGACGCCCTTCGGCAGCGTCACGCCGGCGTCCGCGAACATCCCCGCATCCCGGATGAACCCCGGGAAAACGGTCGACACGCCGATGCCGAGTGGGCGCAGATCCTCCCGGAGCCCCAGGGCGAACCCCCGCATACCGAACTTCGTCGCGTTGTACAGCGACGCCTGGCCGGACGCCGCCTTCCCGGACAGCGACGACACGAACACCAGATGCCCGCGGCCACGATCGGCCATCTGCGCGGCGGCGAGCTTCGCCATCACGATCGGCGCGCGGAGGTTGACGTCCAGTGTCCGGTCGACCTGCGTGATCGAGTACTCGCTCAGCAGCCCGGACGCCGGCAGCGCCGCGTTCGCGACCAGGACGTCCACCCGTCCGGCCTCGTCCAGCAGTTTCTCGGCCGCGTCCCGGTCGGCCAGGTCGGCGACGATGGCGCGGCCGCCGAGCCGCTCGGCCAGCGGCTCCAGGACGTCCGCCCGCCGGCCGGTCAGCACGACCCGTCCGCCCCGTCCGGCCAGCGCCTTCGCCAGCGCCTGACCGATCCCGCCGGTCGCGCCGGTCACCAGGACGTTCGCTCCGCGCAGTTCCATGCCGAGATGATGGCGGATCACATCCCGATCCGCCATAGCAGCAGGATGACCGACGACAGCACCAGCCCGGCCGCGCCCAGCGGCACGTCGCCCATCACGATCAGCGCGGCGCACCCGATGGCGGTGGTCCCCGCGATCAGCACGAGCACGCGGCCCCCGGACCCGCCCTCTTCCGGCGCGCCGCGGTCCAACTCGCGTTCCCATCGCCGGAAGTCGTCCTCTGCCATGGCACTCCCGAAGGTCGTCACTTCGGATTATGCGCCGCCCGGGCGTCCCGGCGAGGGACCGTCCATCAGACGCGCAGTCCGATAACGGTGATCGGGGTGCGGACCGCCCGGCAACGGTTGCTAGGCTTCCAAGAACCTGGGGGAAGCAGGCACTGATCCGCGATCCCCGGGTTTTGACTTCATAGTCGAGGTGAAGGGGTCCCACCGTGAAGAAGCTGCTCATTCTCGCCGTTGTCGCTCTCGGCGGCTTCGCCGTCTGGCGCCGGATGCAGCAGGATCGCGCCGAGCTGGACCTGTGGACCGAGGCCACGTCGTCCGACAGCTGACGCGCCGGCGACAGGGCCCGGCGTGACCGACGCAGTCGCCTGCATCGATCTCGCCGGGACCACCGTCGCGGACGGCGACATCGTCGAAACCGCTTTCGCCGAGGCGATCGCCACCCTGGGGATCGTCTCCGGCACTGCGGCGTTCCGGCGTGCCGTCGCCCGCTTCCACGACGCGCGCGGCCAATCGAAGATCGCGATCTTCCGCTCGCTCTTCGACGAGCCCCGCGCCCAGGCCGTGCACCTGGCGTTCGAGCGGTCCTACGGCCAGCTCATCGACCGGCACGGCCTCTTTCCCGTGCCGGGGGCCGATGACGCCCTGAAACGCCTCCGCTCGTCCGGCGTCCGCGTGTGCCTGCTCACGGGCTTCGGCCGCAGCACGCACGCCCGCGTCCTCGACGCCCTCGGCTGGTGGGACCGCGTCGACCTGACGCTGAGCCCCGAGGACGTCACCCGCGACCGTCCGCTGCCCGACCTCGTCCTGACGGCCGCCCTGCGCCTGGGCGTGGACGACGTCCGCCACATCACCGTCTGCGGCGCCACCGCCCCCGCCCTCGAGTCGGGCCGCCGCGCCGGCGCCGCCATCACCGCCGGCGTCCTCACCGGCCCCCACCCCCGCGACCGCCTCCTCGCCGCCGGCGCCACCCACATCCTCCCGACCATCGCCGACCTCCCCGCCCTCCTCGACACCGATGCCACGCCCACCCCCGACCCCAGGTAAGCTTTGACCCGCCCAGCACGGGGCCTTAGCTCAGTTGGTAGAGCACCGGCTTTGCAAGCCGGATGTCAGGGGTTCGAATCCCCTAGGCTCCACCCACCCAAAACGCCCTCATCCCGATCATGGGTGAGGGCGTTCGTGCGATTAGGCCACCGGGACGAGCGCGCCGGTAGGGCCGTCGTCTCGTCGTCGCCGCCGCGCTCCGCTTCAGTCCCTCGCGTTCAGCGGGGCGGCGATCCCGCGGCCAGCCCCAGGGGTAGCGTGCTGATAGATCGTCGTTGCTCGGACGCTGCCATCCCCCATCCCGTCAATGATGGTCGCGGAGGCTAGCCCCGCTCTGGGCTGCGAGCGCGTGCCGCAGATCATGGAAGTAGATGTTGGGGAGCCCGAGCGTTTACATTGCCAGAGCCACCGCGACACCCCCGAAAGTTGTGCCGCCGCAGTACCCCGTCGTTCGGCGCGTGCTGCTTGGGCACAGGTCACGAACCGGCGGCCCGGATGGTCGCGCGCCGCAGCACCGGGCGCCGGCCTACGGCCAACTGTGGTCCCGAAGTGCGCGCCGCGCTAAGGCACGGATACGCTCGCCCGGACTACTCCAGCGCATTGGGAGGGGCCTTGCCCACGATCGGCCTCGCCGAGCTCGTCATTATCCTCGTGATCCTTGCGATTCCGACGGTTCTCATCGTGGGATGGATCGCCATCTTCAGGAAGAGCATGAAACGCCCTTGACGCTTCCTGCGGGGACTCCGAGTCCGGGAAGCCTCGTCCGTGTTCGTATCGGTTGGCGAGGGCTCGGGGCGCCGTGTGCGTTGCACGCATGCGTGGATGCACAGGCCGGCGGTCGGGAGCCGCGTAGTTAGAGGCGGTTATGAGGGCAGGAGCGGTCGTTTGGGGATCATGGTTCGCCCAGGTAGAGCCGAAGTTCTTGGCCTGGGCTTTCGCCTGCCTCCGCAATGTACGGGAACTTCGTCTGGAGGAGCCTTCACGGAAGGAATGAGGTTCAGTATCGGCGCGATCCGGACCGCTCGTGTCGGTTCTTGCGGGGGGTGGTTGGATGGCTGGGCGCCATGCGTGAGGGTGGGCGTGCCCGGGTCAGGATCGGCCTAGGACGCAGAACTCGTTGCCTGCGGTGTCGGCCAGGACCGTCCACGGGACTTTGCCCTGGCCTAGGTCGACGTCGGTGGCGCCGAGATTTCTGAGGCGGGCCACCTCGGCTTCCTTTGTTTCCCAGGGTTCTGGGATCAAGTCGACGTGAATGCGGTTCCACCAAGCCCTCTCCTCGGGCTTGCGGAGGAATTCCAAGTAGGGGCCGGTGCCGTCGGCCGAACGCAGTACTGCGTGGTTGTCGGTCACCTCTTGCAGGGTCCAGTTGAGGGCTTCGTCCCAGAACTGGGCCATGGCACGCGGGTCCGCGCAGTCGACCACCACTGCGGCGATCGGGCCGGTGTTCTGGTACGTCTCCCGCGGCTCCAGGACGCAGAAGACGTTGCCCTCCGGGTCGGCCAGGACGGTCCACGGGACGTCGCCTTGGCCGATGTCCGCAGGTGTCGCGCCGAGATCCTGCAGGCGCGCGATCATCTCCGCCTGGTGGGCCTCGGAGGTGGTGGCGAGATCGAGGTGGACGCGGTACTTCACCGTTTCCGGGTCCGGGACGGCGACGAAATCGATGTAGAAGCCGGCGGGATCGGGCCATTCGAGGCCCTGCGGCGCGATGTTGGTGACTCCGGGGCCCTCGCTGTCGAGGTCCCAGCCGAGTGCCTCCGCCCAGAACTGGCCGAGGGCTGAGTCGCTCCCGGCCTTGAAGTTCACCTGAGCAAGTCGTAGCGCCATGCCGTCGATCATAGGGGCGGGTGAACGGGACTTGTCGCCGCGCAGCCGGGGTTGCTCGTGCGGGGATGCTGTTAGCGTCGATGTGCGAGCGTCCATCGCAGTAGGCCGAAGAGTCCTGCACCAACCCAGAGGGCGCCTGGGCCTGCTGTGGGATCCGTCCACCACAGCACTCGACCGATGATGAGGATGAGCCCCGCCACCAGGACGAGAATCGAGATCAAGGCGGCGGTGCGAGTAAGGGCGAAGGACCTCCTGCGGAGACGTCCCTCAGCGTTGTAAAGCAGACGATCGTCAAGGTGCATGAGCGCATCCCATAACCGCGCCACGTCTGCCTCCTCTGCCGGTACTTGACCGCAGGTGTGCCCGTCAGAGCCTGCGTAGCGTAACTTTCTGGATGAACGGAAAAGTATGGCCTGGTGCTCGCAAGTGTCCGGTGATCACGACGTCACTGACCGTCGTAGTCTTGGCAGCACCTGGACGGCGGCGAGCCGCACCGCTGGACCTCACCCTCGGCCAACTGTGGATCCGCGGTGCGCGCTGTCGGGAGGCCACATGTACGCTCACCCGACTACTCCAGTGGCATAGGAGGCACCTTGCCTGAGATCGGTCTTGCCGAGATCGCAATCATCCTGGTCATCTTCGGTATTTTTGCGGCCCTCGTCGTGGGCTGGATCGCCATCTTCAGGAAGAGCTTGAAGCGCCCTTAACATCCTCGGCGGGAGTCTCTGATTCGGGGCGGCTCAGCTCGTCCCCGTGATGGAGGCTTGCGGCTTGGGGTTGTTCGCGATCTTCGCCTGCGCCCGTCCTGATCGGGGCTCGGCGGGAAGACGGACGTGCTGGGGAGGGTGTTCTGTGGTGGGTGATCAAGAGGGCCTCGCATGTCGGCCTGTTCGTGTCTACTTCCTCTCGAAATGGACCTCAACTTTGTTCAGTCGAGCCTGTCTTTCGGTCGTAGTTGGTCTCTTTGTGCTGGGTGCCGCCGGGTGTGGAGGAGAGACTCACGAAAAGAGCGTTGGGGCCTCGGCGAAGCCGGTGTTATCGGCTTCGGGGGCGGCTCGAGGGCGTCGGTGTGTTGCCGGGGACATCCCGGCCATTCCTCATACGGCGCCGAGGCAGATGTATTGGAAGCGTTTCAAGGGTGTTGCGCTGCCATTTTCGCCGTCGGTCGGGCCGCTGTTCGTGGAGGGTGACATAGCACACTGCTTTGCGCACACGCCGCGTGGGGCCTTGTTGGCCGCGGTGCAGATCAGTGTGCGGCTCGACCGGTCGGACAGGTGGCAGGCGATCCTCGAGCGGCAAGTTGTGGCGGGTGAGGGTAAGGCGGCCTACGCGCGGGTGCGGGCCTCCAGCAAGGTTGTGCCGGCCAAGGAGGCTGCACAACTTAGGGGCTTTCGGATCGTCTCCTACACAGCGGAAACCGCGGTGGTCGGAACGGTCTCGCTGGATCCGGTGCGCGGTGGGCGCGTGGCCAGCGAAACAACTGTGCAGTGGGACGGCGAATGGAAGCTCGTGCCGACTGCGGATGGCCATTCCGGGTCGGCACCGCGCGCCGTTGACTCGCTGGCCGGGTATGTCTTTTGGGGCGGATTTTGAGCTTGTGCGGGCAGGGCTGACTCGGGCGTCGGGGCTGGTGGGTCAGGTGCGGGTGCGGCCTATGTAGAGGTTTCGGGCTCTGTAGTAGGTGTCGGTTGTCGGGCCGGGGGTGCCTGAGGAGCCTTCCATTTGGAGGTTGATTATCAGCCACATCGGGTGGCCTACGAAGTTGGCTCCTCGGTGGCGGCCTACCCAGGTGCCGTCCAGGTAGTAGTGGATGTCGACGTCGGTGCTGTTCACCTTGGTGATCCAGGCTCGGTAGCCGTGCCAGGAGTTGGGGGAAGAGACGTTGACGATGGTGTTGGACCATCCGCCGGACGCGTTCCGGTAGGTGTTGAACCAGTTGCGGGCGTCGCCCTTGTATTCGAGGATGTCGCTTTCCGGTGGCCAGGTGTCGGCGCCCGTCAGCCAGAAGGCCGGCCAGGTTCCCCGGGTGGAGGGGGCCTGGAACTCGCCTTTCACCTCCCAGTTGGGGAACTGGTCGTTGACCAGTACTTGTTGTTTGGCGTGGACGGCGCCGGAGTGGTAGCGGATCGGTAGGTGCGGGTCTGCTGAACTGGTGCCTTCGTCCCAGGTGATTCGGGCGGCCTTGAGGGTCAGGACGCCTGAGGTTTCGAGGTAGACGTGGTTGTGGTCGGACGGGCTTCCGTACATGCGGGCGCTGCCGTTGTGGTCCGAGCCCCATGGGTAGCGGTAGTTCCACGCCGATTCGAGCGTGGCGTAGTTCGTGAATGAGCCGTCGATCACCGTTTCCCAGGTCGCTGCGGCCGCTGGGCGCAGGCCGCCTAATGCCGCGGCGGCCACGCTGGTTCCGCTGGCTATGAGGAATGTGCGGCGGGTGTGCGATGTCATCGGCGGTCTCCTGGAGGCGACTGGGGGCGGTCAGTCGAGGGGGAGCAGCGTTTCGATGCCGCGGGCGGCCAGGTAGGCGGGGTCTGTGGTGCGGCTCTTGAGGACGATGGCGGGGCGGGTTCCTTCGTCGATGAGCTTCATGAACGGGTCGAAGAGGTCGCCGAAGTCCTTTACCGGGATCATGTCGTCCGGTAGTACCAGGGCCGTGGCGCGGCGGGGTGGTTCTGGTGGGTGCCTGTCGAACTCGGCGATCAGTTTGCGGATGGTCCTGCCGATCGGCTTGAGTTTCCGTTCGTTGGTGAAGAGGCCGAGGTCGTATTCGAGGTCGACGTATCCGCTGAGCTTCGGGTTCAGGTCGTGGGAGTCCCACCAGGTGATGCCGAAGAGGTCGCTGCATGAGGCCATCGCGCGGATCGAGTTCTCCGTCCAGGACGGGATGTCGGCGGCGTCCATCCAGACGGTCGAGACGCCGGTTTCCTCGATCCAGACTTTGCGGTTCAGGTCGGTGTGGAACGCCTTGATGAGTTCGATGAAGAACTCGGAGTAGTGCGTCGATGATGTCGAGAGGGCGCCGTAGCGCTGGATGGCCTGCGTCCATCCCGCCCAGGTGTGGTTCGCGGTCATCGTGCCGGACGTGGCCAACCCGTGCCGCGTCCAGTAAGCGTCGTTCTGCCAGGGCCAATGGTCGATTCCGGATACGTGGATCTTGCCGGGCGCGACCTTCTCGCAGGTGTCGAACAGGGCGGTGTGGCAGGCGTCGCCCTCGGCTTGGGTGGCCTTCATGCCCAGCGGGATCGCGAACCAATGGATCTCGTTGGACAGGTCGAAGCCCATGAATCTGCGATGCCGTCCGATGCGGTCGGCGATCTGACCGAGCAGCCACTGTTCTCGCTCGATCGCGACAGGGTCGGTGAGCACGTTGCGTACTTGGCCGTTGCCGTTGCTGATGAGGTACGGCGGGACGAACAAGACGCCGCTCACCGCGCCGTTGAAGACGGTCACCTCTACGTCCAGGTCACGCCGGTCGGCGAGGTCGAGAAGTTCCTCCAGGCGGTCGAGGAGTTCGCCGCGCACGTAGGTGGCGTTCGGTTGCAGTTCGGACCAGATCAGCATGATGCGGATGTGGTCCATGCCGAGGGACGCGATGTCGTCGAGGTCGGCGGCGATCGACCCGCGGTCCCAGTCCGACCAGGAGAACCACCAATTCTTGCTCGGGACGTAGTTCACGCCGAACCGGACCCTGCGGCGCCTGAATCGGGAGGGCGGTGGGTGATGCGTGTCGGCACGCGCCGTGGTGGAGCTCAGGAGTGTGGACGCTGCCGCGGTTCCCGCGGTCACGCCGAGGAATCGTCTGCGGTCGATGGCGGAGGACGCGGCGGGGAGCTGGGGCATGAGGCGGCCCTTCAGGATTCATCACCGGACTCCGGAGCATAAGAAGATCTTCTTCGCGAGGCCAGGGATCTTTCATGCTTTCCATCCTCATGGCGGTGGAGTCGATCTCCTTCATGGTCGCCGTCAGAGTTGTTCGTGTGACTAACTGTGAGCAATGTGGATCGTTTGTTTCGGAGCGGTATCGCTTCGCGGGAAGTCCTTGTGCTCGGCCGGGTGCGAGGTGGTAGAACTGCGTCCGGCCTGCTCATATGGTCCGTTCGGATGCCGGCGGCGCAGTTGGATGGTGTCTATCGCCGCCCGATATGAGCTTGGCTTGGCAGCCGCCGATGAGTCCTTCCGGCACGGGTTCTCGTGACTGCCCGGAAGTGCGGGAGGATTCAGTGAAAGAGAAGCGCGTACGGCAGGTCTTCGAGGTGGCGGCGCCGTTCCTGGCGCCGGGCGAGCATGTGCAGATCGCCACCATCGCCGACGTTGGGACGGTGTCGGTCGCGCGGAAGGCCGCGTTCGCGATACTGGTCGGGGTCGTCTCGTTGGGGACGATGATCGGCAACGTGAAGCCCCGCCGCCTGTACATCGCGGTGACGGAGAGGTGGCTGCTGTTCTTCGAGGGCAACACGCCGTCCGGGCGCCCCGGCCGGGAACTGCTCATGCGTCTCGACAAGCGGCGGCTCACGGCGTCCGAACCCAAAGAGGGCTGGATGACGCTGTCGACACTCCTCAGCATCGGCGACCCGTCGAACGCGCTCAAGGTGAAATTTCCCCGGCCGTGCCGCGAGGACGCACGGTTGCTTCTCGCCGGCATCGCCCGCACCGTCCGCACGGTCCGTCCGCAAAGCCCGCACCCCGGACCCGGTGCTGGCCCGGGTTCCGGTTTCAGTGACCGTCAGTACGGCGTCCGCCCTGGAGGCCGCCAGTACGGCCCCGGCCTGGACGGTCGTCGGTACGGCCCTCGCCCCGGTGGTCGGCAGGACAGTCCCGTGTCTGACGATCGCCGGTACGGTCCGGGTCCGGGAGCGGGTCAGTACGGTCCTGCTCCCGGGGCTGGTCCCCGTGATCGCTGGTACGGGCCTGGTCCGGGCGGTGGTCAGTACGGTCCTGCGGCTGGGGACCGGCGGTACGGGCCGAGTCCTGGTGATCTTCAGTACCGTACGGGGCCTGGAGTTGGGCGCGGAGACCGTCAATACTGCGACGAACGGTATGGCGCCGGCCCTGGTGATCGGCGGCAGGGTTAGGGCTTTCCGGCAGTCAAGTGGCCCCTTGTGTCGACTGACTGCTTTAGGCCGATTACGGAACCTTGGCCGGGGTGCGTTCCCGGTCCCAGAGGGAGCGGTACAGGCCCGGACGCGAGACCAGGTCGGCGTGCGTTCCCCGGTCGGCGACGCGCCCCTCGTCCAGGACGATGATCTCGTCGACGGCGTCCAGGCCGGCGAGGCGGTGGGTGACCAGGAGGGTCGTCCGGCCCTCGGTGGCGGCCAGGAGGTCGGCGGTGAGCTCGTCGGCGGTCGCGATGTCGAGGTGCTCGGCGGGCTCGTCCAGCAGCAGGATCGGGAAGTCCGCCAGGAGGGCGCGGGCCAGGGCGATGCGCTGGCGCTGTCCGCCGGAGACCTGTGCGCCGTGCTCGCCGACGTGTGTGTCGAGCCCCTTCGGCAGGGAGTCGACCCAGTCGAGGATGCGGGCGCGGCGCAGCGCGTCCCGGATCTCGTCGTCGGTCGCGGACGGGCGGGCCAGGCGGATGTTCGCCCCGATCGTCGAGTCGAACAGGTGCGCGTCCTGCGCGCACAGGCCGATGACCTCGCGGACGTCGTCCCCCGCCAGGGATTGCAGCCCGATGCCGTTCAGGGACGCCGCACCTGAGGTCGGCTCCAGGAACCGCAGGAGGACGGACGTCAGAGTCGTCTTCCCCGACCCGGACGGCCCGACGATCGCGCAGCGGCGGCCCGGCGCCAGCTCCAGGGAGACGCCGTCGAGCGCGTAGGCGGCGGTCGGCGTCCACCGGGCGCGGAGGTTCTCCACCTTCAGCGTGTACGGGGACGCAGGCAGCGGCGCCGGGTCGGCCGGGTCCTGGACGGGCGGCGGCGCGTCCAGGACGGCGAAGATCCGCGCGGCCGAGCGCCGCACCCGCTGCAGGTACTGGGCGGCCAGGGGCAGCCCGGCGACGACCTCGAACGCGGCCAGCGGCAGCAGGACGATCACCGCGAGCAGCACCCCGTCGAGCGCGCCGGAGCGGACGGCGGGGACCCCGACGGCGAGGCTGCTCCAGACGGCCAGGCCGCCCGCGAGGGCGGAGATGGCCGCGCCGAGCCCGGCGGTCGCGGCGGATCGGGCGGTGGCGCGGGTGAAGTCGCGGTCCAGGCGGGCTGCCTCGGCGAGCTGTGCGGGGGCCGCGCCGTAGGCGATGAGTTCCGGTGCGCCCTGGAGGGTGTCGACGACGTGGGAGGTCAGTTCGCCGCGCAGGTCGGTCGTCCGGCGCTCGGCCCGGCGCGCCATGGCGGACGAAAGCCAGGGCGCGACGACCCCGGCGACCAGCAGGGCGACCAGCAGGACGGCGCCCGCCGACGGGAGCAGCGCCCACGCGACGCCCACCGAGGCGCCGCCGACGACGGCGGCGACCGTGCAGGGCAGCAGGACGCGGAGGAAGAGGTCCTGGACGGCGTCGACGTCCGCGACCAGCCGGTTGAGCAGGTCGCCGCCGCGGAAGGCGGGCAGTCCGCCGGGCGCGAGCCGCTCCAGCCGCTCGTACACACGTGCGCGCAGGTCGGCCAGGATGCGGAAGGTCGCGTCGTGCCCGACGAGGCGCTCGACGTAGCGGAACACGCCCCGTCCGAGCCCGAACGCGCGGACCGCCACGATCGCGACCATCAGCATCAGGACGGGCGGATGCTCCGCCGCCCGCGAGATGAGCCACGCGGACGTCCCCATGAGCCCGACCCCGCTGCCGAGGGCCAGCACCCCGAACAGCACGGCGAGCAGCAGCCGCCCCCGAGCCGGCCGCGCGAACCTGATGAGCCGCAGAATCACGCCCCCGCCCCCGCCACGATTGAGGCCCCGCCGCACCTCTGTGACGAGAGAGGTTTCACGTGAATCATCGACGCTCCTGCCGACACCTCCATGGGAATCACGGCTGGTCATGCCGGCGCCCCCGTGTGAGTCACGGCCGGTCGAGCGGGCACCCTCGCGTGGATCATCAGCGATGATGCGGGCACTCCCACGTGAATCACGGCCGGTCACGCTGGCATCTCTGCGGGAGCGTTGGCGGTCGTGCGGGTGCTGTAGTGGCGCTTCGGCGGCCATGCGGGCACTCTCATGTGGATCATGGCTGGTCATACCGGCATCCCCGCGGGGGGCGTTGGTGGTCATGCGGGCACCTCCGCGGGGGTGAGCGTGATGACGCGGTCGGCGAGTGTCATCAGGGCCGGGCGGTGGGCTACCAGGAGGACGGTGCGGCCGGTCTTCAGGCGCTCTACGGCGTCGATGACGGCGGCCTCGCTCTCCACGTCCAGGTTCGAGGTCGGTTCGTCCAGCAGGAGGAGCGGGGCGTCGCGGAGGAAGGCGCGGGCCAGGGCGAGGCGCTGCCGCTGGCCGGCCGACAGGCCGGCGCCCCGGTCGCCGAGCGGGGTGTCGAACCCGGCGGGCAGCGCCTCGATGAACTCCAGCGCGTTCGCGGCCTCGGCGGCCGCCCGCACCGACTCCGGCGACGCGGAGGGGCGGCCCAGCAGGATGTTCTCGGCGACCGTCCCGGCGAAGAGGTGCGGACGCTGCGGCACCCAGGCGATCCGGGCGCGCCAGGCGTCCGGGGAGAAGTCGGCGAGGTCGTCCCAGTCGACCAGGACGCGTCCCGTGTCCGGCTGGACGAACCCGAGCAGCACCGACAGCACGGTCGACTTCCCCGCGCCGCTCGGCCCGACCAGGGCGACCGTCTCCCCGGGATGGACGGTCAGCGAGAAGTCGGAGAGCGCCGGCCCCCGGTCGTAGGCGACCGTCACGCCGTCCAGGCGCAGGGTCGCGTGGGCGAGGTCGGGGAGGTCCGTGCGCGTCCCGGCGTCCGGTAGCGGCGTTTCGAGGACCTCGAAGATCCGCGACGCGGCGGTGAGGCCCTCGACGCTCGCGTGGTACTGCGCGCCGACCTGGCGCAGCGGCAGGTACGCCTCCGGCGCCAGGATCAGGACGAGCAGCGCCGTCTCCAGCCCCAGCCCGCCCTCGACCAGCCGAAGCCCGATCGACACGGCGACCAGCGCGACCGACAGGCTCGACAGCAGTTCCAGCACGAGCGCCGACAGGAACGCGATCCGCAGCGTCGACATGGTCGCGCGCCGGTGCCGGTCGGTGACCTCGCGGATCTTGTCCGCCTGCGCCCGTGCCCGGCCGAAGATCTTCAGCGTGGGCAGCCCGGCCACGACGTCCAGGAAGTGGGCGGCGAGGACGGACAGGGTCCGCCACTGCCGGTCCATCTTCCGCTGCGTGGTGAGCCCGACGAGGATCGCGAAGATCGGGATGAGCGGCACCGTCGCCGCGATCGTCACGGCCGACAGCCAGTCGCCGAGCAGGATCCGGAACCCGACCGCCGCCGGGACGATCACCGCGAGGACGAGCTGCGGCAGGTAGCGGGAGAAGTAGTCGTCGAGCGCGTCGATCCCGCGGGTGGCGAGGGTGGCGAGTTCGCCGCTGCGCTCGCCGGACAGCCAGCGCGGGCCGAGCCCCAGCGCGCGGGCGAGGAGCCGCCCGCGCAGCTGGGACTTCACCGCGGCCGACGAGCGGTGCGCCGCGACCTCCTGCAGCCAGGCGACCAGCGTCCGCGCCAGGACGACGGCCAGCAGGAGCAGCAGCGGCGTGCGCAGGTCGGCGAGCGAGGCGCCGCCGAGGAACCCCCGCGCGAGCATGTCGGCGAGCAGCGTGGCCTGCGCGATGATCAGCCCGGCGGTGGCGGTGCCGAGCGCCACGGACGACAGCAGGAAGACCCGTGTCGTCCGGGCGTAGGTCAGCAGCCGCGGGTCGAGGGGTTTCACGGCACCGGCTCGGGCTTCTTCGCGGCCGGGATGTGGGCCGTGCTGATCCGCTTCCGGAACACCCAGTACGTCCACCCCTGGTAGATCATCACGATCGGGGTGAACACCGCCGCGACCCACGTCATGATCTTCAGCGTGTAGGCCGTGGAGGCGGCGTTCACCGTGGTCAGGCCGCCGGAGCCGAGCGTGGACGGCATGACGTCCGGGAACAGCGCGGTGAACAGGGTCGCGACGGCGAGCACGATCGCGGCGCCGGTGCCGATGAACGCCCAGCCCTCGCGGCCGGCCCGGTTGGCGGCGGCGGCGAGCAGCAGCCCGGCGGCGGCGCCGAGCGCGGTCAGCCAGGTCACCGGCTTGCCGTGCTGCAACTGCGTGATCAGCAGGAACGCGCCGCCGGCGGCGATGGCGGCGACCACGGCGATCTCCGCGACGCGCCGCGCCTGGTACCGGATGGTGCCGGACGTCTTCAGCGCGACGAACACCGCCCCGTGCAGGACGAACAGGATCGTCGTGGTGAGCCCGCCGAGCAGCGCGTACGGGTTGAGCAGGTCGAAGAGCGTCCCGACGTACTCGTGCGAGGGGTCCAGCGGCACGCCTCGGACGATGTTCGCGAACGCGACGCCCCACAGGAACGCGGGCACCAGGCTGCCCCAGAAGATCGCCTTGTCCCAGCGGGCCCGCCACCGCGGGTCGTCCCGCTTGCCGCGGAACTCGAACGCGACGCCGCGGATGATCAGCGCGAGCAGGATCAGCAGCAGCGGCAGGTAGAAGCCGCTGAACAGGGTGGCGTACCACTCGGGGAACGCGGCGAACGTGGCGGCGCCGGCGACGATGAACCAGACCTCGTTGCCGTCCCAGACGGGCCCGATGGTGTTGATCAGGACGCGGCGCTCGACGTCGCCGCGGCCGAGGACGGGCAGCAGCATGCCGACCCCGAAGTCGAATCCCTCCAGGAAGAAGTAGCTCGTCCACAGGAAGGCGATGATGATGAACCAGACGGTGGTGAGTTCCATGGCTCGGCTCCTCAGTAGGCGAACGCGAGCGAGCGCTCGGCGTCGGGGTCATCGGAGTCGTCGGACGGCGGCGGGGGCAGCACCTCGTCCTCGGACGGCGGCCCGGCCTTGGCGTACTTGAGCATCAGCCCCGCCTCGATGACCATGAGGAAGCCGTACAGCGCGGTCAGCGAGACGACGGAGATGAGCATCGACGTCGGGGACACGCCGGGCGAGACGCTCGCGGACGTCTTCAGCACCCCGAACACCGACCAGGGCTGCCGTCCCATCTCGGTGAAGATCCAGCCGGCGGAGTTGCCGACGAAGGGGAGCGCCAGCGACACCACGCCGATCCGGTACACCCAGGGGTTGGACGGCAGCCGCCCGCGCCGCAGCAGCCACAGCCCGGCGAGCGAGACGAGCGCGGTGAGCATCCCGACCCCGACCATGATGCGGAAGTTCCAGTAGGCGATCGGGATGTTCGGCCGGTAGTCGCCGGGCCCGTAGCGGGCCTCCTCGGCGGCCTGGACGTCGTTGATGCCCTTGACCTCGCCGTCGAAGGTGCCGGTGGCGAGGAACGACAGGACGCGCGGCACCTTGATCCCGAAGACCTCCTCGTCGCCGTCGAGAGTCCCGACGCTGAAGATCGAGAACGCCGCGGGCTGCTCGGTCTCGTAGAGGGCCTCGGCGGCGGCCATCTTCATCGGCTGCTGCTCGGTCATGACCTTGCCCTGGATGTCGCCGCTGATGGCGACGCCGATGGACGCGACCGCGGTGACGGCGAGGGCGAGCTTCAGCGACGGCCGGAAGACCTCGATGTTCTTGCGGCGGGCGAGGTGCCAGGCGCTGACGCCGGCCATGAACATGCCGCCGGTGACGAACGCCGCGGTGATGGTGTGCGGGAACGCGACGAGCTGCGTCGAGTTGGTGAGGACGGCCCAGAAGTCGGTGAGGACGGCCCGCCCGGACTCGTGGTCGATGCGGTAGCCGACGGGGTGCTGCATCCACGAGTTGGCGGCGAGGATGAAGTACGCCGACAGCAGCGTCCCGATGTGGACGATCCAGATGCAGGCGTTGTGGAGCTTGCCGTTCAGCCGGTCCCAGCCGAAGATCCACAGGCCGAGGAAGGTCGACTCGACGAAGAAGGCGAGCAGCCCCTCGATGGCGAGCGGCGCGCCGAAGATGTCGCCGACGAAGCGGGAGTAGTCACTCCAGTTCATGCCGAACTGGAACTCCTGCACGATGCCGGTGACGATCCCCATCGCGAAGTTGATCAGGAAGAGCTTGCCCCAGAACTTCGTGGCGCGGAGGTACTTGGTCTTCCCCGTCCGCAGCCAGGCCGTCTCCAGGCCCGCGACGAGCGCGGACAGCCCGATCGTCAGCGGGACGAAGAAGAAGTGGTACACGGTGGTGATCCCGAACTGCCACCGTGCGATGTCGACCGAATCCATGGCGCTGTGCCTCTCCGGCTTATCTACTACAAGCTGTAGTACTACGTCCTGTGGGACATACTACGGCCTGTAGTACTACGAGAGGTCGTTACGTCTCTCACAGCGCCGGCGCGGGCGCCCGGGGGTCCTCGCCCGGGGCGCCCGCGCCGCCGGTCGGCCTCAGTAGTGGAAGGCGGAGGTTACGCGGGCGCCTGGTGCGCCCAGGTTGACGATGGAGGCGCCGCCGGACGGGACGGCGCGGCAGAAGGCGCCGCCGTAGCCGTCCGGGAAGACGAAGAGGCCCCAGACGCCCATCCAGTCCTCGACCGCGCCGGTCTCGGCGTTCAGCATCGGCTCCGTCGCCGGTATGACGCGGCGCTGGACGATGTAGTCCTCCTTCAGGCAGTCGGCGACCGTTTCGGCCCATTCGCGGTCGGTCTCGTCCCAGCCCACGCGGATGCCGCTGCCCGACAGGCCCGCGAACGGCTTCAGGATGAGGTGCTCGCGCTCGGCCCGGACCTGGTCGGCCAGCTCGGGGGTGAGCGTCCGCGTCCACGGCAGGATCCGGTCGAGCAGGGCGTTCTCGTCCGCCGAGAACTCGGCCCGCGCCTCCGGATCGGAGACCATTGCCAGGCAGCTCTTGTAGGAGAACATCGACGCGGTCAGGGGAGTCCACAGGACGACCTGGCCGTCCGCGTAGGCGCGCATGACGGTTTCGGCGGGCTCGTCGTTGCGCGGGTCCCGGGCGATCTGGTGCGCGGAGAAGTACCGCAGGACGAGGTCGATCTCGCGGCCTTGCAGGCAGAGCCGCCCGTTCTTGACCTCCACCTGGCCCAGCTCGCCCAGCAGCAGCTCGATGCCGTACCGCTTCATCGTCTCCTGGAAGGAGAGGTGCAGCGACTGGTACGCCGCCATGCCGCCGATGGCCTCCAGCGTCGCGACGACCGGCGCCTCCTTGCCGGTGGCCTGGACGAACTGGCGCGCGATCGCGGCCGGGGTGTCGACGGTCGACAGGCCGGCGGCGTCCGCGAACTCCGCGAACTCCTCGTCCGCGAGCAGGCCCCGGTTGAGCTCGCTCATGTCGACGCCGCCCAGTTCGCTGCCGATGTTGAACTCCAGCAGTCTGAACTGCGATCCGTCGTCGTAGAGGTCGGCCCGCCCGTACAGGACGGGCTCCCCGTCGAACTGCGTCATGAGCGAGGTGCGGCGGGCGTCCGCGCCGATCGCGGCGCAGAACCGGCGCCGGTCGCCGTCGAACAGCCGGTCCGGCAGGGACGCCATCAGCCGGAACAGCCCGGCCAGGTCGCCGGCGGCCTGCCGCGTCCGCTCGGCGGAGGAGAACAGGGGACGGGACCCCAGGTACTTGCCCCACGCCGAGCGGAACACCGGCGCCAGCGCGGCGCGCGCCACGACATCGCCGAGGTTGCCGTCGGCGCACGCGTCCAGGTACGTGCGGGTCACCATCACGAGGCCCCTTCGGAGGTATCGACGACGAGATCCTTCTCGATCTTGCGGATGGCCTCGCGGTCGGCCTGGATCTGCTCCGGGTCCTCGTGGGCGAGGATGATGTAGCCCATCGTCATGCTGGCGAAGATGTCGGTGCTGGCGTCCACGTGGTCGCCGGTCCGGACGACGTGCACGGGCGAGTGGTAGCTGGGCAGGTCGCGGGCCTGGTCGTAGATCTCGGCGTTCCGCACGATGCCCGTCGAGTGCGACATCAGGAAGACCGCCATGACGTTGCGCCGCAGCGTGTAGCCGGGCGGCATGTCCGGGCCGAGTCCGCGCACCAGGTCGATCGTCCGGGTCACCTGGCTCTCGCCGGACGCGATGAACGTCACCGCCGGGTTGCCCGCGCCGGACAGCCGCGCGTTGACCTCCAGCAGCCGCGGCCCGTCCGGCGTCATCATGATCTCGGTGTGCGCGGCCCAGTTGCGCAGTCCGACCGCGTCCAGCGAGGCGAGCCCGTAGTCGATCAGGTCGCCGTAGGCGTCCCGGTCGTAGGGGAGCCACTCGACGCTGTCGTACACCGCGATGCCCTCGCCGAACGGCACCCGCCGGTACTTGATCATGTCGGTGATCGAGTGTCGCCCCTGGTGGCTGATCGTGTCGATCGCGTACTCGGTGCCGGTCAGCTGCTCCTGGACGAGCACCTCCTCGGCCAGGACGCCGAGCTTGTCGTGCGTGCCGAGCATCGCGTCGACCAGCTCGCGCCAGCCCTGCCCGGCGGGCGCGCGGCTCACCCCGACCGTGCCGGCGCTGGCGGGCGGCTTGACGACGAGGTCCACGCCGTCCAGGCCCTCGCGGTCGATCCACGCGGCGACCTCGGCCGGGTCGGCGGTGCAGATCTGCCGGGGGACGGGCAGGCCCGCGGCGGCGACGGCCTGGTGCATGGCGTACTTGTGGCGCCGGGCGTCCATCAGCGCGGGGTCGTTGGACAGCGCCGGCGCGAGCGCGTCGGTCAGCCGCTGCGCCAGTTCCAGCGCGGCCTCGGCGCCGTGGAAGACCGCGACCGGCTTCAGCGCGCCGAGCCGCTCGATCGTCTCGTCGGTGTCGCCGTGGTGGTTGATCACCGCGTCGTAGGCGGACGGGTCGTAGGCCGACTGCATCGGGGCCAGCGCGGGTCCGTCGTAGTCCATGACGGCGACGGGGCTGAACCCGGCCTCGCGCAGCGCGGGCGCGAGCAGCGCCGACGAGCTGAACGGCCGGACGACGGCGACGACGGGTTTGTTCATGGTGTCCATCACCTTCATGTCGGTTGGTCCGTCGGTTGGGTCGCGGCCATCGCGGGCGGGTCGGCGTCCGGCTCCGCGTCCGGGCGGCGGCGCGACACGCCCGTCCCCGCGAGGACGAGCACGGCGGCGACGAGCCCGCACCCGCCGGTCAGCACCCAGACGCCCGAGCCCCACGCGTGCCAGGCGGCGATGCCGATCATCGGGCCGATCGCGTACCCGACGTGCTGCGGGACGGTCGCCGCCGCGATGTAGCGGGCGCGCAGCGCGGGCGGCGCGACGAGCCCGGGGTAGGCCATCATCGACGGCGCCGCGATGATCTCCCCGGCCGTCCACACGGCGGTCGCGAGGACGAGCATCGCGACGGGGGTCGGCCCGGTGTAGGCGAGGTGGCCGATCCCGAGCACGGCCATGCCGATCGCCATCGGCAGCCCGATCGGCAGCCGCTGCGTCCACTTCGACAGCAGCACCTCGAAGGCGATGACCATGAACCCGTTGACGCTGAGCAGCGCCGCATAGACCTTCTCGGTGTGGCCCGAGCCCGTGACGAACAGCGGCAGCGCCGCCGAGCTCTGGATGTAGGCGATCGCGGTGACGAACAGGCCGAGGACGACGAGGAGGAACCGCCGGTCGGCGAAGACCTGCCGGTATCCGACGCGCTCCCCGGTGGCCTGCTTCGCGGTTCGCCCCTCCGGCTCCGGGTTCGAGCGCAGCGCCACGTAGGCGATGACGCCGAAGGCCAGCGACGTCGCCGCGTCCACGTAGAACAGCGCGTCGTAGGACGCGTAGGCCAGCAGCAGCGCGGCGCCGATCGGGCCGACCGTCGTGCCGACGTTGAACGTTAGCCGCAGCACCGAGAACACGATGACCTGCCGGTCGTCCGGCGTCAGCTCGACGACCCATGCCAGCGCGGCCGGCCGGTACGCCTGCGCGGACAGGCCCGCTCCCCCGGCGACCAGCGCGCCGACCCACACGTTCGGGACGTGCACGAGCGCCGCGGTCAGCACCGCCGTGGCCGCCATCGCGCCGATGATCGCGCGCCGGTACCCGAACCGGTCGGCGGCGGCGCCGCCGGCGGCCGACCCGGAGATCCGCCCGATCATCAGCGCGGTCAGCACCACGCCGCTCTCCCACGCGCTGAAACCGCGGTCGGTGAGGAACAGCACGAGGAACGCGTTGAGGAACGCGGCGAGGTTGATGACCAGGTTGCCGAGGACCAGGATCCGGACGGTCCCGCTCATCCCCCGCAGCGTGGCGAGGATCGTCGGGTGCTCGCCGGCCGTCATGGCGCCGGCTCCAGCGGGGTGCCCTTGAAGGTGAAGAAGCGCCCGGCGTCCGGGACGGCGGCCCGGGTCTCGTCGAGCGTCTCCCCCAGCGCGATGACGTAGCCGGTGCGGGCGAGGCCGTGCGGCGGCAGCCGCACCCGCGCGCCGGGCTGCGTCCCGACCTCGACCTCCGTGATCGGCGGGCGCATCAGCTCGCGGTGCGCGGTCGCCGAGACGATCTCCATGTCGTACGGGGGATAGGCGAACCGGATCGACGCGGCCTTGCGCGGCTTCGGGAACGCCGCCTCGGGAGGACGTCCGACCGCCACGTCCGCCGCCGCGAGCGGGGCGTCGACGCCGGACGTCAGCATGCCGAGGTAGGGGATCATCCCGCCGCCCAGCCGGACGTTGATCTCGATGACGTGCCTGGCGCCGTCCGGGGTGAGCTTGAACTCGATGTGCGTGACCCCGTCGGTGAACCCGACCGCCGCGTGGACGCGGGTCAGCGTGTCCCGGAACCCGGCGTCGAACAGCAGGGGGTCGTTGGCGTCGACGTCGTGGCCGATCTCCTCGAACGCCAGGTCGCCGGTGCCGCCGAGCACCTTCCGCGCCACGATCAGCGGCGTGCACTCCCCCTTGAACAGGACGCACTCGACGGAGATCTCCGGGCCGTCGAGGAACTCCTCCACGATCACGTAGTCGTCGAACTGGCGGATGCCGCCCATCCGCGTCCCGTCGGTGAGGGCGAACGCGGCGTCCAGGTCGTCCGGCCGCTCGACCTTGCTGAGGCCGAGGCTGCCGCCGAGGTTCCGGGGCTTGACGATGAGCGGGTAGCCGACGTCGGCGGCGAACGCGCGGGCCTCCGCGAGCGACGACACGGCACGCGACGCGGGCTGCGGGAACCCGGCGTCCGCCAGCGCCGTCCGCGTCGCGGACTTGTCGCGGCACCGCGCCACCGCGTCCGGGTCGAGGACGGGGAACCCGAGCGCGGCCGACAGGTGCGCGGACGTCTCGATGTAGACCTCGTCGTAGCAGAAGACCCCGGCGACGTCGTGGTCGCGGGCGACGTCGCGCGCCGCCGCCGTCAGCTTCTCCAGGTCGAGGCAGTCGACGGCGGTGTGGCCGACGATGTAGGGGTCCTCCCAGGTGGCGGGGGTCGGGTTCAGCAGCCAGAGCCGGTACCGCGCCGACACCGACTCCAGGATGTACTTGCGGTAGACCCAGTAGCTGCTCGCGACGAGCAGGAGGAGCGGGCGGTCGTCGCCCGCCTGCGGGTGGTGCGTCATGCGGACCTCGATCCGGGGCGTCAGGAGCCGAAGTAGTCTTCGAGCCCGCCGCGGCGGCGGACGTCGAGGGTGGCGCAGTGGAACCCGCCGCCGAACGTGTTGACCGTGCGGAACGGGACGGGGATGGGCGTGAAGCCCTCCTTCTCCAGCAGCCGCAGCAGCTCGGTCTCCTGCGCCTCGACGAAGATCCGCTCGGGGTCGAGCATCAGCGTGTTCATCGCGATCCAGCGGCTGCAGAAGTACATGGTCTGGTCGGCGGGGATGGCGGGCTCGGGGCACACCACCGTGTCCCAGCCGGCGAACATCTCCGGCAGCTCCCGCACCCGCTCCGGGTTGATCATGACCCGGCCGGGGCGCAGCGGCACGAACGTGGCGTTGAGGTGCATCGGGTGGTCGTCGATGAACGCGACCTCGTGCACCCGGAACGTGTCGCCGAGCAGCCGCCGCGTCCACTCGATCCCGAACCGGTTGGTGACGTGGCTGCGCTGGACGAGGATGTCGCGGCCGAACCGCATGAAGTCGCCCGCGTCCAGGATCGGCTCGAACTCGGTGATGACGGACGTCGCGTCCGGGAATGGGTCGTCCGCCGACGGGCTGTCCGGCTTCGCCGCCGCGTAGCCGGAGTTGTAGGACGCGTCGGTGAGCTGCGGCTTCGGCGCGGCGACCCAGCCGGCGCCGCGCCGGAAGTAGTCCTTGAAGATCGTCCGGAACGGGTGGGTGGCGAAGTAGTACGACCGCCAGCCCATCGTCGCCTCGACGATCCGGTCGCCCGCGACGAGCGCGATGTCGCGCGGGAAGGTGTGCGACGACCCGCCGGTGGACGACCAGTCGGCGGTGCCGAACGACCGGGACTGGTCGACCGGGTCGGGCCGCCGGACCGTCACCCCCTCGCCCTCCAGGATCGACACGAACCCTTCGAGCTCCTCGCGGGCCGCCTCGATCTGCTCCTGCGGGAACCCGCCGCCGCCGTTGCGCCGGTAGAAGTCCCACGCCTCGGGCGGCACGGTCGCCTCGATCGCCGGATGCCACGGCGGGACGGCGGCGCCGTCGATGACGCCGACGATCACCTCTTCGAGCGGATCCCACTCGTTGTACGAGCCGACCGGATTCGCGGGGGTCGCGGGGCTCTCAGTCATCGCGGGACGTCCTTTCGATGGTCCGTACGGTCACGCGCGCCTCGGGGGAGGCGGCCTTCAGGCCGTGCAGCCGGCTGCGCGGCACCAGCAGGACGTCGCCCGTCCCGAGCCGGTGGGGGTGGTCGGTCGCCCACGCGTACACGTCCACGTCGCCGGCCGTGACCTCGACGAGGCGGTCGGTCTCGTACACGTCGGTGCAGAACGGGCCGTCCGGGCGCAGAGTGGTGGTCACGGCGTCGTCCAGCGCGGCGGACGCCAGCGACGCGCCGGCCTCGGTGTGCTCGTCGAGGGTGTCGGCCCAGGCGATCTGGGCGCGGAAGTCGGCGTCGCCGAGGCGCAGCAGGAGCTTGGTGTCCTCGATGCCGCGCACCAGCTCGGGGATGACCAGCTCGCCGTGCGCGCGGGCCAGGCCGAGCAGCAGGTTCTCGTAGGTCATCCGCCCGTGGTGGACGTCGATGTGCGCGTGCTCGTCGCAGTACTTGGCGTCCACCCGGTCGCCGTAGACGGCGCGGAGCATGGCGCCGGTGTCGGCGAACCCCTGCGCGAACAGCCACTCCAGGTACGTCACCGCGGCCATGTAGCGGAACATGCCGCGGTGGTCCTCGGTGAGCCAGTTGAAGTAGTTGACGCCGACCAGGGAGCTCGTCAGGTAGAAGTTCCAGTAGGCGTGGACGTCGGTGCGCAGCCCGACGCTGGCCAGCATCTCCTTGAAGATCGTGCTGTGCTTCGCGCCGTAGACGCCGTAGCCGAACTCGTCGTTGAAGATCTTGAACAGCTCGGACTGCTCGACGCCGTAGGACCCGCCCAGGTTGCGCGCCATCGCGGACGCCTCGGTCAGCGCGTCCAGCGCGAGCTGGATCAGGTGCAGCGCGGCCGCGTCCTCGGGGCGCCGGCACTCCGTGATGGCCCGCATGGTGCCGGCCACCGGCGCGGACGCGTCCACCGCCGGGTTGACCCCGGACGCGTCGGCGGGCGCGCCGGCCCCGCCGACCTCGGTGAGGAAGTACTCCTGCAGCTCGTCGAGCGTCCGGACGGGCGGGACGGGCACGGCGTCGTCCAGGAAGGAGAACGCGTACCGCTCCAGGTCCGGGCGGACGAGGTCGCGCAGCCGCCGCACCTCGTCGCCGTAGAAGAGGTCGAAGTCGTCCTTGGCAGTGGCCAGCCCGGCGGCGGGCAGCAGGATCATGTCGCTCTCGTAGGCGTTGCAGAGCACGCGTCCGGCGATGAGCTGGCCGCGGCCGAGGAACCCGGCCTCGGTCGCGGGGACGGAGAAGTCGTGGCGGGCGGCGTCCGGCGGACCGACCGGACGGCGGAACGGGTTGCCGTCGATGTAGATGTCCGGTCCGGGCTGGAAGATGGGCTGCGCGCAGTACGCCGCGAGGGCGTCGTGCGTGGCGGGGACGGCGGCGATGGTCATGACACCACCTCGAAGACCAGGTCGTCGATCGGTTCCCCGGCGGGCTCGCCGGTGGCGACCTTGAACCGCACGCACTCGCCGTCGTGCATCGCGTCCAGCACCACGGGTTCGCCCGGCTGGACGCGCTGGACGGCGGGCAGGCACTGGATCGCCTGCTTCCAGTGCGAGTCGTGCCCGGGGGGATTGCCCACGGTGATCCCCGGCAGCAGCTCCATCTCGAACCAGAACACGACCGCGTGCAGCCGGCCCGGCGCCGTCGGGCGGATCCGCAGCTCGGTGCGCTGCGGGCGGGCGTCGGCGGTGCGGAAGTCGAAGTCGAACACCGTCACCGGCTCGGACAGGACGCGGTGCTCGTGCCGGTGCAGCCGCGAGTCGAAGTACTCCAGCGTCGACAGCCGGTTGAAGGGCGCGAGGTCGAAGCCGTACAGCTTGCCCACGTGGTTCTTGCGGTGCAGCGCGTCGCTCTCGACCAGCTGCGCGACGATCCGGCCCCGCGACGGCATGATCGTCGCGTCCGGGGCGAGCAGGTGCTCGCGGGCGTGCGCGATCGTGCCGAGGATGCCCTCGCCGAGCAGCCCGCAGTCGACGATCTCGGTGACGAGCAGGCCGGCGCGCCGCGGCAGGTCCGCCGGCACCGACATCCGGGTCGACATCTTCGACACGACGGTGACCGCGTCGTTGTATCCGGCCGCGCGCACCACCCGCGCCGTGGTCTCGGCGACGGACGGCTGCCCCTCGCACGCCACGACCTGCCGGGCTCCGGCCCGCGCCGCCATCATCGCCAGCAGCCCGGACCCGGCGCCGATGTCCAGCACCAGCGCGTCCGGGTCGGCCGCGACCGCCTGCCGGATCGCCCGGTCGTACAGCTCCGCGCGCTCCTCGTCGTGCAGCATCTCCCAGTGCCAGCGGGGGACGGCGCGGCGGACGGCCCGGTTCCGGCCGATCAGCGCCTCCTCGTTGCCGCGGTCCACACCCAGGATCAGCTCGAACGCCTTGACGGCGTCCTCGTAGCGCCCCTGGTGGTGCAGGTCGCGGCCCCAGTCGAGGAACGCGCCGAGCTCCAGGCCGGTGCCCTCCGGGCCGGTGCGGGCCGCCGGGCCGGGATCGGCCGGGTCGCGGTCGTGCGTGCTGGTCACGACGGTGCCTCCTCGGTTCGCATGGGTGGTCATCGGCCCGCGGCCTCCTCGGAGCGGACGGCGTCCGCGGCGCACGGCGCGCCGTCCGGCCCGTCCGGGGGGAGGTTCGCGAGGATCTCCCGGCGGATCACCGAGACCGGCGCGCCGTCGTCGTCCGGGAGCACGACGACGGCCTCGTCGCCGCTGCGCACCATCGGCAGGCAGGTGCGGCACACGGCGGCGATCCCGACCCGCGTGCCGTGCCAGGGGCAGATCAGCCGCCGCTCGTCCGGGGTGCGGCGGGCCAGGCTGAGCGGCCCGCCCCGGTGCGGGCAGTGGTCGTGGACGAGCAGTGACCGGCCCTCCGACCGGAGGACGAAATAGCGGTCGTGGCCGACCATCAGGGTGTTGTGTCGGCTCAGATCCATGACGATGACGCGGCCCATGGGCTCCTCGTGTCGGTCGGCCGGCGGCGGGGCGGGTGGCGCCGCGGCGTTGCGGGCGTTGCGCGGGTCGGCGGGCAGGGGAGCATGGCGAGGTGGCGGGCGGCCTCGCCGTCGTGCGGGGGAGGGAGTCAGCCGGGAGCGGCGGTGTGCAGCAGGCAGGCGGTCCCGTCCGCGACCGCCCGCACGCCGTAGAGCCGGCCGGCGGGGATCAGCACGGTGTCGCCGCGTCCGAGCCGTTCGGGAGTTCCGGTCGGCGTGGTGACCAGGTCGGCCTCGCCCTGCTCGATCTCCAGGACGGTGTCGTCGTCGTGGCAGCGCGTCCCGAACGGGCTCTCGGGCGTCAGCGCGACCCGTCGCGTCCCGGTGACCCGGGCGGCGCCCGCGAGTTCGCGGTACCGGGGGAGGTCGTCGGCCCAGCGGATCTGCGCGGCGGTGTCCTCCTCGAACCAGCCGCCGATCAGCCGCGCCTCGGCGACGCCGCGCATCAGCTCCGGGACGACGCGCGGCCCGTGCCGCTCGGCCAGGGCCAGCAGGACCTGCTCCCGGGTGATGCGGCCGTGGTGCTCGTCGATATGCGCGTGCTCATCGCAGTAATGCAGGTCGACGGCGTTGCCGAATATGCCGCGGAAGACCTTCACCATCTCCACGAACCCGGGCGCGAACACGGCTTCCGCATAGGTGACCGCGCCCGCGTACCGGAAGAACTTGGCGTGGTCGCGGGACAGGTAGTAATAGTAGTTGTTCGTCGCCAGCGGGCCGGTCAGATAGAAATTCCAGTACGCGTGCACATGCGTGGCCATCGACCGGCTGCGCAGCATTTTGGCGAAGATCGTGGTGTGCTTGGCGTCGTAGACGCCGTACCCGAATTCATCGATGAAGATCTTGAACAGGGCGGACTGCTCGGGGCCGTAGGCGCCGGCCAGGTTGCGCGACATCGCGGACGCCTCGGTGAGCCCGTCGAGGGCGAGCTGGACGAGGTACAGGTCCGCGGCGCGCTCCCGGTCCCGGGCGGCGGCGACGGCGGCCAGCGCGGGCGACGGCCCGTCCGCGGCCTCGGCCACCACGTGCTGGAAGTAGGCGTCCAGCACCTCGGGGGTGGCGGAGCCGCTGACGTCCACCGCGTCGTCCAGGCAGGCGAACGCGAAGCGTTCCAGCTCCGAGACCGCCCCCTCGCGGAGTTCGCGCAGGTCGCGACCGTAGAAGAGGTCGAAGTCGTCGTGCAGGCCGGCGAGGCCCTGCTCGGGGAGCAGCACCGTCTCGGCCTCGTACCAGGTGCCGAGCAGCCGGTGCGCGGCGAGGGAGCGGTGCGCCGGCCACTCGTCGGCGCGCAGCGGCCGGCCGAAGTCGGCCTCGGCCAGCGCGGCGGGGAGCAGCATCCGGCGGTAGGGGTTCGGGCCGTGCAGTACTCCGGCGTCGCCGCGGAAGAGCGGACTGGCCGCGAACGCGCGGATCCGCTCCCCCAGAGTGCCGCCGACACGTGTTTCGGCAGAATCTGCCTGAGGTTGGACTGTCATTTAGTTGGACCGTTCACCTGACTACTTCAAGGGTCGGGGTGTAGAAGGGTGCGCCGGGCCGATTGTGTCGGTCCGAAACATGAAGAACGGTGGGTTGTGCGTTGGCGGGGGTGGTTGGCGGGGTGGGTGGACAACGCAGTGAGAACGCGTTCTCACGATAAGTGAGAGCCGCACTCGCCCTGCGCGGTGGGCACGTTAACAAAGGCCACTGGGATGATCAATGATCGAAAACGACTTTGTGCGTCCGCTGATCAACTCGGTGGTGCGGTGGTGAATATCGGTCATGTCCGGAAACCCGGGCGCAGGTGGCCGCCGCCCGACGGCTCCGGCCGCCCGGAACGCCGCCCTCATCCGCTCCCTGAACTGGGCGTCCGCATGCTCCGGCGGCCGGCCGGCGCGGGCGCCGGAACCGGGGCGGTGGAATCCGATTCGATCTGACTTCTTGTCAAGCCGAAGAGTCGGCGATAAGCGGCGACACTCCCCGGTTCGGTGTCCGTATCCGGCCGTCACCGGTGCATCACCGGCCGGACGGCCGCGTGGCCGCGCCGGCCGCCGGCCCGCGGCGTCACCCGCGCGGTCCGCGCCCCTGCCCCGGCCCGGACCGCGCGTTTAGACTGCGCCGCATGGAACTCAGCGACGCGGCGCGCATGATCCTCTCCGAGTCGGCGGGGCATCCGGATCTGCTCCGGGTGACCCGGGACGCCCACGACCGGCTGTCCCGCGGCGACCGGGTCGCCCACACCGACCTGAGCTGGATGCTCAGGGAGGCCGCGCGCAAGAACGTCTACCCCGCCCTCCATGCCCGCTACGGCGCCTCCGCCTTCAACGAGATGGTCGTCGTCCTGGGGCGCGAGATCGACCACCAGGCCCCGGTCCCCACCCGGTAAGCGGAACCTCAGGCAGAAGGCCGACCAGTGCGCACCAAGGGCAAGGGGGCACCGGACGCCGAACACCCGTGGAACGAGATCGTCCCCGGCTTATGGATGGGCGGCCACCACTACACCCCGCCGTCCGGCGAGCGGACGCCCGCGGTCGTGACGGACGAGTTCGACGTCGTCATCAGCATGTACCGGCGCGACGGGCACGGCCCGCCCGACCACGTCGAGCACCACTACGAGGCCATGCCGGACCGTCCGCTGACCGCCGACCAGTTGGAGGCCGTGGCCCGGCTCGCGGACACGGCGGTGGCGGCGGTGCGGCAGGGGCGGCGGGTGCTCGTCCGCTGCCATTCGGGCTACAACCGGTCCGGGCTGGTCATCGCGCAGAGCCTCATCGAGATGGGCTACTCGGCGGACGACGCGGTCTACCTCGTCCGCTACCGCAGGTCGAAATGGGCGCTGAACAACAAGGTGTTCGTCGACTACCTCACGACAGGGCTCGACGTCGCGCGGCTGCTGAGCGGTCTCGACAGCTTCTCCGAGGACGGCGGCCTCACGTAGGCGTGGCAGTGTGAAAGGTGCGCCTGTAGCGGGACGGTGACGTTTTCATCGCCCGGACGAAATGGTGCCGGAACGTCGCCGGGCTCTCGAAACCGACGGCCGCGCCGATCTCCTCGACCGGCGCGGTGCCCTCCTCCAGCAGCGGCAGCGCCGCCAGGACCCGCTGGCCGATGACCCAGCGGAGCGGGCTCGTCCCCGTCCGCCGGTGGAAATGCCGGAGGAACGTGCGGGGCGCGAGGCACGCCTCGCGCGCCATCCGCGCGACCGTGATCGGCTCGGCGAGGTGGGCCAGCGCCCAGGCCATGCTGCGCGCGACGGGGTCGTCCTCGCCGGGCGGGCTCACGGCGGCCTCCACGAACTGCGCCTGCCCGCCCTCCCGGTGCGGCGGGACGACCAGCCGCCGCGCGACCATGGTGGCGATCCGGGCGCCGTGGTCCTTGCGGACGAGGTGCAGGCACATGTCGAGCCCGGCGGCGCTGCCCGCCCCGGTGAGGACGTCGTCGCCGTCCACGTAGAGGACGTCGGGGGTCACCCGGACGTCCGGGTAGCGCCGGCGCAGCAGGTCGGCGTACTGCCAGTGGGTGGTGGCCTCCCGTCCGTCCAGCAGGCCGGCGGCGGCGAGGGCGAACGCGCCCGAGCAGACGGACACGACGCGGGCGCCGCGCGCGTGCGCGTCCCGCAGCGCGGCGACGACCTCGGGCGGCGGATCGCGCCGGACGTCCGGGACGGCGACGACCATCACGGTGTCCGCGGACGCGAACACCTCCAGCCCGTGCTCGGCGGTCATCGTGAAACCGCCGACCGCGCGCATCGGGCCGCGCTCCACCGAGCACACCCGCAGGTCGTACCAGGGGACGCCCAGCTCCGGCCGGGGCAGCCCGAACACCTCGACGACCGAGCCGAGCTCGAACGGCGCCATGCCGTCGAACGCCAGCACCGAGACCGTGTGCCGGCATGCCGGGGGAGTGACGAGCATGGCGAGATCTTAGCGATGCCGGGCATTCGCGCCACTCCCGGAACGGCACCCGCCCGCGGGACGATCGGTCCCATCCCCAACTGACAAGGAGCCCGAGATGACCCACGACTCGGCCGTGAACGCCGTTCCCGCGGCCGCCCCGGAGGAGGCGCGGCGGCACTTCGCCGCGCGCCTGGCCCTGGAGACCGATGTGTCCGACGTCGCCGCGGACCTCGCAGCGGGGGCGCCCGGCATCGTCGTGGTCGACACGCGCAGCACCGAGAGCTGGGCGCAGGGCCACGTCCAGGGCGCCGTCCACCTGCCCACCGCCGAGATCGCGGAACGCGCCGACGCCCTGATCCCCCGGGACGCGACCGTCGTCGTCTACTGCTGGGGGCCCGGCTGCAACGGCGCCCAGAAGGCGGCGCTGGAGTTCGCGCGGCTCGGCCGTCCGGTCAAGGAGATGATCGGCGGCTTCGAGTACTGGGCGCGCGAGGGGTTCCCCGTCGAGACCGGCGACGGCGCCGTCGCGCGCCGCTCCCCCGACCCGCTGACGGCGCCGGCCACGGGCGTCACGTGCGCCTGCTGAAGCCTGCGGGTTCGCATGTTCCCCCGGGGACGGGGCATAACGAGGTGCCCCGGCGACGTTAGACTCTAGGAATCACTCTTCGGCGCCCCCATGGCGTCAGGCTCGTCCTTGCAGGCCGCGCACATCGTGGTGCCTCCCGAGACGTGCCCCCCTCTCGGAAGGTAATGCGTGACCACAGCTGCCGCTGCACAGAACCCGTCCATGCCCGCCACCGCGGACGAGGAGCAGGTTCCCACCTTCGCCGAGCTCGGCATCCCGCCGGTGCTGGTGAACGCCCTGGAGCGCCAGGGCATCGAGGCCCCCTTCCCGATCCAGGCCGCCTCCATTCCCGACGTCATGGCGGGACGGGACGTCCTCGGGCGCGGTAAGACCGGATCCGGCAAGACCCTGGCGTTCGGCCTGCCGCTCCTCACCCGGCTGTCCGGCCGCAAGGCCGCCCCCAAGCGCCCGCTGGCGCTGATCCTCGTGCCGACCCGCGAGCTCGCCCAGCAGGTCCAGACCAACCTGGAGCCGCTCGGCCGCGGCCTCGGGCTGCGCTTCAAGACCGTCATCGGCCAGACGTCGATGTTCAAGCAGATCGACGCGCTGCGCCGCGGCGTCGAGGTCCTCGTCGCCACCCCCGGCCGGCTGAAGGACCTGATGCGGCAGGGCGCCTGCGACCTGTCCGACATCGAGATCACCGTGCTGGACGAGGCCGACCACATGGCCGACATGGGCTTCCTGCCCGACGTCACCGACATCCTGGACGCCGTCAAGCCCGGCGGCCAGCGCCTGCTGTTCTCCGCGACCCTCGACAAGGACGTGGACGTCCTGGTCAGGCGGTACCTGAACGACCCGGTGACGCACGCGATCGGTCCGGTGGACGAGCCCGTCGCCACCATGGACCACCACCTTCTCCTCGTCGCGCCGAAGGAGAAGAGCGCCATCACCGCCGAGATCGCCAACCGCGAGGGCCGGACGATCCTGTTCGCCCGCACCAAGCACGGCGTCGACCGGCTTGCCAAGCAGCTCGTCCAGGTGGGCGTCCGCGCGGCGGGCCTGCACGGCGGCAAGAGCCAGGGCCTGCGCACCCGCACCCTCGCCGAGTTCCGCGAGGGCTCGATCAGCGTGCTGGTCGCCACCGACGTCGCCGCCCGCGGCATCCACGTGGACGACGTGTCCCTGGTCATGCACGTCGACCCGCCCGCCGACCACAAGGACTACATGCACCGCGCGGGCCGCACCGCCCGCGCCGGTGAGCGCGGCACCGTCGTCACGCTCGTCCTGCCGCACCAGGTGCGCTCCACGTCCGCGATGACGCGCCGGGCCGGCATCAACGCGCCGCGCGTCCGGGTGACCACGGGCGACACCGAGCTGGTCAAGCTGACCGGGGCCCGGCCGCCGTCCGGCATCCCGATCGAGGGCCCGATCATCCCCGAGCGCCCGCGCCGCGAGGGCGGCCGGGGCCGCCAGGGCGGCGGCGGACGCCGCCGCGGCCCGCGCACCTTCGACCGCGGTGACGGCCCCCGCCGCCGCGACGGCGAGGGCGGCCGGGGCGAGCACCGCTCCTACTCCGGCGGCGACCGCCGGGGCGGCGGCCCCCGCACCGGCGCCGCGTCCCACGGCAACCGCCGCAACGGCCCCTACAACGGCAGCCGCCGCGACAACAACGACCCCCGCCCCGCCCGCTACAACTGACCGACGAGAGGAGCCCCGCCCACCCGGGCGGGGCTCTTCCCTTTTCCACACCCAGCGAAGCCCAAAAGGGCCGGACACAACGGCCCGCGGTAGAGCAAGCCCGCGGTAGCGCAAGCCCGCGGTAGCGCAAGCCCGCGGTAGCGCAAGCCCGCGGTGGAGCAAGCCCGCGGTGGAGCACGCCCGCGGTGGAGCACGCCCGCGGTGGAGCACGCCCGCGGTGGAGCACGCCCGCGGTGGAGCACGCCCGCGGTGGAGCACGCCCGCGGTGGAGCACGCCCGCGGTGGAGCAAGCCAGCGGAGGCGTGTGCGGGCGCGGGGGGCCGGGGGTCAGCCGGCTTCTTCTTGGAGGGGTTCGGGGGTAGGGCGGGCGGCGGTCTCCTCGCGGAGCTTGTCCTGGAGGATCTGGAGGCCCTCCAGGCCGTTGACGGAGAGGGCGGCCAGTTCGTCCAGGGACATCAGCGGGTCGTTGCGGAGGGGCGGCTGCCAGCCGTTCTCCTTGTCGTGGCTGCGCAGCACCTTCGCGGGGACGCCGCCGATGACCGAGTGGTCGGGGAACTCGCCGCGGACGACGGCGCCGCCGGCGACGGCGACGTTGCGGCCCAGCCGGGTGCCGGGCAGGATGATCGCGCCGGTGCCGATCCAGCAGCCGTCGCCGATCACGACCGGGTTGTTCTCCGGCCACTGGCGGCCGATCGGCATGTGCAGGTCGCCGTAGGTGTGGTTCTGGTCGGTGATGTAGACGTTCGGGCCCGTGAAGACGTCGTCGCCGATGTCGATGGACTGGTGGCCGACGATGTGCGTGCCGCGGCCGAGGGAGCAGCTCGCGCCGATGCGGACGATGACGTCCGGGCCGAGGTCCAGGCCGGGGACGAAGCCGGCGGAGATCGTGACGTGCGTGCCGACGAGGGTGTGGTCGCCGATCGAGATCCACGGCTCGCCGTAGATCGAGCCGACCGGGAAGCCGATGCAGGCGCCCTCGCCGAGGTAGGCGAACCGGCGCCGGCCGGGGGTGTGCGGGGTGATCTCACCGCGCCGCTGGACCCATTCCCAGGTGCGGTGCACGGCCGTGTGGATGCCCTGGCGGGCCCGCTCCCTCGCGCGGGCCGTCAGCACCTGCCGGAGGGAGCGCTTCGGCGACATGGCGTTACGGTACCGGGTAGTAGCAACTCTTGGACACGCCGGAGGGCCCGGCCGAAGACGGCCGGGCCCTCCGTTACCGCGCTAGTGCGGCGAATGCACCTGACCGTCGACGTCGGCACCGGAGACCGTCATGGAGTCGGCCGAGGTGGCGTCGTCCACGTGCTCACCGGAACCCTTGGTCATGTCGCGGATGACACCGCGCCGCGTCGCCACCGCACCGGCCACGCCGACCGCGGTGACCGCGCCCATCATCGCCATGAGCGCGCCGCGCCCGGGCCCGGACCGCCTCGGCGGCTCGACCCGTCCGGCGACATCGCTCAGGAACGTGCTCACCCGAGGGGCGAGCCCGGATTCCACGTACCGGGCCGCCTTGCGGAGCCTCGGTGCGCTCCAGCCGCGGACGACCATGAGCCGCTCCTCCGCGACGGGAGCGATCCGCTCCGCCGCGTTGGAAGCGCTCTGCCGGCACATCTCGGCGCTCTGCCGGGCCGCCTCCTGGACGCGGCCGAACCGGGTGAGAACTTCGTCCTGCGGCTTCCGGCGGATATTGATCATTAGGGACACGCTAACCTCCCTGTTTGCGAGGTCCTGTCATGCAGCCTTCCCAGCGTTCGGGAGGTAAACCCCGTGCGAGTGACCGCACGCACACGCCGGGTAGTCGATTTGCGCATGACCGAGACCGTAACGTGCAGAGCTCAGACATCCACCACATGAGGGAGGCGGCCAGCGTGGCCAACGAGATCTTCGCGACGCTCACCACGTCGCTCGGCAAGATCGTGATCCAGCTGTACCCCGAGCAGGCGCCCGAGACGGTGGCGAACTTCGTCGAACTGGCGGAGGGCACCCGGACGTGGACCGACCCGCGCACCGGGCAGAAGTCCGAGGCCCCGCTCTACAACGGGACGGTCTTCCACCGCGTCATCGACCAGTTCATGATCCAGGGCGGCGACCCGCTCGGCACCGGCACCGGCGGCCCGGGCTACCAGTTCAAGGACGAGTTCCACCCTGACCTGAAGTTCAACCGCCCGTACCTGCTGGCGATGGCGAACGCCGGGCCCGGCACCAACGGCTCCCAGTTCTTCATCACGCTCGACGTGGGCCACACCCAGCACCTGACCGGCCGGCACACCATCTTCGGCAAGGTCATCGAGGGCACGGACGTCGTCGACCGCATCGGCAAGGTCGAGACCGGCCGGGGCGACCGTCCGAAGCAGGACGTCGTCCTGGAATCGGTGACGATCGACCGGCGTTAGTCGTTTCCCACAGTGAGACCCCGCGACGGGTGACGCCCGCACCGGCCCCACGGAGCCAGAGATGAGCACAGAGCCAAGTCCCGCACCCGAGACCTCGGTACCGACCTGCTACCGGCACCCGGGGCGCGAGACGTATGTGCGCTGCACCAGGTGCGACCGCTACATCTGCCCGGAGTGCATGCGGGACGCGGCGGTCGGGCACCAGTGCGTGGAGTGCGTCGCCGAGGGCAACCGGGGCGTCCGCAGGGCGGTGCCCCGGACGGTGGTCGGCGGGCGGGCCCCCTCGTCCGCCGTGCCGGTCGTGACGTACTCGCTCATCGGCGCGTGCATCGCGGTGTACCTCGCCGAGCTGGCGTCCTGGCGCGTCGTCTGGGAGTTCATGATGCTCGGCCGCGCCGCGCTGCCGGACGGCAGCGTCGGCGGGGTCGCCGAGGGCCAGTGGTACCGGCTGTTCACCACGATGTTCCTGCACCAGCGCGGCGGGACGTTCGGCATCACCCACATCCTGTTCAACATGTGGGCGCTGTGGGCGGTCGGCCCGGCGCTGGAGCAGGTGCTCGGACGCTGGCGCTACCTGGCGCTCTACGTGCTGTCCGGGCTGGGCGGGTCGGTGCTGCTGTACCTGGTCGGCGCCGCCAACAGCTCGGCGGTCGGCGCGTCCGGCGCCATCTTCGGGCTCTTCGGGGCGTACTTCGTGATCGGCCGCAGGTTCGGCGGGCCGGTCGGCCCCATCGTGGTGCTGCTGGTGATCAACCTGGTGATCACGTTCTCGGTGCCGGGGATCTCCTGGCAGGGGCACGTCGGCGGGCTCGCGGTCGGCGCGGTGCTGGCCGCCGCGTACGCGTACGCTCCGGCCGCGCGGCGGCGGCTGTTCCACATCGGGGCGCCGCTGCTCACGCTGGCGCTGCTCACGGCGCTGGTGGTGCTCAGGACGGCCGAGCTCAACCCGTCCCTGTAGGCCGAGGCCCGGCTCATGGCCCGCTGCGCGCGCGGACGCCGTCCACTGGGAACGGCGTCCGCGCGCGGCGTCGTCCGCTGTGCGGGCCCGAGCACGGCGGGGCGCACCCCGGTGCGGACGGCGGCCGCTTCACCGGTGTGCGGGCGCGTCAGAAGCCTGGGAGAGCGCCTGTGGACAGAGCCTGTGGAAAACCTGGGGAAAGCCGGGGTGGGAGATCCCCAGCCTGTGGATAAGTTGCGGTCAGCGCCAGCGGGTCGACAGGATCACGCCGAGGATGATCGCGGCGAAGCCGATCCCCAGGTTCCAGTTGTGCAGGTCGGTCATGAACGGCACCTTCGTGCCGGTGCTGGCCGTCACGTAGAAGACGGCGATCCAGATGAGGCCGACGAGCCACAGCCCGACCATCGTGGGCACCAGCCAGCGGGGGCTGACCTCGGGAGCCTTGGACTTCTGCGGGGGCGTGTAAACGGCCTTCTTGCGCACTTTCGACTTGGCCACGGTGGGATCGATCTCCTCGGGCGTCCGGCGGCCGGAGCGCCGGACCGCGCATGGGTGTTTTGTCGGTTAGCGTAGTCGCTGGTGAGCACTGACTGATGAGCAATGTACGGCGTCCTGGGTGGGGAAGCATCATCCCAGTTCTCACGCTCCTCGCGGGGACCCTGTTCGCGGCGAGCGCGAGCACGGCCCGCGGCACGAGCCTGCGCGAGCAGGGCCGCACCCAGATCACCGAACTCATCACCGCCGAGCAGCGGCGCGGCCACCGGGAGCGCGCCGAGTACCGGCGGCTCCGCGACCAGATCGACCGTATCTCCCGGGAGGCCGGACGTCACGACGCGCGCGTGAAAAGTGCGCGGGAGGAGGCCGACCGGCTCGCCGCCGGCGCCGGGTTCACCCCGGTGACCGGCCGCGCCGTCCGGGTCTCGCTGGACGACGCGCCGCCGCCGGAGTCGGACGGCCCGCCGCACGGCGTCCACCCCGACGACCTCGTCGTCCACCAGGGCGACGTGCAGGCCGTCGTCAACGCGCTGTGGGCGGGCGGCGCCACGGCGATGCAGATCATGGATCAGCGGGTCATCGCGACCAGCGCGGTCCGCTGCGTGGGCAATACCCTGATCTTGCAGGGCGTCGTGTACTCGCCGCCGTTCCGGATCACCGCCGTGGGCGACCCGGACCGGCTCCGCGCGGCGCTCGGCGCGTCCCGCGAGATCGCCGTCTACCGCAAGTACGTCCGCGCGTACGGGCTCGGCTACTCGGTGCGGACCGTGGAACGGGCCACGCTGCCGCCCTACACCGGCAACGTGGCGATGAAGCACGCTACGGTTCCGCCGGAACCCGGCGGCTGACCCCCGGCCGACCCGACGAAGGAGGACGCGTGCGGACGGTGATCCGTGGCATGGGCGAGCTGTGCATCACCGCCGGCCTGATCGTCATGCTGTTCGTGACCTACGAGCTGTGGGGCACCGGCCGGTACACCGAGGGCCAGCAGGACCGGCTGCACGACGAGATGCTGAGCGGCTGGCGCAGCGGCAAGGTCACCACCGAGAAGGTGAAGCTCGGCAAGGGGCTCGCGATGATCCGCATCCCCCGGTTCGGCAAGGACTACCACTTCGTCGTCATCGAGGGCGTCGACCGCGACGACCTGCGCAAGGGCCCCGGCCACTATCCCGGCACCGCGCTGCCCGGCGAGCTCGGCAACTTCGTCGTCTCCGGTCACCGGACGACCTACTCCGCCCCGTTCAACCGGCTCGGCGAGCTCGACCGCGGCGACCAGATCCTCATCGACACCCGGGACGACCAGTACGTCTACAAGGTCACCGACCGCAAGATCGTGAAGCCGTCGGCGACGGAGGTGACCGCGCCCGTCCCGTTCCACCCGAAGGCGAAGCCGACCGAGCGGCTGATCACGCTCACCACCTGCCACCCCAAGTACTCCGCCGCCGAACGAATGATCATCTTCGGTGAGCTGGCCGAGGCGCTGCCCCGGGTGCGGTCCGCCGCCGGCTCCGCCGGAACGTAGGAGGTCCCCGTGTACGCCTGGATATGGCGCCACCTCCCGGGCGCGTGGCCCACCCGGGCCGCGACCGTGCTCGGCATCGTGCTCGCCGTCGCCGCCGTCCTCTGGTACGTGGCGTTCCCCCGCGTCGAGTCCAAGATCCAGTTCGACCACGGGGTCGTCCAGACACCGGCGCCGTCCGGCTCCGCAACCCCCGGCTGACCTGCGAGAACATCGCTCCGGCCGCACCCGGACCGCGCATGGACCGCCGGGCGAACCGGTGCAGGGCCGACAGGTCGCGAAAAATTCGGTTGAAATGCGTAACGTCCTACGGCCGCGTGACGAAGACCATAACGAGGGCTTCCGCCATTGCCCCCGAGTGGCGGAAGCCCCGTTTCATGTCCGGACCCCCGCGGCGCCGACGGGCCCCGCACGGGACCGAAGCGAAGGGCCCCGGCCTCCCCTCAGGGAGAGCCGGGGCCCTTCGCGTCGATCGGCCCGGATCAGCCGTTGCCGCCGCCCGGGAAATCGGGGAAGCCAGGCGTCGTCGGCGGCCCGCCCGGCTGGGACGGGGGCGGCTGCGGCTTGTCGGCCACGAAGATCGTCACCGCGTCGCCCGGGGCGACCGTGGCGCCCTCCGCCGGCTGCTGGTCGTAGACGAAGCCCGGCGAGACCTGCCGGTCGACCGGCGGCTGCCCCTTCTGCACGTGGCAGGTCAGCCCGAGCCCCTTGAGCTTCCCGCAGGCGGCCCGCTGGCTGTTGTTGAACAGGTTCGGCACCTGGAGGTTCGTCGGGCCGTTGGAGACGACCACCGTGACGGTCGCGCCCTTCGGCGCCTTCGAACCGCCGGCCGGGTCCGTGCTGATCACATTGCCCCGCGGGACGGTGTCGCTCGTCTCGGCTCTCTTCTGGACCTCGAAGCCCTGGTCCTCCAGCGTCTTCTTGGCCGTCGCGTACGACTGGCCGGTCACCGTCGGGACGTCGATCTCCGTGGGCGGCTTCTTGCCCTTGGAGACCAGCAGCGTCACCGTGGCGCCCTTGGCCGCGTCCGTGCCGGGCTCCGGGTCGGAGCTGATGACGTAGCCCTTGCGGATGTCGTCGCTGAAGTCGGTCTTCGGCTCGCCGACCTGGAAGCCGAGCTTGGTGAGCTGCGCCGTCGCGTCGCTCTGCGACACGTTGACGATGCTCCGCGGGATCGCGACCTGCGTGTTCTTCTCACCGCCGCCGCCGCTCAGCATCCAGCCGATGAGCGCCGCGCCGCCGATGAACAGCACGGCGAGGCCCACCCACAGCGCGGCCTTCCTGCCGTTCCCGCCGCGCTCGGGCAGGTCGTCGTCATAGTGGACGGGCGGCAGGCCGTACCCGTCGTCCTGCGGGCGGTGCACCTGCGTGCGGGCCGGGCCGGGCGGGTAGGCGCCCATGACCTGGGTGCCCTGCGGCTGCGCGCCGCCCATCAGCATCGTCGACGCCGCCGTCGAGGCCACCGGATGGCCCTGCAGGACGCGCTGGATCTCCTGCCGGAACTCCGTCGCGTTCTGGTACCGGTGGTCGGCCTCCTTCGCCATCGCCTTCAGGACGATCGCGTCCGCCCACTGCGGGATCTGCGGGTCCACCTGGGACGGCGGGACCGGCTCCTCCCGGACGTGCTGGTAGGCGATCGCGACCGGCGAGTCGCCGGTGAACGGCGGCTTGCCGGTCAGCAGCTCGTACAGGACGCAGCCCGTCGAGTAGATGTCGCTGCGGGCGTCCACCCGCTCGCCGCGCGCCTGCTCGGGGGACAGGTACTGCGCGGTGCCGATCACCTGCGCGGTCTGCGTCATCGTCGCCGCCGAGTCGGCCATGGCGCGGGCGATGCCGAAGTCCATGACCTTGACCTCGTGCTGCCGGGTGAGCATCACGTTGGCCGGCTTGATGTCGCGGTGCACGATCCCGCCGCGGTGGCTGTAGTCCAGCGCGCGCAGGATCCCGTCGGTGATCTCCAGGGCCTTCTCGGGCAGCAGCGCGCGGTTCTCCCGCAGCAGGTCGCGCAGCGTGCTGCCGTCCACGTACTCCATCACGATGTACGGGATGGGGGTGTCGCCGATCATGTCCTCGCCGGTGTCGTACACGGCGATGACCGAGGGGTGGTTCAGCGACGCGGCCGACTGGGCCTCGCGCCGGAACCGCGCCTGGAACGTGGGGTCACGGGCCAGGTCCGACCGCAGCGTCTTGACCGCGACGACGCGATCCAGCCGCAGGTCTCGGGCACGGTAGACCTCGGCCATGCCGCCCCGCCCGATCACCGAATCGAGCTCGTAGCGGCCGCCGAGCAGCCGAGGTTGACTCATATGTGCACTTTCCCTCGTACGTCTACACCTTGTCCTCCGAACCTAGCCGCCTGGTCTGGGTCGGCGAGGCAACCGGGCTCGGAGTTGACGGAGTCGTGGTGCTCCCCGTCGGGGTGGGTGTTGGCTCTGGGGCGGTGGGCGTCGCCCGGGGCGATTTCGTGGATGGCTTATGTGAAGGAGACGTCTCAGGCCTCACCCGCGTTGACGGACGGATCCTATGCGTCCGGTGCCGTGGCGTGACAGCCGGGCGCCCGGGGGTGCGGCTCGCCCGGTGCTCCGGGGAGCGGTGCTCCGGGGAGCGGTGCTCCGGGGGGCGGGGACGGGCCGCCGGGTCTTCTCGGGGGCCGCCGGGGAGGTCGCCGCCGACCGGGCTGGTGGCCGGGGAGGCGGGCGGGTCCCGCTCGTCCTCGGCGGACCCCGCGAACGCCAGCCCCTTCCACAGGGAACCGATCACGATCACGCAGACCACGACGAGGACGGCCGCGACGGAGGCGTACGTCACCGCGGTGCGTCGTTGCACTGTCCCGTCCGTGAGGCTATCTGCCGGTCGGTCAGCGTCAAATCCCGACGAAGGAGCCGATTGGGTAACGATGGGGTCTCTGCCGGGAGAGACCACCGTGCCCGGACGCACCGCGGGCCGTGCCCCTGGATGCGCACCGGGCCGCCCACCAGGCCGTCCATCGGGCTGCGCGCCGGGTCGCGTGCCGAACGGCGCGCCGACCAGCGCCGCGCGGATCGCCAGCGCCCGGGCCGCGACCGCCCCGGCGTCCCGCGGGCGGTCCAGCGGGTCCTTCGCCAGCATCTCCATGATCAGCTCGCGGGCGGCCGCCGGCACCCGGGCCGGCAGCTCCGCCGGCGCGTCCCGGACGTGCTTGAGCGCCACCTCCACCGGCGTCGACCCGTCGAACGGCGGCGCGCCCGTCAGGCACTCGTAGGCCACCACGCCCAGCGAGTACAGGTCGGCCTTCGGCGACAGCTCCTTGCCCTGCGCCTGCTCGGGCGAGATGTAGTGCGCCGTCCCCATGACCATGCCGGTCTGGGTCTGCGACGCCGCCGCCAGCCGCCGGGCGATCCCGAAGTCGGTGATCTTCAGGATGCCGTCCGGGGACACCATCAGGTTCGCCGGCTTGACGTCCCGGTGCACGATCCCCGCGTCGTGCGCGACCGTCAGCGCCCGCCCCGCCTGCACCACCAGGTCGAGGACGGCCTCCAGCGGCAGCCCGCCGTCGCGCGCGAGGACCTCGTCGAGCGGCTCGCCCGCCACCAGCTCCATCACCAGGAACGTCCGGCCGGCGTGCTCGCCGAAGTCGAACGCCCGCGCGATGCCCGGATGCCGCAGCTCCATCGCGAACCGCGCCTCGGACTCGAACCGGCCCCGCGCCCGCATGTCCGAGCCGAGCTCCAGCCGCAGCAGCTTCACCGCGACCTCCCGGCCGGAGCGCACGTCCACCGCGCGCCAGACCTCGCCCATCCCGCCGACCGCCAGCCGCTCCAGCAGCCGGTACCGGTCGTTCAGGACGAGGCCCGTGCTCACTTCTGCAGGACCTTCGCCATGATCGCCCCGGCGATCGGGCCCGCGTTGCCGGCGCCCGAGCCCGGCGCCTCGGTCATCACCGCGAACGCGTAGCGCGGGTTGTCGACCGGGCTGAACCCGACGAACCAGTTGGCGTTCGGGTTGCCGGGGCCCTGCTCGGCGGTGCCGGTCTTACCGGCGATCCGCTGGCCCTGCAGGTTCTTCGCGGTGCCCTCGGAGACCACCGCGCGCATCATGTCCTCCAGCTGCCCGGCCTGGTCGCCGCTGATCGGCTTCGCGAACTCCTCCGGCGAGGCGCCGTACAGCTGGCTCTGGTCCTTGGCCCGCACCGTCTGCACCACGTACGGCTTCATGATCTTGCCGCCGTTGGCGACCGCGCAGGCCACCATCGCCATCTGCAGCGGCGTGGCGCGCACGTTCTCCTGGCCGATGCCGGACCGGGCCGTCCCGTCCTGGCCGGTCGGGGTGGTCTTGCCGTTCGCGTCGGTGTAGGCCACCGGGACGTCGCTCTCGGCCGTGTAGAAGTCGGGCTCGAGCTGGATCCGCTTGTTGAACCCGAACTCCCCGGAGCCGTCGTGCAGCTTCTGGATGCCCATGTTCAGCGCCATCTTCGCGAACGTCGTGTTGCAGGACTCGGCGAACGCGCCGCGCAGCGAGGCCGACCCGCCGCAGCTGCCGCTGTCGTGCGAGTTCGGCAGCGGGCGCCCCGACTCCGGCAGGAGCAGCTGGCCGGTGTCGACGGTCGTCGAGCTGGTGGCGCCGAGGTTCTTCATCGCCAGCGCCGACACCACCGTCTTGAACGACGAACCGGGCGGGAACGTCTGGCTCAGCGCGTTGTCGATCAGCGGCTTCACCACGCCATCGCCCTCGTTGAGCTGCTCCAGCCGCTTCCCGCCCTTGGTGCCGGTCTGCGGCGCCACCTCGTTCGGGTCGAACGACGGCCACGACGCCGCCACCTTCACCGCGCCGGTCTTCACGTCGATCACCACGGCGCCGCCGCGGCGGCCCTGCGCCGTCCTGGCCTTCAGCTGCGCGTACGCGGTGCGCTGCGCGTCCGGGTCGATCGTCAGCTCGACGTTCGCGCCGTCGGCCTTCTTGCCGATGAACACGTCGAACCAGTGCTGCTGGGTGATCCGCTTGTCCTTGCCGCCGAGCAGCGAGTTGTAGGCGCGCTCGACCTGCGTGGCGCCGCCGTTGAAGTAGCCCGTGACCGGGGCGAAGATCGGCCCGTCCTTGTAGGACCGGCCGTACTTCGGGTTGTCCTTCCCGGTCTCCTTGGACGTCACCAGCACCTCGCCGCCCGCGGAGATCTGGCCCCGCGGCGAGTTGAACACGTCCGCGTACTGGCGGGCGTTGGCCGAGTCGGTCCGCAGGTCCTCCGCCTGGCTGCCCTGGACGTAGTTCACCTGCGCCATCAGCCCGAAGAACAGCAGCAGCGCGAAGATCGCCACCCGCCGAACCGGCTTGTCCATGTTCATAGGGGGGAAGTCACCTCGTGCTCACGATCTGGGTCATGCCCTCGTCCTGGATCGCCTGGGGGGCCGGCTTGCGCGCGTCGTGGCTCATCCGGACCAGGATCGCGATCAGGATCCAGTTGGCCATCAGCGACGAACCGCCCTGCGACAGGAACGGCGTCGTGAGACCGGTGAGCGGGATGAGCCGGGTGACGCCGCCGACGATCACGAAGACCTGGAGCGCCAGCACGAACGACACACCGCCCGCGAACAGCTTGAGGAACGGGTCCCGCGCCGCCACGGCCGTCTTCATCCCGCGTTGCACGATCAACGCGTAGATCAGCAGGATCGCCATCAGCCCGGTCAGCCCGAGCTCCTCGCCGAGCGAGTCGAAGATGAAGTCGCTGAACGACAGCGGCGTCCGCCACGGCTCGCCCTGGCCGAGGCCGGTGCCGAGCACCCCGCCCTGGCCGAGCGCGAACAGGCCCTTCATCAGCTGCGCGCTGTCGGAGTACTCGCCGCCCAGGTTGGCGCAGGCGGTGAACCCGGGCGAGATGACGCCCGGCTTGTCGAACTTCTTGTAGATCTCGGTGTCGGGGTTGACGGGGACGACCTTGCCGCTCTCCAGCAGGCAGCCGCCGTCGAAGTACGGCTTCGGGTTCTGCCAGATGTCGATGCGCTGGTTCACGTGCCCCATGAACGGCAGCAGCGTCGCGATGAACACGCCCACCGCGAGCAGCCCGACGCCGATCACCACCCAGGAGACCCGCTGCGTCGCGATGTACAGCATCGAGATGAACAGGCCGAAGAACAGCAGCGCGGTGCCGAGGTCCTTCTGCAGGAACAGCACGCCCAGGCAGAAGAACCAGATCACCATGATCGGGCCGAGGTCGCGGCCCCGGGGCAGGCTGACCGGGCCCAGCTTCTTGCCGATCAGCGACATCGCCTGCCGCTTGTTCACCAGGTAGCCGGCGAAGAACACGACCAGCAGCAGCTTGGCGAACTCGCCCGGCTGCACCGAGAAGCCCGCGATGTTGATCCACACGCGGGCGCCGTTGATCTCCGCGCCGATGCCCGGCACGATCGGCAGGATCAGCATGATGATCGCCGACAGGCCGATCAGGTACGTGTAGCGCTGCGCCGTCTTCGGAGTGAACGAGAACCGGGCGTCCGTCTTCTCGGTGTCCCGCATGATCAGCACGGCGGCGACGAACAGCACGATGCCGACGAACGTCCACATCAGCTGGCTCGGCGCGTTCGCGGCGTCCGGCAGCAGCTTCTTGCCCGCCGCGGCCGCCGCCTTGCGGTCGGCGCTGGTGTCCAGGTCGAGCCGGTAGATCATCGTCAGGCCGAGGCCGTTCAGCGCCACCGCGAGCGGCAGCAGCAGCGGGTCGGCGTACGGGGTGAACTTCGCCTGGATGAGGTAGGCGATGAACGCCAGCACCGCGAGACCGCCGCCGTACACGAACAGCCCGGCGGGCAGGCTCCCGTCACGGGCCAGCCCGACCTCCGCGAACGCCGACAGCGTCAGCACCATCGCGAAGATCAGCAGGGCCAGCGAGGCCGCGTTGCGCTGCTGGTACGGCAGCCGTGCCCTGATCTGCTCCCCGAGCGAGTGCATCTACGAGCTCCCCCCGCCCGAGGGGCAGTCCGGTATGCCCGGGTCGTTGGTCTTGCACTTGTCGCGGCGGACCTTCAGTTCGGCGAGCGCGGCGGTCGCCGCCTCCCGCCCGATGAAGCTGAACTCGCCCTTCCTGACCTTCGTCGCGTCGGACGCCGGCAGCTGGGCGACCGGGACCTCGCCCGGCTGGACCGCGGTCTCCTGGCAGTTCTGCTGCTCGCGGCCCCGCACGACGCCGACCTTGCCGGACTGCTCGACGAGGGTGTACTTGCAGACGCGCTCCACCAGCGTGTTCCACGCACCGGGGCCGTCCACCGTGTAGGTGTCCTTGACCTGCTGCTGGAGGTCCTGCGGGAGGTCGGCCACCTTGATCGGCTGCAGCTTCGAGGCGTCCGCCTTGCGGGACAGGTCGAGGCCCGGCACCTTCTGCGGCGTCCCCCGGAACAGGACGACGTTGCCGTTCTCCGCGCCGATGTAGTAGCCGTTCCGGACGTTCTGCAGCAGCACGAACCCGCCCGCCACCACGCCCACCACGACCACTCCGGCCACCACGACCAGCCACGTCCAGCGGCGGGCGCCGCCGCGGCGCGGCCGCTCCATCGGCGCCTGCTGCATCGGCGGCGGCGGGCCGCCCATCGGGTCCGCCATCGGCGCCGGTGCGGGCGGCGGCGGACGCTCGTCCACCGCCACGGGCGGCTGCGGGCGCGTGTCGCGCAGCTGCGCCGCCCGGCCCGCCGGCGTGTCGGCCACCGTCGTGTTCGCGCCGGGACCGCCGCCCGGCGGCTCCGGCGGCGCCGCGTTCGCCGCCGCGCCCACCGCGTGGCCCGGGCCGCCCGTCGGCGGCTGCCGCTCCAGGTCGACCACGTCGGCGACCACGCAGGTGATGTTGTCGGGGCCGCCGCCCCGGTTCGCCAGGTCGATCAGCTGCCGGACGGCCTGCTCGGGCTCGTCCACGTCCGTGAGCACCTGGAAGATCGTCTCCGCCGTGACGACGCCGGACAGGCCGTCCGAGCACAGCAGGTACCGGTCGCCGACCTGCGCCTCGCGCAGCGACAGGTCGGGATCGACCTCGCCGCGGCCGTCCAGCGCCCGCAGCAGCAGCGACCGCTGCGGATGCGACGCCGCCTCGTCGGGGCTGATGCGCCCCTCGTCCACCAGCGACTGGACGAGCGTGTGGTCGTGCGTGATCTGGAACAGGCTGCCGTCGCGCAGCAGGTACGCGCGCGAGTCGCCGATGTGGACGAGCGCGATCTGGTTGCCCGCCCACAGCATCGCCGTCAGCGTCGTCCCCATGCCCTGCAGGGCCGGGTCGGACTCGACGATGCGGTGCAGGTTGTCGTTGGCCGTCTTGACCGTGTGCTCCAGCGCGGCCAGCAGCTCCGTCGCCGGAAGGTCCTTGTCCAGCGCGCGCAGCGCCTCGATGGCGGCGGCGCTCGCGATCTCCCCGCCGACGTGGCCGCCCATGCCGTCGGCCACCGCGAGCAGATGCGCGCCCGCGTACGCCGAGTCCTCGTTGCCCTCGCGCAGCATGCCGACGTCGGAGCGCGCGGCGTAGCGGATTCCCAGTGTCATTTGCGCAGCTCGATCACGGTCTTGCCGATACGGACCGGGACGCCCGGTGGAACCGGCATCGGCCGGCTCACCTTCGTGCGTCCGAGGTATGTCCCATTGGTCGAGCCGAGATCTTCCACGATCCACTGACCGTCCTGCGCGAAAAGTCGGGCATGCCGGCTGGAAGCGTAGTCGTCGGTCACGACCAGAGTGGCGTCATTCGCCCGGCCGATGGTGATGGGCACCCCCGTGAGGTCGATGACGGTGCCGGCCCGCTCGCCCTGCACCACCACCAGCCTCGTCGGGGCGCCGTGCTGGGCGCTGCGCTGCTGCTGCCGCGGCGGCTTCGGCTGCCGGGGGGGACGGGACGGGGACGGGCGCGTCGCCGCCTTCGTGGCGGCCTTCGAGCCGAACAGGTCGGCCCGGATCACACCGACGGCCGCGATGACGAACAGCCACAGCACCGCGAGGAACGCCAGCTTGATCAGCGTGAGGGTGAATGGGGACATCGGAGTCGGGGTTACTCCCTATCGCGGCGGAACACAAGGGTTGTCCGGCCCATCGTGACCCGGGAGCCGTCCACCAGCGTGACCCGCCGGATCGGCTGCCCGTTCACGAACGAGCCGTTGGTCGACCCTAGATCCACGAGAGCGATTTCGGGACCTTCTACGCGGATCTCGGCATGGTGCCGGGAAACGCCCGGATCGACGAGGCGCAGGTCGCAGTCCGTGCCACGACCCAGCAGAGTCACGGGGGTGTTGATCTCATAGGTGCGCTGCGTCGTGTCCGAACCCTCCACCGCCGTCGTCACCAGCAGTCGCGGATGCCCCCCGAAGACACCGCCGCGCCCGCCCTGCGGGACATCGCTCACCGGCCGGCGGATCTCCCCGCCCTCCACCGTCGAGCCCCGGATCACCCCCGACCGGATCCGGAACATGCCCGTGGCGAGATCCCCGGCGTTCTCGAACCGCACCCGCACCGGCCCCACGAAGGAGTACCCCTGCTCCTTCGCGTACTCCCGCGCGAGATTCGCCAGCTCCTGGCTCAGGCTGTCGGCGTACACCTGCAGCCGCTGCCCGTCCTGCTGAGAGATCTCCACGACGAAGTCGTTCGGCACGAGCGTGCGGCCCTGCGCCACGATCGCCGCCCTATCGTCCATCTCGCGCTGCACAGCACTGGCCACCTCGACCGGCTGCAGCTCGGACTTGAAGGCACGGGCGAAGGCCCCTTCGACCATGCCCTCCAGCCGTCGCTCGAAGCGCTGAATGACGCCCACGGGCACCTCCCTTCCCCACTGGTAGACGATCGTATCGGTGCGAAGGTTCGCTAGGAGTATCCGAGTACCTAACCACTACCCCGACCGTGCTAGCCTTTTCAGGCACCCGGAAACGGGGCGGCACCCATGGGCGGGTGGCGGAACGGCAGACGCGCACGGTTCAGGTCCGTGTGTCCGAAAGGATGTGAGGGTTCAAATCCCTCCTCGCCCACTCGGAGTTGGGGGTGGTGTGTCGGCGGAGAGCGCCGACCGCCACTCCTTCGTCATGTTGACCCGGGGGACGACCCCCGGACCCCCGATGCAGGGGCTCCGCCCCCACACCCCCGCGCTCGCTGGCGCTCGCTTTGGGGCTTCGCCCCTCGCCCCCCGCGCTCGCTGGCGCTCGCTTTGGGGCTTCGCCCCTCGCCCCCCGCGCTCGCTGGCGCTCGCTTTGGGGCTTCGCCCCTCGCCCCCTGTGCTCGCTGGCGCTCGCTCTGGGCTCCACACCTTGGCCCCGCTGCGTAGTGCTTGCGCTGTCGACGGCCTAGGTTGCAGGCGGGGTGATGTGCCCGGTGGGCGTCCAGCTGCCGCGTGGCGTGCGTGTCTTGTGCCGGGCGCGGCGGTGGGGTTCTCCATCAGGGCGGGGAGCGTTGCGAGCCAGGCGTTGATCTTGTGTTCGTTGGCATGTGCCAGCTGAAGGGCCAGCAGAGGGGTTTGGGCGGCGATACCGCGGATACGGCGGTTGCCGCCGTGCTCGATGCCTTCGGGGCCGGGCAGCGTGGCGTGCCAGGCGTGATCTTGTGCTCGTTGGCGTGGGACAGATGGAAGGCCGGCAGGAGCGTTTGTGCGACGATGGCGCGGATGCGCCGGTTGCCGCGTGGTGGATGCTCAGCGAGCATCGCAGCGCCACTTAACTCGTCGCGGGTTACCATCGGACGTAATACGGCCTCGGGAAGTGACCATGACCACCGTGATCCGCCAGCAGAACGGCGATCTGCTGGTCGACATTGGTGCGTGTGTCACTGCGCGGCACGTCCACCCAGGCGACCCGACTGTGACCAGTACGCCGTCAGTGCGATCGACGCGTCCCAGCTCGCCCCGCGCCCAGGCGAGGCCGGAGTATTGGCGCGGGCTTGGTCCGATGGCCATAGGCGTACCGTGCGGCGTCCGGAGCTACTTTTGGGCCCCCCTATTTGTGGCACCCGGCGCATGCCTAGGGGCCTTAGTCAGGGTTCAATCTGCGTAGGCATCCATGTCTCTGGCTGGGACGTTGGCCATGCTGCTGGTAGGCGGCGTCCGGAGGTGCAAGCCCGGATGCCCGCCTACTTGGCATCTCTAGGTCTCTGGTGCTATCTCCCTGCTCGGGTTACCGTGCTGAATGACTCGCCGTCGGGACGCGGGAGAGGCGCGGGCTTGCACCCTTCGCCTCCTCAGGGGTCCTGTGGACTCGGCTCAGCGGGCCAGCATCATCAAGCCCCGCACCGACCAAGTCCCAGCCAGAGACCTGCGAGGAGCCCCCTCGATGTCCCAACAACAGCCTGATGCTGTTCTCGGCCAGGTTTTGATCACCTTGGCCTTGATCGCCAGCGTAGTGATTGTTGTCCTCGGCCTGTTCGTGCTCATCGGGTTCGTTGTCCACCGGACAGCCGACAGCCCGTCCCGACGCACCGTAGCGATCCTCGGCGCGATTGGTTCCGTCATCGTGGCGGTACCGCCCATCCTGTACACGCTGCCCTGGATCTACGGCGGCTGATGGAACAAGGTTTCTGGCACGCGCTCGATGAAGCGGAGCGGCGTGCACTGCGTGCCGTGGCTCGGCCCCGTCAGTTCGCGGAAAGGGCGCCGCTGGTCTACCAGGGCGACCAGTCCGACCATGTGATCATCATCGAGCGGGGATGGGCCAAGGTCACCTCGTCCACCGAGGACGGCTATGAGGTGGTGCTGGCCGTGCGCGGACCGGGTGACCTGCTCGCCGAGAGCGCGGTGCTCGGCGGCCGCACCCGCTCGGCGACGGTGAGGGCGCTTTCTCCGGTGCGCGCGCTGGTAGTCCCGGCTGGCCGGTTCACCGGTTTTCTGGATGAGCACCCGCATGTGTGGAAGCTCGTCAGCGGCACGTTCGTGCAGCGCATCGAGGACGCCGACCGGCGGCTGCAGGAACACGTCATCCGCCGCGGCCCCCAGCGGCTCGCGGGGCTGCTGGTCCACCTCGCCGAGCGCTCGGCGCAGCACGTCCCACCCGCGCCGGACGGGTCGATCACGATCGGGCCGCCGCTGTCCCAGGGAGAGCTTGGCAGTTGGATGGATGCCTCCCGGGAGACAGTCGCTCGATCACTTTACTCGCTGCGCCGGGCTGGTCTTATCCGCACCGGCTGGCGCACGATCACCGTTGTCGACCTGCCCGGCCTCCGGGCGATGGCCGCAGGCCAAGCAACGTCTGAGGCACGAGCCCAGGATGAATTCTCACAACCTTTTCCCCCACCCCACCAGCTCAGCAATGCTGAATGGAGAGTGGCAAAGTTGGCCGCTGAAGGGCTGACCAACCGGCAGATAGCGGTGAGGCTTTCCATCACCATGAGCACCGTTGAGCAGCACCTCACCCGCGTGTACCGCAAGCTCAACCTGACTTCGCGCGCAGATATCTCCAGTGCACTACGGTCGCTCGAACCCGGCGAAGCGTCTCCCTAGTCGCCGTTGGGTTCGCTGCTGGCAGTACGCGCGGGCAGCAGCGGTGGCGGGGCCCCCACTGCGCCAGGAAATCCACCGCGGCGCGGCTCGACGTGCCTGGGCCTATGACGAAGATCAATGCCCCTTCTCCTCCACCACCCGGTCGGTGTCGGTGGACATCGGCTTGTAGCAGGCGAGCCGGAGCCGTCCCGGCCGCTCCTGGGCGGGCCTGAGTCTCCAGCGGCTCACCAGGCCACCGGTTGCCGTTGGCGCGGGGGCCGGGATAACCAAGGACGAATCCCCATGGTGAGTGCCGCCCGGCATGGGCTGCGCGTCGCGGTGGGGGCTGCGGCGACGGCCAGAGCGGTGTCGTATCCCCACAGCCTCTTGCTCGTGTTCCGGCGCAGGACGACTGCGTGGGCGGCCTCGGAACCGGGTGATGTCGCGGGGTCGCTCAGGGTTTGAAGCGGTGTCGCCAGTCCTCTGGAACCGTGCGGTCGCAGCCGACGACCTTGACCGAGGGCGCGTCGGGCGCTTTGCGGGCGCTGGATGGAAGGCTGCCGACCAGGCTGGTCTTGCGCTGCGCCATGGTCGGCGGGAACAGCCGGGTCGCCTGCCCGGACAAGTCGGCAGCCGGCTCGGCGAGCAGGGCCTCCCACGCTCGGCGGCACAGCACGTCCCGCTGGTGGAGTCCGCGGACCCGCGCGGTGACGCCGCTGTTGCCCATCATGTGGACGCCGTGCACCCGCACTCGGCAGACCCGGACCCCGGGGGTGTGCCAGTTTCGCGAGTCGCGGCGACCTCGGGGAGGCCGCCGCGACACATCAGGTGCGGTCGCGATGACGGCGCAGACCGTCAGTAGAGGATGTACAGGTGCCACTTCGGCTTCTTGTCGGTGCCGCGCCCCTGGACGCACATGGCCGCCTTGTAGCGAGGGTTGGAAGCCTTCACGTTGAGACCGGCGACGTAGCAGTCGCTCTTCGTCCAGTAGCTCTTCCAGAAGTGCCAGGTGGCCGTCCTCTCCTGGACGGTTCCGCTGGACAGTGCGGCAGCGGTGGCCGCCGCGTTAGTGTCGGCGCCGGTGGAGGCCTGCGCCGGCGTGGCCAGGGCGCCCAGTGCCAGGGCGAGGGTCGACCCCAGTATGAGGACCTTCCTCGAGATCGGCGGCCTCGCGCCCTCGTGAGTTTCCGCGGCCGGCGCGGTCGGCTTGCGCATTGCACTGATCACCATGGTGTTCTCCCTCTGTTGATCTCGAATGTGGTGCTGTGGCGCCCCTGGCCCAGACGAGCCCCCTCGGGAGGAGGAATGGGAACATCCGCCTGTGCTTACGCGCTTGCGGTGCCCGCCAGGGCCACTCTTGCCGTCAGGGCCACGACGTCCTGCGATCCACTTCGCGCCCTGCTTCATACGCCGATCGTCACATTCACGTGTTCGGCCTGTCATTGATGCTGAGAGACCAGGCCGTTGACGCTGGGCGCCATTCCTCCGGCGGTATCGACTTTGTCGAAAACGAAACACTTGCTGGCTTTTTATGTGACATTTCGGCTCATGTTGGCTGTTGGTGCCCGGCAGAGCCATGTGCGGGAGATGAGCACGCTTATCGTGTGTGGACTGGGCTGCCCCGAAATGGCAAATATTGGGACGAACTAGTCAGAGCGGTGCAGGCATCATTGACCACGGAGGGGTGCGGCTACCGGAGCTTTTCGTTTGCGCACTAGCCTTGGAGTCGGCCTTCTGACTATCGTGTTAGCAGACGCCGGTGTTCTGTTGTATCAGTCGTCCTTTTCGGGCAACGGTCATACGGCATATCGGCCCTGAAAGTACCACTCGATTTCTTGTCTCGGTGAGCTGGAAGACTTGATCCGGTGGAAGCCGCCCGAACGTTGCACCGAGACGTGAACTCGGCGTGGTCGGAAGGTGAAGCGACGGACGGTGCGCCCCGATGCTGGAGCAGCAGTGCAGCCTGGACCTGCCGGTTTCCGACCGGTTTGACTGGTGGTGCGATCTGGCGGCCCAAGAAGTCGTCCCCACGTTTGTGCACAGCACCCACCGAAGTGACTTCTACGCGGCCGTGAAACTGCTGCGGTTCGGATCCGCGAGCGTGACAGAACTCGAGTTCGATGACATGGAATCCAGGCGCACTCCGCGGTTGATCCGGCACTCTGATCCAGAGCGATGGATGCTGACGCTGGTGTCCAGAGGGTCCATGTGGGTGGAGCAAAGCCGCAGCCGCGCCGAGCCGTCACTCGGTGATCTGGTTCTCTACGACACGTCCCGACCGTTTCAATCGCAGATCCTGGACCGTGGCGTCCCGTGCCGGACGGTTCTGCTGCAGGTCCCGCGGAAAGCACTGCCCCTGCCTGAACAGGTACTTCGATCAAGGGTGGCGCAGCCCGTCCGGTCAACGTCCGGCGCGGCGGCGCTGCTCTGCCGATTCCTTGAAGGGGCTCTCGAACACGCCAAGACGCTGACCCCGGACGAATGCGCGCGGCTGGATGCGGTGGTCATCGGTCTCATGGCCACCCTCTTCGCAGCGACGAGCGACGCCGGAGATCTGATACCTCCGCAGACCCGGCAGCGGGTCCTCCTGCAGCAGGTCAAGGCGTTCGCGCTCGGCCATCTACACGACCCTCGCCTATCACCCACGCTCATCGCCGAAGCGCACCATATCTCGGTGCGGCAGCTTCATCGCCTGTTCCACCAGGAGGGGGTCAGCGTCGGTGACTTCATCCGCGGACAGCGTCTCGAGCGCTGCCGCGCTGACCTGGCCGACCCTCGACTGATCAACCGCACCGTCGCGAACGTCGGTGCACGATGGGGATTCCAGGACGCCGCCGTCTTCAACCGGGTGTTCAAAGCAGCGTACGGAATTCCCCCGGGTGAGCACCGTCGGCGGTGCTCACCGACACAACCAGGGCTATAGCTCCGTCGCCACATCGACTTGGTGAGTGGCGGGTGGGGCGTCGTTTCCGGGGGTGATGTCGCGTTGGTGGGCTGCGGGGTGATGCATCTGGGTGTGGGGCAGGGCCGTCGGAGCCTGTGGGGTCCGGCGGCCCTGGTTTGGGGGCATCGGTCAGGACTTGTTGTAGGTGTTCTTGGCCCATAGGTAGGAGAGGGCGGCTATGCCTGCGCACCAGGTGGTGGCGATGGTGGCGCTGTTGCCGATCGGGGTGCCGAGGAGGAGGCCGCGGACGGTCTCCATGATCGGGGTGAAGGGCTGGTACTCGGCGAACCAGCGCAGGGCGGTGGGCATCGAGTCGGTGGGGACGAAGCCGCTGCCGAGGAACGGCAGCAGGATCAGGGGCATCGGGGCGTTGCTCGCGGCCTCGGGGGTGGGCGACTTCAGGCCGAGGGCGACCGACAGCCAGGTGATGGCCACGGCGAACAGGGTCAGCAGGGCGGCGGTGGCCAGCCATTCGACGGCGGTGGCGTCGGGGCGGAAGCCGATCGCCAGGGCGATGCCGATGATGACGGCCATGCCGAGCAGCTGCTGGACGACGCTCGCGACGACGTGGCCGGTGAGGACGGAGGCCCGGGAGATCCGCATGGTGCGGAAGCGGGCGATGATCCCTTCGGTCATGTCGGTGGCGACCATGACGGCGGTTCCGGTCGCGGCGGTCGCGGCCGTCATGAGCAGGATGCCGGGGACGATGTAGTTGACGTAGGTGGCGCGGCCTCCGCCGAGCCCGCTGCCGAGGGTTCCGCCGAAGACGTAGACGAACAGGAGCAGCAGGATGGCCGGTGTGACGATCAGCTGCACCGTCATGGACGGGTAGCGCAGCATCCGCTTGAGCTGGCGCCGGACCATCGTGGACGAGTCGCGCGCGGCGAGGGTGAGGGTGCTCATCGGGTGGTCTCCTTCTGCCGGCCGGTGAGGGTGAGGAACACGTCGTCGAGGTCGGGGGTGTGGACGCTCATCTCGGCGATGTCGATCGAGCGCTCGTCCAGCAGGGTGAGCAGTTCGCGGACCGCGCGGACGCTGCCGTCGCTCGGCACCTGCAGGGTCAGGGCCTCGGGGTCGGCGATGCCCGCGTCGAGGACGGTCCGGGCCGCGCCGAGCAGGTCCGTGTCGGCGAAGGTGAGCTCGATGTGGCCGCCGGGGATGAGCCGCTTGAGCTCGTCGGCGGTGCCCTCGGCGATCAGCCGTCCGTGGTCCAGGAGGGCGATCCGGTCGGCGAGCTCGTCGGCCTCCTCCAGGTACTGGGTGGTCAGGAAGATCGTCACGCCGTTCTGGACGAGGTCGCGGACGATGCCCCACATGGCGCGGCGGCTGCGCGGGTCGAGGCCGGTGGTCGGCTCGTCCAGGAAGATCAGGCGCGGGTCGCCGACCAGCGTCATCGCCAGGTCGAGGCGGCGCTGCATGCCGCCGGAGTAGGTGCCGGCCGGCTTGCGCGCGGCGTCGGCCAGGTCGAACCGGTCGAGCAGCTCGGCGGCCTTGCGCCTGCCGTCCCGGCGGGACAGGTGCTTCAGGTCGGCCATGAGGAGCAGGTTCTCCTCGCCGGTGAGCAGCTTGTCGACCGCCGAGTACTGGCCGGTGACGCCGATCGCGCCGCGCACGTCGTCCGCTTCGCGAATCAGGTCGTGGCCGGCGACCTGGACGGTGCCGCCATCGGGGCTGAGCAGGGTGGACAGGATCTGGACGGTCGTCGTCTTGCCTGCGCCGTTCGGGCCTAGCAGAGAGAAGATCGTCCCTTCGGGGACGGACAGGTCGACGCCGTCGAGCACGACCTTCTCGCCGCTCTTGTCGCGGTAGGACTTGCGCAGTCCCTGAGCCGCGATCGCCAGGTTCGTCATGGGGGGCTCCTTCAGCGGGTGCTTCGTCAGAGGCTGCGGGCGGCGATGTCGCCATAGCCGGTGGTGGCGTGGACGTCGAGTCCGGCGGTGCCGTCGTTCTTGAGGGAGTTGCTGACGCGCCCGTGGCCGGTGCCGGCGTCCAGCGAGGCGGAGACGCCGGGGGCCGCGCCGACCGAGATGTCACCGGACTGGGTGCGGAGCACGACCCGGCCGTGCACGGCCTCGGTGATCTGGATGTCGCCGCGTGCGGTGCTGATCTCCGCGGGGCCGGTCAGACGGCCGACCTCGACGTCGCCGTCCGTCGCGGTGAGGCGGACGCTCGCGGCCTCGTCCAGCTTGATCTGGTGGTACGCGCCCTCGAAGGCGACGTCGCCGAGGCGGCCGACGGTGCGGAGTTCGGCGGCGGCCGCCCTGCCCTCGACCCGGGAGCCGGCGGGCAGCTTGATGGTCACCTCGACGGATCCGGAGGGGCCGCGGAGCCCGTTCGCCGCCGCGGTCTCGATCCGCAGGACGCCGTCGGCGTACGCGACCTCGGTCTGCTCGGCGGCCTTGACGTCGCGGCCCTTTCCGGCGTTCGCGGGACGGACCTCGACGGCGGTGTCGGCGCGGTCGGCGGCGATGACCTGCACGCGCCCGGCGGGGACGTGGACGACGGCGGCGATCGGGGCGGGGGTGGCGAAGGTCTGCATGGTGTCTCTCCTGGCTGCTCGTTGTTTCCGACATTGGAAACGCTACGTTGCGTTCGAGAATCCTTCAACATACTTGTTGCACTGAGATCGCATTCGTGCAGGTTAATGTGATGAAAGTGTTGCAATGGGGGCTGAGCTAACGCAATGATCGGAGAGTGATTTGTTGCAATGAGTGTGGGGTGAACGCTATGGTGCGGGCATCAGGGAGCGTGAAGGAGAACGCGATGCCAGGGGGCAGGCTCACCCAGCAGGAGCGCCGGCAAATCGCCTCGGGGCTGGCCGACGGGCTCGCCTACGCGGAGATAGCCAGGCGGCTCGACCGTCCGACCTCGACGATCACGCGCGAGGTGATGCGCAACGGCGGCCCCGCCGGGTACCGCGCCGAGCTGGCCCATCGCGCGACGGAGCAGCGCGCCCGCCGGCGTGCGCCCGCCGCGTCCCGGGGGGCGGCGCCGGCGCCCCTGCCGCACGGACGCGACCCCGAGGCCGTCCGCGAGTACGAGGAGGCGTTCACCACCGTCCTCATGGGGTCGGGCCTGCCCAAGATGGAGGCGCGGGTGCTCGTCTGCCTCTACACGACCGACTCGGGGAGCCTCACCGCGTCGGAGCTCGTCCAGCGCCTCCAGGTCAGCCCGGCGTCCATCTCCAAGGCGATCGCCTCGTTGGAGAAGTACCTGCTCGTCCGGAGGGAACGCGACGAGCGGCGGCGCGAGCGGTACGTCGTCGACAACGACCTCTACTACCAGTCGATGATGGCCAGCGCCCGGGACATCGCCAGCCAGGTCGAGGTCGCCCGGCAGGGGGTCGGCGTGCTCGGCCCCGGCACTCCGGCCGCGGTCCGGCTGGAGAACATCGCGCGCTACCTCGACTTCGTCGGCGAGAGCTTCATGCGCGCCGCCGAGCAGGCCCGCGACGTCCTCTACGGCGGCACCGAGACGCCCCGCCCGGCCCCCGCCGACGCGCGGGCGGACGACGCGACCCGGTAGGGCTCCGACCACGCCTCGCTGTAGTACTGGGCGTCAGGCGTGGAGTCTGGTGTCGGCCGGGTGCCCGGCGTCCGTGGTGTCCTCCGTGTTCGCCGGACGGGGCCAGGTGCGGCCGCTGAGGCGTTCGATGTCGGTGTTGAAGCGGCGCAGGTAGGCGGCGAAGGTGGCGATGTCCTCGTCCGACCAGTCGGCCATGACGCGGTCGAGGCCGTCGATGATGATCGCGCGCTCCTCGTCCAGCAGCGCGGCGCCCCTGCCGGTGATGCGGAACTTGCGGGCGATGCCGCCCTCGGGGTCGGGGATGCGCTCCAGCAGCCCGGCGCGCATCGCCGCGGCGGTCTGCCGGTTGAGAGTCGAGGCGTCGAGCCCGAACGCCTCGCTCAGCTCGCCGATGGACATCGGCCCCTGGAGGCGGATGCGGCTCAGCAGGACGTAGGCGCTGCGCTCCAGGCGTCCGGCCCGATGGCGCATGACCTCGTGCCGGCTGAGCAGCATCTGCTCGTACTCGATGTCGTGCGTGGGCCTGACCATGGCCGGTGCGCCTCCTCCCGCCGGGGCCGTCCGCGTCCTCGGGGGCGGCCGCGCCTCCTCCATCCTCGCAGAGTGGCGTCCGCCACTGCCGCGGGGAATGCATTGCGCACATCATGTGCCTGATACATATTACGTGTATCGTGCACATTCGGTTCCGGCCCGCATCGGCGGCCGGACGGACACGACGAGACGTTCGAGGAGTCCGCGTATGGACGCACCCCAACCCGCAGCCCGCTCACGCGGCGTGGTCGTGACGCTGGCGCTCGCCGGCATCACGGCGGCGATCATGCAGACGCTGGTCACGCCGCTCATCCAGGACCTGCCGACGATCCTGCACACCTCGTCGTCGAACGCGGCCTGGGTCATCACGGTGACGCTGCTGGTGGGCGCCGTCTGCGTGCCGGTCTTCGGCCGCCTCGGGGACCTCGTGGGCAAGCGCCCCATGCTGCTGGTCTGCGCGGTCCCGCTGATCGCGGGCTCGGTGGTGTGCGCGCTGTCGTCCTCGGTCGTCCCGATGATCATCGGACGCGGCCTGCAGGGCATGGGGATGGGCATGGTGCCGCTCGGCATCGCCCTGCTGCGCGACGTGGTGCCGGCGGAGAAGCTCAGCTCCTCGATCGCGGTGGTCAGCGCGTCCATGGGCATCGGCGGCGGACTCGGCCTGCCGATCGCCGCGGGCGTCGCCGAGTACACCAGCTGGCGGGTGCTGTTCTGGGCGTCCACCGTGCTGGCCGCGGTCATCGCGGTCCTGATCTGGCGGCTGATCCCGGACGTGCCGGCGCGGGCCAAGGGCGAGCGCTTCGACGCGCCCGGCGCGGTCGGGCTCGGCATCGGCCTGGTCTGCCTGCTGCTCGCGGTGTCGAAGGGCGCCGACTGGGGCTGGGCGTCCGGGACGACGATCGGGCTGTTCGCCGCCGCCGTCGTGGTGCTGCTCGGCTGGGGGTTCTGGGAGATCCGCACCCGGCAGCCGATCGTCGACCTGCGCACCACGGCCCGCCCCCGGGTCCTGCTCACCAACCTCGCCTCGATCTTCGTCGGGGTCGCGATGTACGCCTCGATGCTGATCGTGCCGCAGCTCCTCCAGTACCCCGAGGCGACGGGCTACGGCCTCGGCCAGTCGATGCTGGCCGCGGGCCTGTGGATGGCGCCCGCCGGGATCGTGATGATGCTCGTCTCCCCGATCGGCGGGAAGCTCACCGACCTCCGGGGGCCGAAGGTCACGCTGAGCCTCGGCATCCTGGTGGTGGCCGCCGGCTACGGCGCGTCCCTCGCGCTGATGGGCGCCGCCTGGGGCCTCATGGTCGGCCTGATGATCATCAACGTCGGGGTCGGTCTCGCCTACGGCGCGATGCCCGCGCTGATCCTCAGCTCGGTGCCGCTCAGCGAGACGGCCGCCGCGAACGGCTTCAACACCCTCATGCGCTCGCTCGGCACCTCGATCGGCGCGGCCGTCATCGGCGTCGTCCTCGCCGAGATGACCATCGACCTCGGCGGGCACCGGATCGCGTCCGAGAACGGCTTCCGCGTCGGGCTGCTGATCGGCTGCGGTGTCGCGCTGCTGGCCGCGGCCATCTCCGCCGCCATCCCGTCCGGACGCCGCGCCGCCGGCGCCCACCGCGCGAAGCTGGAGCCCGTGGCCGTCTCCGAGCAGGTCACCAGCGACAGCTGACCGCCGAAGCCCGCCAGGTCAGGACGACCAGGGGCGCTTCCCGTGCGGGATCATCATGTCGGCGCCGCGCGGCGGCGGGTAGGGGCGGCTGCCGCGGAAGTCGCTGGTCTGCATCGCCCGGCTGATGTCGCTCGGGCTGACCAGGCCCACGACCCGGCCCCCGGCGCCGAGGACGACGGCGCGGCCGTCGGTGCAGCCGGCCATCCGGGGCAGCAGGTCGGTCAGCGGGTCGTCCGGGTGGGCGGTCGGGACCTCGTCGGGCGGGCAGGCGATGTCGCCGAGGCGGAGCGCCGCGCGCTCCTCGGGCTCGGTGGACCGGATGCGGTTCAGCGTCACCAGGCCCGCCAGCCGTCCGTCCTCGACCAGCGGATACGTCGAGAACCGGTGCGTGAGGACGACCTCGTCGATCAGGTTCTGCACCGTCCGCGCGGCGTCCGCGACGACGGGGTCGGGCGTCATGATGTCGCCCACGCGGACGCCGTGCAGCGCCGCGTTGACCCGCGTCTGCTGCTCCTCGGAGCTGGCGGCGCCGACGAGGAACAGGCCGATCAGGATCAGCCACAGCCCGCCGAACCCGACGCCGGCGACGAACTGGACGAAGCCGAGGGCGATGAGGACGAAGCCGAACACGCGTCCGGCGCGGGCGGCGGTGACGGCGGCGGCGGTCCGGTCGCCGCGGCGCCACCACAGGAACGCGCGCAGGACGCGTCCGCCGTCCAGCGGAGCGGCGGGGACCAGGTTGAACACGGCGAGGATCGCGTTGATGCCGGCCAGATACGCGAGCGTCTCCACGCCGAGGCCGGGGCCGGTGGCGGCCGACGCGACGACCGCCGCGATCGCGAAGACGCCGCCGACGGCGAGGCTGGCGAGCGGGCCGACGACGGCGATGCGCAGGTCCGCGCCCGCGCTGCGCGGTTCGCCGCGCAGTTCGGCGACGCCGCCGAGCAGCCACAGCGTGATGCCGCTGACCTCGATGCCGTTGCGCCGCGCGACGACCGCGTGCGCCAGTTCGTGGACGAGCAGCGACACCAGCAGCAGGAGCGCGCTCACGATGCCCGCCACGATGTAGGCCCACGTGGAGAACCCGGGATTCACCTCGGGGAACCGGCCGAAGGCCAGCCCGAAGACCAGGATCACCACGATGACGATCACGCTGTAGTTGAGGCCGATGTTGATCCCGGCGATACGACCGAGCCGGATCGACTCCCTCATCGGTCTCCCTCGTCACGCCGTCGCCTGCGCACGGGCTACCCGCTGGCCGGGCGTCTATGCCGCGCGGCGCCGTCCGACCCCGGACGTCCCGTGTGGGTTTGCACGGCGGCGGCGAATCCGCGCCGATCCCGCCGGGGACGGGGCAGGGCGCGACGGCCCGGCGCGGCCCCCGCGCCGGCCGCAATTGACGCGTTCGAGTGGTTTCGCGGATGGGGCGGGTAACGGCGGAGGCATGGACAGAGTGACGCGCGGAATGGTCGCCGGTGCCGCCGGGACCACGGCCCTCAATGTGGTGACCTACCTCGACATGGCGGTTCGGGGGCGTCCGGCGAGCAGCACCCCCGAGCAGAGCGTGGAGAAGCTGGCGGACGCCGCCGGGGTCGATCTCGGCGAGGGGGACACGGCGGAGAACCGGAAGGCGGGCCTCGGCCCGATGCTCGGCTTCGGCACCGGCCTCGGCGCGGGCATCGTGTACGGCCTGATCGCCGGCAGCCGCCGCATCCCGAGGCCGGTCGGGACGGTCCTGCTCACCGGCCTCGCCATGCTCGGATCGAGCGCCCCCATGACCGCGCTGGGCCTGACGGACCCCCGCCAGTGGTCGGCCTCCGACTGGGCCATGGACGCCGTCCCCCACCTGGCCTACGGCGCCGTAGCCGCCGGCGTCTACAACGCCCTCCACTAACCCACGTCGTTGACCTGCGGCGTGTTGTTGTTTTCGACGCGCTCATAACAACAACACGCCGCAGGTCAACGCACCCGGTGGACCTCGGCGGTCAGGGCGAGACCGGCCTCCTTCGCCGCGTCGACGGCCCGCTGGAGTTCGGCCAGTGGGGTGTCCGCGGAGAGCCGGTCGATCTCGGCGACGGCCAGCTCGTCCTGCACGGTCTGGGCGAGCAGTTCTTGGACGTCCGCCTGGATCTCCTCGATCTGCTTGATCGCCTTGTACTCGCGATACGCGGCGCTGGCGGCCTTCGTCCGGTCCGCGTACTGCTCCAGCGCCGCCACCCGCCGCTCCACCGCCTCAGCCGACAGGGCGAGTGCGCGGCGCTGCTTCTCCAGCAACGCGGTCAGCCCCGCGTTCTTGGACGCCACCTCGCTGATCTCCAGCTCGATACGGGTCAGCTCCGCGCACGTCCGCGCGACCTCCCACTCCTGCCGCGGCAAGGTCACCGCGTTGGCGACATCGTCCAGCAGCCCCGCCTTGCTGATCCGGGAGTTCATCACCGTTCTGGTGGCTCGTCGCGCCCGGCTGACGTACTGGAGCGTCCGCTCGTCGAAGTCGTCCGCGGTGTAGTACCTGCCGTGGTGCTTGCACGCCAGCCGGTGCGCGTTCTTGGCTCTGAACCTGACGTAGGCGCCCATCGCGACGGCGACCCCGATGACGGCCGCCACGGTGAGGAACACCCAGAGGCCGCCGAACCAGGCGGCTGCGACCAGCCCGGCCTGGAGTACCGCCCCCACCGCGAGTCCGGCCCGTCGCGCCGCCGTCGGCATGACGATCACCGGGGCGATCGCACAGCCCGCGCCGGTGAGGATCGCGACGGCCGCGTCGCCCACCGCGCCATCCTCCAGGGACGGCTTGGCGGGGGCCGGCTTGAAGGCCGCCGTCAGCGCGTCCGGGGAGGAGGCCAGGATCTCTCGGTCCTTCTCCGGCACGTCGGGATCGACTACGGGTCGGAAACTTCCGAGCACGCCCCACCTCCGCCTCGCCCGCCGGCCACGCGCTCTGTCTCGGAATCCGAGAAATGTCTTGATCGTACTCGACGCCGGTCGGCCGGCCATGGCTTGCGGCTTGGCCTGGAGAGCGTCCGGCGGGGCCGGAAGCGGTCGGCGGTGATCGGGTGATCGGCGTCCGAGTACGATCAGGATATTTCTCGCGTATCGAGACACGGGCGGCCGGGCGGGGTGGGCGTGGACGACGGAGATGACGGGCACGTCGTGTTCCGTCCTGTGCTGGATCCCGAGTTGCCGGAGAAGGGCCGAGAGATTCTGGCGTCCTCCCCGGAGGTGCTGGCCGCGGCGTCCGCGGCGGCGCCGGGCAAGCCGCCCTGGGAGCACGGTGCGATGGCCAACCTGATCAGCGCGGTCTTCGCCGGTGCGGGATTCGGTTTCGTTCCGCTGCTCGTGTGGCTCGTGGCCGGTCTTGAGATGTTCCTGACTGTGGCGATCGCTCTCGGTGCCCTGGTCGCGGTGGTCGGATTCGCCATGCTCAGGGTGGAGAATCCGCACCGGCTGGCGCGTAAGCACCACGGCAGGTACTACCTCGCGGACGACTTCGACGAGGAGTCGCTGGGATACATCGAGCGCGCTCGGGCGGCCATTGCGGCGATATCGGGGTCCGAGATCGGCAGGGCGGGTCTGCTGGACGACGTCGCCAACGCGGTGACACTGCCGCGGCAGGAGTGGGAGATCGCGCGGACGTGCGCGGAGCTGACCCGCGTCAAGCGGCAGATCGAGAAGGTGCGGTCCAAGCACGCGAGCCTGACGAAGGTGATCGAGCCGCAGCGCCGCGCACTGGAGACGGCGGCCGAGGCGACCGAGCGGCGCATCGCCGCGCTGGAGCGCTACGCCGACCGGACGAAGGCCGCGGACGCCCAGTACCGCGAGTGGGAGGCGTTCAAGGAGATCGAGGAGATCGAGGCGGACGTCCGAGAACTGCTCGCCCAGACCGCACAGGACGACCTGGCCGTCGCCGAGATCGACCGACTCTCCGCGGACACCCCGCTGGCCGAACTCCAACGGGCCGTCGCGGAGGCGAAGGATGCCGGGCTTGCCCTGGCCGTGGACGCCGAAGAGCCGGCGTGACCGGCTGGGCCGGCCGGAACGCCGATTGCCCGGCCGACGTCCGAAATGGAGGACGAGTCCGTCTTGCGGTTGTCCGGAGGTGATATGTGGACGAGGTGTTCCGGCCTGTCGTCGACCCCGAGGTGGCGGAGGAGCAGCGCGGTCCTGATCGCGCATCCGGAGGCACTGACGGCGGCGAGCGAGCCGCCTCCCGCACGGCCTCCGCTGGGCGGGCGCACGCTCGCGGACGCGGGACTCGCGGTGCTCGTCGCCGTGCCGTGCGGGCTGCTCCCGGCGGTGGCGCTGCCGTTCGTCCGCGGCCGGGGCGGTGCCGTGCCGGGCGCGCTTCTTCAGGCCGGGCTGATCGCGCTGGGCTGGTTCGCCGGGCTCGGGCCCTTCCTGGTGGGAGCGGGCGTCCTGCAGGTCCTGTCCGCGATGGTGCTGTTCGGCTCGTGCGGTGAGGACCGGGCGCGAACGCTGGCACGGACCCTGCACCGCAGGTACTACGTCCAGGACGACTTCGCCGGTGCGGCGCTGAAGTACATGAAGCGGGCCCAGCGGGCGGTCTCGGCGGTGCTGGAGTCCGAGGTCGACCACGCCGGCCTGCTGGACGAGATCGCCAACGCGGTGACGCTGCCGCAGCAGGAATGGGACATCGCGCAGACGTGTGCGGAGCTGACCCGCCTGAAGCGGGAGCTCCGCGAGGTGAGGGACGGCGACCCGGCGCTGACCGAGCTGCTCGAACCGCAGTGGCGTGCCCTGAAGCTGTCGGCCGAGGCCGTGGAGCGGCGGGTGGCGGCGCTGGAGCAGTACGCGGCGGGCGCGGCCGCAGCAGACGCCGCCTACCGCAAATGGAAGGCATTGGAGGAGCTGGACCGGATCGGCGACGACGTCCGGGAGTTGCTCGCCCGGTCCGTCCGGGACGAGCTGGGCGCCGCGGAGATCGAGCGGCTCGCGGCGGCGTCGCCGCTGGCGGAGCTTCGGCGGCGGGTGGACGAGGCGAAGCGGGCGGGGCTCGTCCTGGCCGCGGGTGAGAAGGAGCCGGTGTGATGACCGGATTGTCCGCGGGTGGGCGGCGGCTGCGCGACCGGTTCCCGATGCCGCTGGCGGTGGTGACCCTCTTGGGCCAGGTGGTGGCGGTGGGCGTGTGGGGTTTCGGAGGGGACGGATCCGCTGCCGCGACGCTGCGCGACGACGGGAAGGTCGAGATCACCTACATCGTCACCGGGGACCGCCCGGCCGCGAACATCACCGTCGGCACACCGAACGGCACCGAGGACCATGACGCGCTGCCGTTGCCGTTCAAGGCGACGTACAAGTTCGACGAGGGCGATTACGACGTCAGCCTGCTGGCCCAGAACCCCTCTACGCGGGGAGGAGGGAGCGTGACGTGCACGATCGTCGCAGATGGGAAGGTCGTCAAGCAGTCGTCGGCGTCGGGCGGGGGTGCGGTCGCGAGCTGCGAGGGCGTGGCGGGTAAGGACAAGCCGTTGCCGGGTGCCACTATCCCGTCGCTGACCGCGCCTCCGCTTCCCGGTGGCGGGGAGCGGTTGACCGAGGTGGTGCAGGTCGAGCGCTACCCGGGACGGGGGTCGCCGGTCGTCCGGCGGGTCACCGACGGCGAGGCGCGCCTGTCGTACGCCGAACTGGGCGGCCAGTGGGCGCCGAGCCGCCGGACGGACTCCCTGGATGAGGGTTTCGAGCGCAAGCAGTCCTTCGACACCGACCCGTCCAGGAAAGCGGTGATCGCGTCGGGGCTGGTGGACGTCTACCTAATGCCCTTCTACAAGGGCCCGGACTCCGGCGGGTTGCACGCGCTCGCCTCGGCGCAGATGGACGACGCGGTGGGATCGGCGTTCAGCGATGCGTCGAGCGGCCGCGATGTCGCGTCCCAGCCGGTCACGGTGAGCGGGCGGGCCGCCTGGGTGCTCGTCCGGGAGATCCGCTACGACAAGCCCGGCGTCCGGTCGAGGACGGATCTGTGCGCGGTCGTCGTGGTCAACGCCGGCGGCCGGTACCCGTCGTTCCTGTGGGTCGCGATACCCGGCACCCACAAGCGGCTCTGGCCGGACGTGAACACCCTCATCGCCTCTCTCCGCGCCGGCTGACCTCGGCGGTTCTGCCGCGTCCGATGGACCGGACCTGCGATGGGCGCGGGTGCAACCGGGTTGGGCGGGTCGGGGTTCAGAGGGCGCATGTCCGACCGGGCGTGCTCGCTCTCTGGAAGGAAACCCATGGATCTGCGGCTTGCCGGACGCGTTGCGGTGGTCACCGGGGCGTCGAAGGGCATCGGGCTGGCGGTCACGCGGACGCTGCTGGACGAGGGGGCCCGCGTCGCGGCGGTGTCGCGCAAGGCGGGGTCGGAGCTGGACGCGCTCGCCGGGCCGAACCTGCTGCACGTGGCGGCCGACCTCATGGACCCGTCCGCCCCGGCGCTGGCCGTGGAGCGCGCGGTGGAGGCGTTCGGCGGCCTCGACGTGCTGGTCAACAACGCGGGCGGTCCGCCGCCCGGGGCGACGCTGCCCCGGTTCGGCTTCCTCACCCCGTCAGACGACGACTGGCGCGACATGTTCGAGTTCAACCTGTTCGCGGTGGTCCGGGCGGTGCGCGCGGCGATCCCGCACCTGCTGCGCAGTGACGCGGCGTCGATCGTGAACGTCTCGTCCGGGAACGGGCGGCGCCCCGGGCCGATGAACTACGACTACAACGCGGCGAAGGCGGCGCTGGCCAACCTGACGCTCGGGCTGTCGGAGGAGTACGCGCCGCAGGGCATCCGGGTCAACGCGGTCTCGCCGGGCCCGGTCCGGACCCCGTGGTGGACGGACGAGGGCGGCGCCGCCGACGTCATCGCCGGGGCGACCGGCTCCAACCGTGACGCCGTCCTCGACGGCGGCGCCGCCGAGATGATGTCCCTCACGACCGGCCGCCTCGCCGACCCGCAGGAGGTCGCCGACGTGATCGTCCACCTGGCGTCCCCCCGCGCGGCGAGCACCACCGGCGCCGACTACGCCGTCGACTCCGGCTTCCTCAAGGAACTCTGACCGCCGCGCCCCGGCGCGTCCCGCATCGGGCCGCCGGGCGATCGCGTTCACGATTGGACCGATCGCCCGACGTCCGATGGACGGAGATTCTCGGCATTCGAGATGATCGTCCATGGCCAGTGCGGACACTGCCCGGCGGAGGTGGAGTGTGGACGATGTGGTTCGACCCGTCCTGGATCCCGAGTTGCCGAAACATGACCGGGAGCTTCTGACGAGCTGCCCGGCGGTGTTGACGGCGGCGTCCCGAAACCCGCCGGGAAGGCCGTGGTGGGGCGGTCGTGGAGGTCATGCCGTCGCCGACTCGTTCCAAGCCGGGGTGGTGTGCGGCCTCTTACCGGCGGCGGCGTTGCCGTTCCTCTATGGGTGGTGCGGGGGCGCGGTGGGGGCCGTTCTCCAGGCATGGCTGGTGTGGGTGCTGTTCGACGGGCTGGGGTCGTTCCTGCTGACGGTCACCGTGCTGTAGGCCGTGTTCTGGGCGCTCCTGTTCGTCCAGCATGAGGAAGGGCGTCCGCAGAAGCTGGCACGCAAATGGCACGGCCGGTACTACGTGGCGGACGACTTCGACGCGCGGGCCGGGGAGTGCGTGCGGCGGGCGAGTGAGGCCGTGGCCGCGGTCACGGAGGCCGAAGTCGGCAAGGCGGGGTTGCTCGACGATGTCGCCAACGCGGTGGCACTGCCGCAGCAGGAGTGGGAGATCGCGCGGGCGTGCGCGGAGCTGACTCGCATCAGGCAGCGGCTTAGGCAGTTGGCGTCCGATGACAGGCGGACGCGCACGCTGCTCCAGCCCGAATGGCATGCGGTGGAGATGTCGGACGCGGCGGTGCGGCGACGGGTGGCCGCGCTGGAGCGGTACGCGGATCGGGCACGGGCCGCCGACGGCGCCTACCGCGAGTGGCAGGTGGTCGAGGCGGTCCAGGAGCTCAGGCCGGAGCTCCAGGAACTGCTCGCGCGGACGGTCCGGGACGACCTGGCCGTCGCCGAGATCGACGAGCTCTCGATGCGGACGCCGCTGGCCGAGCTTCGGCGATGCATCGAGGACGCTCGGCAGGCGGGTCTCGCTCTGGCCCTGGACGGGAGTGAGCCCGCATGAAACCCAGGTTTCATCTGAATCAGGGGGATATGACACTCAGGCTGCCCGAAGGGCTGGTGGCCGGGGCGTTCCTCGCCGAGATCCTGATCGTGGTGTTCTACCTGGGGAAACTGCTCGTCGGAGTGATGATGGCAGATTTCGAGATCGTCTACATCGTCACCGGTGACCGGCCTACCGTCGACATCACTGTGCAGACGCCGAACGGTTCAGAGCAGCATAGGCGGCATCCGCTGCCCTTCAAGGTGACGTACGAGTTCGATAGGTCCGAGTACATCTCGGTAAGGGCATCGATTCCATTCGGGGACGGGGCTGGAACCGTCACCTGCACGGTCGTCGAGAATGGGAAGGTCGTGAGACAGGCGACGTCGTCCGGTGCGAGCGTGATCGCCATGTGCGACGGCTGGGCGGGGAAGGGCAAGGCGGTGCCGGGCGCGAAGATCCCGCCAGTGAGCACGCCCGCACACCCCTAGCGCGGTTCGTTGACCTGCGGCGTGTTGTTGTTATGAGCGCGTCGAAAACAACAACACGCCGCAGATCAACGAGGTGGCGACGCGGTCGACGTTCCGCACTGGCCTTCCTCGGCTTACGTCAGGTCCTTGATGTAGCGGTGGACGGGGACGTCGACGGTGCCGGTCGCGGTGGGGGCCTGGTAGGTGATCGGGCCGGTGTCGCGCCAGCCGTGGAACTCGTACATGCGGCGGGCCCGGGTGTTGCCGGGGACGACCGCTAGCCATGCTTCGCGGTGCCGTCCCCGGAACCGGTCTTCCGCGCTTCGCAGCAGCGTGCCGCCGACGCCTCTCCCTCGGGCGGAGCCGTCGACGGCCAGTTGGATCACCTCGCCGTCGTCGTCCCCGAGGATCACCAGCCCGAGGATTCGGCCGTCGGCTTCGGTGGCGACGAGAGTGGAGCCGATGTACTTCTGGGCGTGGACGGCGAAGTGGTCGGGGCCGCGCGCGTCCATCAGCGCCTCGGGGACGTGACCGTCGTGGCCGTCGTGCCAGGCCGCCCGCCACAGCGGAGCGAGCGTCGGCAGGTCGGCGGGTTCGGCCGGTCTCACGATCATCGTCGTCCCCTTCCTGAGGCGCCCTTACGGTTCGCGGAGCAGCAGGTCGACCACGCCGGTGGTGCCCTCGTCGGGGTGGCCGTCCGCGAGGCGGCGTTCCATCAGGGCCATGAACGGGGTGAGGAGTTCGGTGCTGACCCCTTGCTCCTCGGCCGTGCGCAGCAGTGTTCTGTTGCCCTGCACCATCATGGCGAGGTTGGACGTCACGCCCAAGGTGTAGTCGCCGGTCTCTAGGTGCTCCGCCATGCCGTCCGCCCCGCCGGCCATGGCGGTGAGCCATTCGATGAGCAAAGGGGCGAACTCCTTTGGCGATGTCGCCCCGCGCGTGAGCGCGTACGCGTGGGCGATCCCGGCGAACATGCTGGTCATCGCACTCAGCAACGCCACGTCGCGCAAAGCCGCCGAACCGGCGTCCTCCCCGATGTACTTGGCGACCGCAGGGACGCCCAGCGCGTCGCGGCGCTCGGCGAACAACTCCGGCGACCCGCTGTAGAAGACGTAGGCGCCCGACTCGGGGACGCCGATCATCGGTGGCACGGCCATGATCCCGCCGTCCAGGTACCGGGCCCCGCGTCCGGCCGCCCAATCCGCGCGTTCGCGGGCGTCGCCAGGGGTGCCGGTGGTGATGTTGACGAGGTCCTTGCCGGCGAGGTCGGCGTCCGCGAGGGCTTCGCCGACCGACGCGTCATCGAGCAGGCAGACGATCACCAGGTCGCTCGCGGCGACCGCTTCGGCGGCGGTTGCCGCCGCCTTCGCCCCGTTGGCGATGAGCGGCTCGGCGCGGCTCGCCGTCCGGTTCCACACGGTCGTCTCGTATCCGGCGGCCAGCCACGCGCGAGCGATCGCGGCGCCCATCGCGCCGAGCCCGAGCACGCTGATCTGCTCAGAGTCATGTCCCATGCCGGCCAGGCTCGGCCCGGCCCGCGTCCATGATCAAGTACGCACTTCAAAGTGCGTGGTCACCCTGGCCCCAGTGACGAGGTCAGGGGGCGGGATGCTGATCCTCCGGGCGCTCAACGAGCGGCCCCACCGCTTCGGCGAGCTGCGCAGGGAGCTGCCCGGTGTGACCGAGAAGGTGCTCGCCGCCCAACTGCGCGAGCTTGAGCAGGACGGGATCGTCCACCGCGAGGTGCTCGATGAGGTGCCGCCGCGCGTCGAGTACTCGCTGACACCGCGCGGCGTCTCGCTCAACGAGGCCCTGGCCCCGCTCGGCGACTGGGGACGGGAGAACGTCATCCCCACATCACCCACCGCTGACGTTCTCGGCCGGCACCGCGTGGAACTCCGCCCATACGGCGGTGCCGTTCAGCGCGGGATGCGACCCCCAGCTCTTGGAGAGCGCATCGACGAGGAACAGCCCACGGCCGTCCTCCGCGAACGGATCGGTGCGGACGCGCGGCTGCTTCTGAGCACCGCCCTGGTCGAGGACGGTCACGCGCAGTATGTCCTCGCGGGCGCTCACCACGACGGTGACCTGCCCGCCCGTGCCAGACGCGGTGTGCTCGCACGCGTTGGCGACCAACTCGTCCACGCAGAGGACGACGTCGGACAGCGCCTCGTCGTCCACATGCGTCGCGACCACGCTCACGAAGGCCCGCGCGACCTGCGCGGACCTCGGCACGCCGGGCATCGTGATCGTCCCGAGCAACCGCATGTCCTCAGGCTCGGACTCACAGGGCGTCATCGCCTCACTCCCTTCGGTTAACGACGTCCGCAAGCATGAATGCCCAGGTGAGAGGCCACAACCGCTTCATCGAGAGGGGGAGGACGGCCCTGCGGGACATGCGGAAAGCGGGATTTCCCTCTTTTGGAAAGATGCATGACAGTCTGTGTTGCATCGGTGACAATCAGTGTCATGGCGACACGACCCCCGACCGTTCGCCGCAGGCGACTCGGCGTCCAACTACGCAAGATCCGCGAAGAGCGCGGCCTCACCCTCGATGGGGCCGCGGCCTTCCTCAAGATCTCCAAGTCCGCCCTCAGCCGGATGGAGAACGCCCAGATCGTGGCGCGCGTCCACGAGATCAACTACATCCTGATGATGTACGGCTTCCAGGAGGACGACGACCTCAGAACCGCACTGATCGGCCTCGCCTCCGGCGGCCCCTCCCGAGACTGGATCCGCCGACACAAACTCCCAGGCAAAGGTCCGAACTACGGCGAATACGTGATGCTCGAACAGGACTCCTCGGAGCTCTTCACGTACCACACCGACCTCATCCCCGGGCTCCTCCAGACCCCGGAGTACGCACGCGCTGTCATGACGTCCGTCCCCAGCGGCAGTTCTGGCAACATCGACCAACTCGTGGCGCACCGCATGGCGCGCAAGGAGGCACTGACGAGGCCTGATCCGCTGGTGATCAATGCCGTGATCGGCGAGGCGTCGGTCCGTCAGTGGATGGGCGGCAAAGAGGTGATGTTTGCGCAGCTCCGGTACCTGCTCGAACTCACCGAGTGGCCGAACATCGATGTTCGGATTCTCCCGTTCACCGCCACCACGAACCCTGGTGTTGACGGATCCTTCACCATCCTGCACGTTGAATCAGGGAACTTCCCGATCGTGGTCGTGGACGGCTTCCTGCGACGGATCTTCCTCGATGAGGATGAAGGTGTCTCGGCCTACCGAGCGATCCAAGCAGAACTGAGCAGGGTCGCTCTCCCCCCGACTGAGACTCGCGAACGGATTGAACAGGCCGTCCGGGATCTGCAACCCGGCACGGCTGAGAGGACCAGCAGGTGACTCACTGGCGGAAGAGCAGTCACAGTGGCAGCTACCCCGAGACGTGCGTGGAGTGCTCGCCTCTGTCCTCGGGGCGAGGGAGCGCGGTGGGTGTTCGTGATTCGACCGATCCGGACGGGCCGCGTCTGACCTTGACGCCCGAAAGCTGGAGTGCGTTGCTCCTCCAGCTCAAGAGAGGCGAGTCAGAGCGGAAGGCCTGACCCATGCGGAGGAGTCGCGACAGATGGCTCGGTGGCGAAAGAGCAGTCACAGCGGCAGCCAGTCACAGAACTGTGTGGAGTGCGCGCGTCTGCCTCACGGGCGGGACGGTGTGGTGGGTGTTCGGGACTCGACCGATCCGGACGGGCCACATCTCGTCCTGAGCCATGCGGCATGGGACGCGCTGCTCGTCCAGCTCAGGGACGGCGGGTCACAGCGTCCCGCTGGCGGCGGCTTTTCTTAGTTCCTGGGCATGTGCGTGCTTAGATGAGCCCGTGACCGTCAGACCCTCGTTCGACCCGCTTATCGCGGCGGAGGATCGCGTCCTGCTGGAGGCGCGGCCGGAGTTGCTGCACCCCGCTGCCGGAGTGCGGCCGGTGGGGCCGCTCGGCGGACGGACGCCCCGGGACGTCCTCTTCAGCCTGTGGAATGCCCCGTTGTGGGCTGTTCTGCCGCTCGTCGTCGCCCCGTTCTACGGGCGCAAGGCGATGATCGCCGGAGCGGTCGGGCAGATCGCGGCGGGTGCGGTGCTGGTCCTCGCGCCCGGCGGCGTCTTCGTGCTGTCGGGAGCGGTCGTCGTCGCGTTCGGTGTGCTGCTGGCCCGGTGCGGGCAGGGCCGTGCCGGCGCCCTCGCGCGGCGGCTGCACGGCTCCTACGTGGTGCCGCGCGACCTCGATGCCGCCACGGCTGCTCTGCTCGGACGGGTCCAGCGGGCGATCCAGGTGGTTCTGTCCGCGGAGGTCACCCAAGAGGGCCTGCTGGACGATCTGCGGAACGCCGTGATGCTGCCGGCGCAGGAGTGGGAGGTCGCCCAGATCCTGCGGGAGATCAGCCGCTTGTCGGAGGAGCAGCGGATAGCCCGCCAGGCCGGCCGCAATGCCGATCTCGCGCAGGTCATGGGCCCGCAGGCCAAAGCGCTGAAGCTGGCCACGGCCTCGGTGACGGAGCGGATCGAGGCGATCGAGCGGTACGCCGAGCAGGTGAAGGCCGCCGATCGGGCACTCCTGCAATGGAAGACCCTTCAGCGCTTGGCCGACAACAACGACGCCTACGGTGAACTGCTCGCGCGGACCGTCCGGGACGAGCTGGCGATCGCGGAGATCGACGGGCTCACCGACGACGCGAAGCAGGTCGAGGAGGCGCTGCGCCGCAGCGTGGAGAAGGCGCGCAGAACCGGGCTCACGCTGCTGCCCGGCGGGCTGGCGGAGGCGGGCTGATGGCGTCCCGGGACGAGAGCGGCGGGACCGGGACGCTGTCGGCGCTGTCGCCGGGCGGTGAGGAGTTGTTCGGCCGGATCCCGATCTGGGTGAACGCCCTCGGCGGGCTGGTCCTGGCCGTCATGCTCTGCCTGCTGCTCTTCCTCTGATCACAGATCCAGGATCGTCGCGCGGAGCGGCTCACCGGTGATCTTCCACCAGGCCGCGGCGAGGACGAGTGTGCCGACCGTCGCGAGCACCACCCGCCAGCCGGGCAGGCCGCCGGTCTCGAGGATCTGATCGGGGGCGTACGGGTCGAACATCCGCTGGACGTGGAGCTTGCCCCAGAGTCCGAGCTTCGGCGAGATCGCGCTGGTGGCGCCGAAACCGATCCCGGCCTGGCAGATCACTCCGATGGCGGCCATCCCCGCGGCGAAGACGCCGAAGGCCGCCTGGCCGACCGCGAAGACCCCGGTGGCGAGCTGGCCGATGGCGACGACGCCCCGCGCCAGCTGGCCGACCGCGATCACCCCGTTGGCGACCTGGCCGAAAGCGATGATCCCGGTGGCTTCCTGCCCGACGGCGAACACGCCGACGGACTGGGGGCCGATCGCGAAGACCGCCGGGGTAGCTTCGCCAACCGCCACAAGCTGCATGCGGCGAGCATAAGGGAATCGCCTCCCCGAACCGTCAGAGACCGGCATGACCGCTACCAGCCACCCGCGCCCGGAGCGGCGAGCCGTTCTGGACGACTCGCCGCCACCGCACGCTTTCCAGGGCGGAGACCAGCCCTCGATCAGATACGGGTCGAGGTGGAGGCGTACCCGCCGCCACCGGGGTAGACCCACTCGCCGGTGAGCGTGGTGTCGTCGGCGCTGAAAGTGCCCTTGTAGTAGGCAGGGCCGCCCTTGGCACCGGCCCAGATGGTCAGTGTGTCGCCCTCCAGTTCGTAGACGTAGTCGAAGGTGTTGCCCGCCGAGTCGTAGTAGCGCGACACCACGTCCGCCCCGGTCGGCTCGCCGAACGGACGCAGGTTGCCGATGATCTCCATGCCGGTGACGGGCTCGCCGAACTGGGTCAGCTCGACGTGCTGGACCAGGAAGAACCGGCCCGGCATCCACTCGTAGCGGACGGTCCCCTCCGCGCCGCCGGCGACCTGCCAGGTGCCGACCAGACGGTCCAGGGCCTTCAGTTCGGGGCTGGGCTGCTGGGTCTCGAACATGTCGTCCTCCTCTGTGGGGTTGCTCGCCGATACCTCGGAGCCCCCGGCCGGGCTTTGACGTGCGATCGCTGTGACCTGAATCACAGGCATGCGGCGTCAAGAAGTCCGATCCGGGTCCGAGGTAGCGAGCGAGAACCCACCGACATGGGAGGACGCCATGACCGCAGCCACCGCCACCGCCGTTCCCGTCCGCCGGACCGCTCGGACGTCCGGACGCCTCCTGCTGGCCGGAGCACTCGCCGGGCCGCTCTTCTTCACCTCGGCGATCGCGCAGATGCTCACCCGGGAGGGCTTCGACATCACCCGGCACCCCATCAGCCAGCTCTCCACCGGCGACCTGGGATGGATCCAGATCCTCACCTTCGTCCTCGCGGGGGCGGGCGCGCTGGCGCTGGCCGCCGGCATCAAGCGCACGCTCACCGAAGGGACCGGACGCCGCGCACTGCCGATCCTGGTGGGCGTCTTCGGTGCCGGGCTGGTCGCGGCCGGGATCTTCACCATGGACCCCGAGAAGGGCTTCCCGGCCGGAACCCCCGAGGGGCCGGTCGCGCAGATGTCCTGGCACGGCATCGCGCACTCGGCGGCCGCCGCCGCGGCCTTCACCGCGCTGGCCATCGCGGCCGTCGTGATGACCGTCCGCTGCGTCCGCCGCCGGGCGGCCGCGCCCGCCGTCCTGAGCGCCGCCGCCGCGCTGGTGCTGCTGGTGCCGATGTCGCCCGACCACATGAGCATCCAGATCGCCGTGAACGGCGTGGTCGCCTTCACCTGGACGACCGTCCTCGCGATCTCCCTGCGGCGCGAGGCGTGAGACGCCCGTAACGTGGCCTGCCCGAACCAATCGAGGGATGCACCATGAAGTACCTGCTGCTCAGCTACACCCCGGCCGCCGAGTGGGACGCCGCCACCGCCGACGTCCCGTCCGAGGAGGCGCTGGCCGCGTTCGCGACCTACCAGAAGCTGGAGCAGGAGCTGGTCGCCTCCGGCGAGTTCGTCACCAGCGAGGGCCTGGGGCACCCGGCCGTCAGCACCACCGTCCAGCGCGACGGCGGCGAGGTGGTCGCCACCGACGGCCCGTTCGCCGAGCTCAAGGAGGTCCTGGCCAGCTTCGCCGTGATCGACGTGGCCGGGAGGGAGCGCGCCGTCGAGATCGCCGCGCGCATCGTCGAGGCGCTCGGCGAACCGATCGAGATCCGCCTGATCATGGGCGAGGACTTCGCGGCGTGAACCAGGAATGCGAGCACCTGCTGCGCACCGAGGCGCCGCAGGTGCTCGGCGCGCTGGTCCGGCGCTTCGGCCGCTTCGACATCGCCGAGGACGCGGTGCAGGAGGCCCTGCTGGCCGCCAGCCGGACCTGGCCGTCCGAAGGCGTCCCGGACAATCCGCGCAGCTGGCTCATCCGCGTCGGATACCGGCGCATGGTCGACCTGCTCCGCTCCGACCAGGCGCGCCACCGCCGCGAGCAGGAGGCCGGAGCGGCCGAACTGGCCATGCAGGCACCCGGCCGCCGGGCAGACCCCGCACCTGAGACCGACGACAGCCTGACCTTGCTGCACCTGTGCTGCCACCCCGCGCTGGAGCCCACGTCCCAGGTGGCGCTCACGCTGCGCGCGGTCGGCGGACTGACCACCGCAGAGATCGCCCACGCCTACGGCACGACCGAGCCCACCATGGGCGCCCGCATCAGCCGCGCCAAACAGCGGCTCGCCCGCGCCGGAGCCCGCTTCACACCACCCGCGGACGCCGACCGCGACGGCCGCATGGCCGCCGTGATGCGCGTCCTCTACCTGATCTTCAACGAGGGCTACACCGCCACCGCCGGCGACCGGCTCGCCCGCGTGGACCTGACCGGCGAGGCCATCCGGCTGACCCGCATGCTCCACGCCACGCTCCCCGACGACGCCGAGGTGACCGGGCTGCTGGCGCTGATGCTGCTCACCGAGTCCAGGCGCACCGCCCGCACCGACGGCGGCGACCTCGTCCCTCTGGACGAGCAGGACCGCACCCGCTGGGACCGCGACCTGATCGACGAGGGCACCGCTCTCATCGACGCCGTCTGGAACCGCGCCGAAACGGGCCCCTACCAACTCCAGGCCGCGATCGCCGCCGTCCATGCGGCGGCCGCCTCACCCGACCAGACCGACTGGGCCCAGATCGCCGTGCTGTACCTGTGGCTCGAACGGCTCACCCCCACCGCGCCGGTCCAGCTCAGCCGCGTGGTGGCCGTGGCCCACGCGCACGGGCCGTCCCGCGGCCTGGCCCTCTTGGACGACCTCGACCAGCGCCACCACCTGGACCGGCACCCGCTCACCCGGCAGCGCGAACACGCCGTCCGCGCCCACCTGCTCCAGATGACCGGCGAAACCGCACGCGCAGCCGCCCTCTACCGCCAGGCAGCCGACCTGACCGCCAACGAGGTGGAGCAACGCTACCTACTGAACAAGGCCACCACCCTCACGCCGTAGGCTCGCATCAGTCGCCGTGCATCAGTGCTGAACCCCTGCCGTCGTGGTCGGACGCACGGTGTGGGGTTGGTTCAGCTGTCGGGCCGACCGGCTACACCCGCCCGGTCCAGCAGCTCGTGCATGACGCGCGCGGGAAGTGATGGATTACGCGCGGCCGCAGCTGCCAGCCGTGTCTCCTCCAACGCCTCCAGCAGAAGCGGCAGCGGCAGCCTGGGGTCGGCCGCCGCGTCTCGGTGCAGATTCGGGTTGTCGTCTTCCAGTAGCTCGACGACCCGTTCGGGTGTGAGCCGAGCATCGTGCAGGGCGCACCACCGCACCCACGGCTCTTCGTCGCGGCTCAGCTTGTCGACGAGTTCCGCCGGTGTCTGCGGATCGTCCAAGGCCAGCGCCCGCATCCGGGGGTGCGGATCGTCGGCGAACCGACGCAGCCCTTCGTGCGGGATGCGGGCCCTGATGTCCCATTGCGACAGCCCTTCCCACTCGCGCCAGATCTCCAAGAGCAGTTCGACGGGCGCGTCGTCGTTGTTCTCGGCGAAGAGCAGACGCACCGCGAAGTCCTCGTCGGCGGCGAGCCGCGCTTTCACGTCCTCCGGCAGGTCCTTGCGTCTGGCCAGCCCGCGCCGGATCAACACGTGCGCGGACGTCGCATGGCGGCGCGACTCGGCGGGATCGAGCGGGAGCAACAGCGTCCACGCGGGCAGACGGTGCCTGATCGCCGGGTCGATCTCTATGTCGATCGCTGCGCGTTCGTCCTCCGTGAGCGCTGGATGGGACGACGCCGCAAGCCGCACCCCGGGCTCGGGATCGCGCGCCAACTTCCGCACCGCGCCGGCGGGAAGCAGCGGATTCTGGGCCGCGCGTTCTCGCTCTGCGGCGTCCTCGGATGTGACCAGTACATCGGCTTCCTCATCGCTCATCGGCACCCAGCCGCCGGGCGGCCCCCCAAGCGCTTTCGCCAGGCGTTCTCGAGCCTCATCCCGGATATCGTCCATGGGATCTGACAGGAGCTTGATCAGGCTCTGCCGCGGCACGTTCGCGTGGAAGACGACCTCATATCGGACGTGATCGTCCGGGTCGTCCGCGAGGATCTCCAAGACCTCCTCCGGCAGTCGTCTCCCGTATATCCAGCAGCCCACGAGTGACTGGCGAACCGTCATATCCGGGTCCCTGACCAGCTGGAACCGCTGTTCCCCGCCGTAAGCCGCGAAGTTGCGCCGGACCACCGGGTCGGCATGATGTAACGCCGCCTCGCTGACTTTCCCGCTCCATTCCTTCCTGGTGTAGAAGGAGATGGCGCCGATGGACAACAGCCGCAGAACAACGTCATCGGGGGCGGCAGGATTGGTGGAGAGCCCTTTGACCCACCCTTTGGGTGGAGGTGTGGGGGCGCCAAGGAGGAAGATCGCCATGGTCGCCCAGCGTACGAGATGGAAAGCCCCGCTGGATTTGCCCGTTCGATCACGGCCCAGTGAGAGTAGCCGCGGATGTCGCGGTGTCCTATGAAGAGCCCCAGCCGTCGTCTGGGGCGCGGCACGTTCACCGGGTGCGTTGACCTGCGGCGTGTTGTTGTTATGAGGGCGTTGAAAACAACAACACGCCGCAGGTCAACGAGGGGTGGGCTAGTTGGGGGCGTGCAGGGGCTTGCGGGGGCGGGGTGGGGTCAGGGCGGCGGACGCGGCGGCGGCGACGGTCGCGGTGATCGCGGCCAGGACGAAGCCGTCGGTGAAGCCGTCGAGGGTGTCGCCGGTGACGCTCGCGGCGGCGACGCTGGAGATCACCGCGGCTCCGATGGACGCGCCGAACTCGTGGAACGTGCTCACGATTCCGGACGCGATGCCCGATTCGTGCGGTGCCACCTGGCCCAGCGCGGTCGCCGAGGCGACGACGAACATCGCGCCCGTCCCGGCACCGGCGATCGCCGTGCCGATCACGGCGGTCACCGGGTTCAGGACGAGGGCGGGCAGGGCCATGCCGACGGCGGCGGTGAGGAGGCCGGCGACGGCGAGCGGGCGTGCTCCGGCCTTCGCGATCGTCCGGCCGGTGAGGTTGGCGCCGGCCATCGTTGCGAGCGCCACCGGGAGGAACAGCAGGCCGGTGCGCAGGGCGCCGTAGTCCTTCGCGTGCTGGAAGTAGAACGTGCCCAGGAAGAACACCGCGATCATCAGGGCGGTCGCCATCAGGATCAGGAAGGTGCCCGTCGCCACCGGACGCCTGACCAGCAGCGAGACGTCCATCATCGGCGAGCGGGCGGTCCGCTGGCGGACCACGAACGCCGTGTAGCCGATCGCGGCGAGCAGGATCAGCCAGCCGGTCGCGGACGTGAGCCAGCCGTCGTCCCCCGCGCGGATGAACGCGTAGATCAGGGCGCCGGACGAGGCCGTGACCAGCAGCGCGCCGAGGACGTCCAACCGGGGCCGGGGCGCGGCGACGGTCTGGTGCGGCAGCATCCGGGCGAGGACGGCGATGATCACCAGGCCGATGGGGACGTTCACGTAGAACACCCACGGCCAGCCGGGTCCGGCGGTCAGCGCCCCGCCCACGAGGACGCCGAGCGCGGCGCCGCCACCGCCCAGCGCCGACCAGACGCCGAGCGCCTTGTTGCGCTCGTCGCCGTCGAACAGGCTGACCACGAGCGACAGGGCGGACGGCGAGAGCAGCGCCGCGCCGAGCCCCTGCGCGACGCGGCCGCCGAGCAGGAGGCCGCCGTCGTCGGCGAGGCCGGTCACCAGGGACGCGGCCGTGAAGACCAGCAGCCCGGCGAGGACGACGCGCTTGGCGCCGATGAGGTCGGCGAGCCGGCCGCCGAGCAGCATCAGCCCGCCGAAGGTGAGGGTGTAGGCGCTGATCGTCCAGGTCACGGCCTGGCGGCTCAGGTCCAGGTCGGTCTCGATGTGCGGCAGGGCGATGGCCACGACGGTGACGTCGAGGATCAGCATCAGCTGGGCCACGCCGAGGAACCCCAGGATGCGCCACCGCAGCGGGTGCGCCGGCGACGGACGGTCTGTCATCACGATCATCTCCTTAACTCGTACTGCACCGTACGAATTCTTGGAGAGTAACACGTACATCCCCGTACGAGTTAAGATGCGGACATGCCTCCAGCCAGCCCCGCCCGGCGTCGGCGCGCGGACGCCGAGCGCAGCATCGCCCGCATCGTGTCCGCGGCCCGCGAATGCCTGAGCCGCGACCCGAGCGCGAGCATCGACGACATCGCCAAGGCGGCCGGCGTCGGACGCATGACCCTCTACGGCCACTTCCGGAACCGGAGGGAACTGGTCGATGCGGCCATGGCCGACGCCGTCCGCGCCGGTGAAGAGGTGCTGTCGGACGTCGACCTGACCGGGCCCGCGCACGAGGCGCTGACCCGGTTGCTCGAATCCAGTTGGTCACTCGTGGCCGAGTCGACGGCGATCCTGGCGGCGGCCCAGGGAACTCTCCCGGCCGGACGCATCCGCGAACTCCACGCCGGGCCCGCGCAACGCGTCGAAGACCTCATCCGCCGGGGCCAGGACGAAGGCGTCTTCCGCACCGACATGCCGCTCACGTGGCTGGTCAACGTCGTCCATTACGTCCTGCACGGCGCGGCGGAGGAGAACCACGCCGACCGCCTCAAGCCCGAGGAGACGGCCGGAGTGGTGATCGCCACCATCCAGTCCATCCTGGCCGCCTGACCGAGCCCGAGCGCGCGGGCCTGAGCGCGCGGGCCCGAGCGCGCGGGCCTCCACCATTGCGCGGGCAAGCCGTTTCGCTCTCTTTGCCCGTCGATGAGACTGGGCGCGACCACGAAAGGGGATGAAGCGTTCCGGACAGATCCGGCCTAATAAGGAAAACATGAGCCGTCAATATCAACAGCCACCGGGAGCGCTTCCGCCGCCCGGTCTGCTCAGCGCCCAGATACCGAATCTCGGGCCCGTCATCGACCCGCCCTATAGCGATGTACCCGACTTCAGCGAATACCTGGCCCCGGCGGAGACGAAAGCCGTCGAAGTGGAGCCGCTGGAGTCATGGTTCACCACTGACATCCGGCAGAAGGCGGTCGATCTCGCTCTCGAATCCGACAGGGTCACCCGGAAACTGGAGGGCAAGCGCCACCAGGTTCTGGACGTGGGAACGCGCTCAATGGACCGCGAAACCGAACTGCCCCTCGTGGGAATCTATAACTATACGGACGACGTCGTCGTCGAAGTCACGATCGATCCGATGCGCCGGGCGGTGATCGAGGTGGCGGAGAAGAGCTACCAGCCGGCGCTGACCGAATCCGAACAGAAGCAGGCCGTGGAGATCGTCCGCGACGACGGCCGGCTGGCCGCGGCGGGAATCGACGTCTCCACCGGCGTGGGTCTCATCGTCGAGGACGAGGACGCCGGCAGCCCGCGCCACGGACACCGGCTCGTCGACCTGCGCTTCGGCCCGGCGGACCGCTACGTGCCCACGGCCTTCGCCATCGTCGACCTGAGCGCCCAGGAGATCGCCGAGGCCGGCCTCATCGCGCAGGAGGTGGCCCCGTGAGCTCCTCCGCCCAGGTGAACTGGCCTCCCGAAGCGCCGGTCTGGCGCTTCCGCTGGGAGGCCATCGACGGCGACAGCGAGGCCATCGCCTTCAGGGACGTGTTCTTCCGCGGGATGAAGGTGCTGCACAAGGCCAGCCTGCCGATGATCCGCGTCCACTACGAATCCAACAACGGCCCGTACAAGGACCAGTTGAGCACCTGGAATATGCGGGGCCCGGTCAAGACGTACGAACATGTCCAGTCCGGCTTCCGCCATCTGGTCGTGGAGAGCTACCACGTCATCGGCAGGTACCACCTCATCAACCGATGGTTCTTCCGCAGCGACGGACTCATCCTGCCGCAACTCCACAGCGCGGGCCTGCAGCACCCGGCCACCCACCAGCACCACGTCTACTACAGATTCGACTTCGACATCGAGGGCCCCGCCGGCGATCTGGCGCTCGCGCACATGAACACCGGTGGAAACTGGGGATACGGGCCCGGCTGGATGCCGCTCCCCAAGGAGACCTGGCAGGTCACGATCTCCGCGAATTCCTGGGCGGTCATCGATAAGCAGACCCAGCGCGGTTACCTCATCAACCGCGGTCCGAACGACGCTCCATGCGACGCGTTCGAGCCCGCCGACATGTACGTCGTCGCCTACCACGGGGAAGAAGACCTGAAAGGCCGCTTGGGCTCGCCCCGATCAGCCGACATCTTCTCGCATATCAACAACGAGAGCATCGACGGGCAGGACCTGGTGTTCTGGTACGTCTCCCACCTGCACCACCAATACCCGGGGCACGACGGCGACTGGCACGTGGTCGGGCCGCTTCTCTGGCCCATCCGCTACTGATCAGCCGGACGAGCGGCGCCCGCGCAGCGGATCACCCGATGAACTGGTGGTCGGTGCGGATGCGGCCGTCGGCGTCCAGGGCGAGGACGTCCACACCCCCGCCGACGGCCGCCCGCGTGCTCGTCGCCACCATCGACCAGCGGACGGCGACCACGTCCGGCAGCAGGACGGCCGGCTCGGCGGCGACCTCGAACACGTGCTCGCCCGGCGCGACGAACATCTCGTAGGCCCTGGCCACCCGGGCGTTCAAGGCGTCGAGGCCGCGCACCTCCAGCGGCGGCGCGGGGACGGCGAGCGACGCGGCGGCGTCCCGGATCTCCTGCGGCGGGACGACGAGCACGTGCAGCGCGTCGGGCGCCCACAACGCGCCGATGAGCGCGCGCCGCGCCTCCGGGTCCGGCTCATTCCACTGGGCGACATAACGGTCGACTACGTGCTTCAGATCGGTCATGCCGAGCAGTGTGCGGACTCGGAGGACGACCGTGCGATTCCCCGCAGGGAATCGCGCCGCAGCACGGCGACGGTTTGAATGGGGACCATGACGGTGCTGGCCGACTCCGACCGGTTCGCCGGTGAGCTGCGACGATGGCGGACGCGCCGCCGCTTCAGCCAACTCGACCTGGCCATCAGGGCCGACACGACCCAGCGTCACCTGAGCTTCCTCGAACAGGGGCGCTCACGTCCGGGACGCGCCATGGTCGTCCGGCTCGCCGAGTCCCTGGACCTGCCGCTACGGGACCGCAACGAACTGCTGCTCGCCGCCGGATACGCACCGGTCTACGCCGAATCGAGCCTGGACGCCCCCGAACTCGGGCCCGTGCGCGAGGCGCTGGAACGCATCCTCGACGGGCATATGCCGTATCCGGCCGTCGTCGTCCGCCCGTACGGGGAACTGGTCGCGGCCAACCCGGCGTTCGCCGTCCTCTCCGAGGGCGCCGCGCCCGCCCTGCTGGAGCCGCCGGTGAACGTGCTGCGCCTCGCCCTGCACCCGGACGGGATGGCCCGCAGGGTCGGAAACCTCGCCGAATGGGGCCGCCACATCACCGGCAGCCTGCGCGACCAGGCCGTCCGCGCCCCCGGCCCCGGGCTGGCGGAGTTCATCGAAGAACTGGACGGCTACCTGCCCGCCCCCGGGCCGCCGGCCGACCATCTCGGCTTCGCCGTGCCGCTCCGGTTGCGGGTGCCGGAGGGCGAACTGCGCCTCATCACCACGCTGACGTCGTTCGCGACCGCCGTCGATGTCACGCTCTCCGAGCTGCGCCTTGAGGCGTTCCTGCCCGCCGACGAAACGACCGCGGCGATTCTCCGGAAACGCGCCGACAGCCGGTGAGTCGGCGGCCGTGCGAGTGTCGTGCGAGTGTCGTGGGACGACGCGGGGCGGTCGCAGCGGGCAGGATGGCGGGGTGAACGAACTCGAAGAAGGCACCCGGCTCACCCTCGACTTCGACAAGCTCGCCGGCGTCGCGGCGACCGGCGCGCGGGTCGTGCCCGTCGTCCTGCAGGACGCGACCAGCGGCGACGTCCTGTTCATCGGCTACGCCAACGACCAGGCGCTCAAGGCCACGCTGGACGAGAAGATCGCCGTGCTGTGGTCGACGTCCCGCAACGAGCTGTGGCGCAAGGGCGCGACGTCCGGGGACGTCCTGGAGCTGGTCGACGTCCGCGTCAACTGCGAGCAGAACTCCCTCCTCTACCTGGTCAACCGCACGACGGGCGGCGCCTGCCACACCAAGGACGCCTCCGGCGAAGCCCGCCCGACCTGCTACTACCGCTCCCTCACCGACGCCGACACCCTCCGCCCCATCAGCTAGCGGCGGGGAATTCGTCGGTCAGCCAGGTGGCGAGGGCCGTACGGGCGGCGTTCAGTTGGGCGTCGGTGGGCGGGGTGCCGGTTCCGGTGTTCACCACCAAGGCGAAGTGGACGGCGTTGTCCTGCGCGGTCATGCGCAGCTTCTTGGCGGTTGAGGAGCCGGTTTCCGCGGCGGCGGCGATCGGGCCGGACGCCGGAACGCCGTTGACGGTGGCCAGGTCGCTGACAACCGCGGTGCCGGACGGGGAGAATGCGCTCGGCAGGTGCAGTTCGGTCGGGGTGGACGTGCCCGACGAACGCCAGACGAGGACGCCGTACTGGCGGTTCTGTACGAGTGCGGCGACGTCCGGCATTGAGGACGGGACGGTCAGCCACGCCTTTTGTGTTCCGGCGCCGCCAAAGCCCGAGCGCGCCAGGTCTTCGAAGGCGAAGGCCAAGGTGTCGCCGTTCACGGCGGACGGGTAGAGGCGGTCGAGGACGCGCTGATCGAGGCGGAGCGTGACATTGCCCGCGTCGTCGGTCGCCACGACGGAATGGTCCTCGTCGTTCCAGCCATCACCGTCCGTCTGCACCTTGTCGGGGTTGCCGTTCATCAGCTCGTGGTGGCGGCCGCTGTAGATGTCCCACTGCCATTGGAGGGACGACAGAACCGCGCCGCCGGATGCGGGGGAGCTCCACCAGTTCTTGCCCGGGACGCCGTAGTCCATGGCCTGGTACATGGCGCGGATCATCCACGGCGTGCGGTTGTCCGTCATCTTGTTGCCGAACTCGGACACGAGCGGCGCGGTCCCCAGGTCGGCGGCGCGCCGGCGGATCTCGTTCATCGCCGAGTCGTAGGTTCCGTCGGACGCGGCGGACGGGTCCAGCGTCATCCGGGCGCCGTCGTAATAGTGGGTGTTGAACACCATCCGGGTGCCGAGCCGCCCGACCGTCGTCATTCCGCCCTGCTCGAAGAAGCCGGTGTTCCAGAAGACGAGCGGCTCGGCGAAGGTGGGTTTGGACGTCCAGCCGGCCTGGTCCATGGCCGTGCGTATGCGCTGGTAGAAGGGCATGAGGTAGGTCTTCTCCCAGTCCACGCCGCTCTTGCCGTCGAGGCCGCCGTCGAACGGCTCGTTGAACGGGTCGAGGCCGACGATGTTCTGGAAGGCGGGCTGGGGGAGTTTCTGCTTGAGGTACGCCATCGTCGCCTTGGCCTGGGTGAGATAGGCGTCCTGGACGCCCACCTGGCCGGCCGAGGTGGACAGCACGCGGTTGCGCCAGAAGTCGTAGGCGGCCTTCCGTACGGCGGTGTTCGTCTGCATGTTCTGGCCCCACATGATGCAGATGCCGCACGACTCCTTCGGATAGCCGCCCGCGTCGATCACCCACGTGGGCGCGCCGTCGCCGGTGTACCAACTGCCGGAGTTGAACAGGTGCGAGGAGTAAAGGTCCTGGTGGTAATCGAGCAGGACGTGGAATCCGCGGTCGGTGAACGCCCTGATCTGCGCGATCGCGCGATCGAGATAGGCGTAGTCGATCCGATCCGGCGCGGGCTGGACGCCCTCCCAGCTGATCAGGAAACGGATCGCGTTGGCCCCGGTCAGGTCGCGCATCGCCTGCGCCGATTTCGCGGCGTCGGCCGTGCTGCGGAACGGCAGGAGCTCGTTCTCGTAGAGCTTCGTGCTTCCCGAGACGTTGAAACCGCGGAGGGTGATCTCCCGGCCCGCGTCGTCGCGGAACACCCAGTCCTGCTGTTTCGGGGAGACGACGACGTCGGCGTGTGCGGGGGCCGCGGTGACGGCCGCCGCGCCCGCGGCGGCCATTGCCGCGGCGACGGCGATTCGGAGGGAACGGGCGGACGAAACGCGCTTCGCTGCCATGGCGGGGGCCTTTCCGGGGGCTCTTGCCCAGCAGTGTGCAAGAACCTTCTTGCATCCGCAAGAACTATCTTGCATCCGTGGCATCCCCCACGCGCGAGCGCATTCTGGACGCCGCCCTGGAGCTCATCCAGCAGCAGGGCTTCGGCGGCACGACCGTCACCGACATCGAGGAACTCGCCGGGCTCTCCCCCGGCAGCGGCAGCTTCTACCGGCATTTCCGCTCGAAGGAGGAGGTCTTCCGGGAGGTCTTCGAGCGGGAGCTGGCGCGGGCGCAGCGGCGGCGCGAGGAGTTCGAGCGCGGGCCGGTCGCCGACCCCCGCGAAGCGCTGACGCGCCGGCTCGTCCAGCAACTGGAGTACCTCACGCAGGTCAGGCCGCTGATGAACCTGCTGGCCCGGGAGCACGGCCGGTTCCCCGACCTCACCCGCCGGGTCCGCAGCCTCCTCGTCGACCAGGGCATCGCCGAGGAGGCCGAGCACCTCACCCGCGACCTGCCGGCCGGCCCGGGACGCGATGACCCGCACGCCCTGCTCGCCGTGGTCGTGTCCGCGCTGACCGGCTACGAACTGTCCCGAGGCTTTTTCGGCCGCCCGCCGGCCGACATCGACCCCGACCGCTTCGCCGCCGCCCTCGCCGCCCTCATCACCGCCCGCACCGACCCGCGGACGTCCACCGAACCACCGCGTCGTTGACCTGCGGCGTGTTGTTGTTTTCGACGCGCTCATAACAACAACACGCCGCAGGTCAACGCACTCGGCCGGCCGCCGGCGGCATGACGGGGGCAGGCCGGATGCGGTCAGGGGGGTGGAGGGCTTGATCGTCGGCTGCGACGTTGGTGCCGGGTGCGTCCTGCTCGCTGGGACCAGGGCCGGGGATCGGGGGATGCGGGATGCGGCGACGGGTCGCGGCCGGGCTGGTGGTGGCGTGCGCCGCGATGAGCGGGTGCGCCGGCGGCGGCGACGGGACGTCCATCCTGGCCGAGGACACGCTGGTCGCGGGCGTCCGGCCGGACCTGCCGGGCATCGGCTTCAAGCGCGCCGACGGGACGTTCGAGGGCCTCGACGTGGACGTGTCCCGCTACCTGGCCGACCGGATGGGGAAGAAGGTCCGGTTCGCCCCGGCGCTGGCGCGCGACCGCGAACGCCTGCTCCGCGACGGCGACGTCGACATGGTCCTGACGTTCTGGCTGGAACCCGAGTGGAAGCAGCGGCTCGCGTTCGCCGGTCCGTACATGCTGTCGTACCAGGACATCCTCGTCCGGGACGGCGAGAAGCGCGTCCGCGGGGTGCGCGACCTCGCCGGGCGCCGGATCTGCGCCGTCACCGGGTCGGGCGCGGCGGAGGCGGTGACCGTGGAGCGGCAGGTGCCCGCCGTGCCGGTCGCGGCCCGCTCCTACGGCGACTGCATGACCATGCTCCGGGACGGCCGGATCGACGCGATCACCACGAACGACACCATCCTGGCCGGGCTGAAGACCCGGCAGGGCGACGGGTTCCGGCTGCTGAACTCCCGGTTCGGCGAGCGCCGCACCGGCATCGCGATCCGCAGCGGCGACCCCGGCGGCTGCGAGGCGATCAACCGCGCCATCACCCGGATGTACCAGGACGGGACGATGGCGAAGCTCATGCGCAAATGGTTCGGCGCGTCCGGCCTCGACCTGTCGGACGTGGAGGTCCCCCAGTTCGAAGGCTGCCTCTGACTACGGCACCGGGGCGGGGGCCGGCTGCCGGGTGAGGCCGTTCTCGGCGCCGCGCCCCGCGTTCTCGCCGGCCGGTGAGCCCTGCTTCGTCGTGCCGCCGGGGCCGCGGGTCGGCGTCTTGCGGGGGTTGGCGGTCGGGGGAGTGCCGTTGTTGCTGCCGGGCCCGCGCGGCGGCGCGACCGTGCTGTGCGGGTTCGGGCTGTTCTTCTGCTGCCCCGGAGCGGTGGTCTTCCCGTTCTGCTGCTGCTCCTCCGCCGAGGAGGCGGACGAGGACGGCGAGGGCCTCGGCGGCGTGTGCAGCGGCGACGGCGAGTACTGCGTCGCCGGGGTGTTGTCGTGGCCGTCCCCGCCCTGCCGGTGGTGGCCGGGGGACGGCGCGGGCGCCGGGTCCTGGCCGGGGAAGTGCCCGGTCGCGTACGCGACGCCGCCGGTCAGCAGGATCGTCCCGCCGATCAGTGCGATGACCTTGGCGGTCATGAACCGGCGCAGCACGGCCAGCCGGGACGTGCGCGCGGGGGCGGGGGCCGCCAGGAACGCGGCGACGGCGGCGTCCTCGCCGGTGAGTTCCTCCGGGCGGCCCGGCGCGGCGGCGGCCGACAGCAGGGAGTGCAGGGACGCGTGCCCGCCCTCACCGCCGAGCAGCTGCTCGGCGGTGCGCTGGTCGAGCCGTCCGGCCTCGGTGTGGTCGCTCATGACACCCCCTCAGCGCCGGTACCGCCGCTTTTGTCACCCTTGACGAGCGGCCGGGCCCCGCCCGGATCCGCCGCCCGGGCGGCGCCCGCCCCGCTCGCGCCCTCGGCCGCGCCCTCGGGCAGCCGTTCGGCGAGGCGGCGCAGGCCACGGTACGCGGCGGTGCGGACGGCGCCGGCGCGCTTGCCGAGCACCTTCCCGGCCGACTTGGCGTCCAGCCCCACGACGACGCGCAGCAGCACCGCCTCGGCCTGGTCGCGGGGCAGCTCGGAGATCAGCCGCAGCGCCCCCTCGGTGGCGATGCCGTCCAGGGCGTCCAGCTCGGTGTCACCGGCGGCGGGCAGCGCGACCAGCTCCTCGGCGGGCAGGTCGGAGCCGGGACGGCGGGACTTGCGGCGCAGGTGGTCCAGGGCGCGGTGCCGGGTGATCGTGGCGGTCCAGCCGCGGAAGCCGTCGAGGTCGCCGCGGAACGAGCGCAGGTCGCGGGCGATCTGCAGCCACGCCTCCGAGGTCACGTCCTCGGCGTCCGCGCCGACGAGCGCGCCCGCGAACCGGATCAGCCGGGGCTGGACATCGCGGTAGAGCACGCGGAAGGACTCCTCGTCGCCGTCCTGCGCCGCCCGCAGCGCACGACCGAGTTCGTCCTCGTCCATCGCGCCATTGTGCAGAAATTCTCCCCGTGGTGTGACACGTACTCGTGGGTTGGCGCTGAACGATTGACGCCCGTGTCGCCGGGGGCGTCGCCTCCCCGCACCGAATACTGGACGAACATGATCGGCAACTCCCCGTATGACCGGGACGAACTTCTCGTCACCGGCATCCCGCCGGCCGCGGAGCCGCTGGTGAGGCCGCCGGTGGAGTCCCCGCCGGATCCGGCCACCGATACGAGACCGTTGACGGAGGCGGCTCCGGTCTTCGTCGACGCGTCGGGGTGGCGCGCCCGGCTCGGCCGGCGGCTGGGCCTGCTCGCCGGCGCGCTCCTCGTCGTGTTCCTGGGCGCGCTGGGCCTCGGCATGACGACGGGGACGACCGTCCCGCTGACGCCGTGGAGCGAGCCGTCCGCCCGTCCGCACGTGAAGGTGACCCCGCCCCGGGGCACGCCGTCCAGGACGGCTGAGCCGCCGTCCGCCGCCAGGCCCGGCTCCTCCGGACCCGCCGGGACGCCCGCTCCGTCGACGGCGCCCAGGTCGTCCTCCGCGCCCTCCGCGGGGAGGCCCTCGCCGACGGCCGTGACCTCGACCCATCCGGGCAAGTCCCAGGCGGAACCGCCCGCATGGGGTCGCGGCAACAAGAAGCCCCGCTGACCGTGCGACGGAGTGAGCCGCGGGGCCACTGGGTTCTGCTCATGCTCGGCGGGCTGGCGCTGACCGTGCTCCTCCTGCTCGACGGCTTCGCGCACGGCGCCGTCGGCGAGGCGCCCAGGGACGTCCCCGAGCATCCGGTCCCGGCACCGGCCCAGGTCCGCTCCGGCGGGCCCGTGCTCAACCTCGCGGACGGCACCCCGCGCAGCCGCCGCATGCCGCCGAAGACGATCGCGCTGACGTTCGACGACGGCCCCGACCCCGAGTGGACGCCGCGGATCCTGGACGTCCTGCGCCGCCGCGGCGCCCACGCCACGTTCTTCACCATCGGCGCGCACGTGGCCGAGAACCCCGCGCTGACCCGCCGCATCCTCGACGAGGGCAACGAGATCGGGTCGCACACGTACACGCACGTCGACCTGGCCACCGCGCCCGCCTGGCGGGGACGCCTGGAGATGGACCTCACGCAGCGGGCACTGGCGGGCGCGGCGGGCGTCCACGCCCGGCTGATGCGGATGCCGTACTCGTCCCGTCCGGACGGCCTCACCGAGCCGGAGTGGCGCGCGGCGAAGCGGGCGGGCGGGGACGGGTACATCGTCGTCCTCACCGACCGCGACACCGAGGACTGGGCCCGTCCCGGCACCGACGCGATCGTCCGGACGGCGCTGGAGGCGGAGCGGCGCGGCGAGGGCGCGGTCGTGATGCTGCACGACTCCGGCGGCGACCGGGCCGAGACCGTCGCGGCCGTCGAGCAGATCATCGACCGGCTCCAGCCGCGCGGGTACCGGTTCACCACGCTCACGCAGGCGCTCGGCATGCCCGCCGCGGAGGTCCCGGTGCCGGCCCGCGAGAAGGCCGTCGGCTGGACGCTCGTCGCCGCCCAGCGCGCCGCGTCCGCCCTCACCGGGACGATGGGCGCCCTGTTCGCCGCCGCCGGGATCCTGTACGTGCTGCGGCTGATGCTGCTGCTGGTGTTCGCGCACGTCCACATGCGCCGCGTCCGCCGGCCGGGTCCGCCCGTGATGCCGGAGATGACGAGAGTCGGGGAGCTGCCGCCGGATCCGTTCCCGCCCGTGTCGGTGATCGTCCCCGCCTACAACGAGGGCGGGCATCGCGGCGACGATCGGGTCGCTCCTCGACACCGACTATCCGGGCACGGTCGAGGTCATCGTGGTGGACGACGGCTCCACCGACAGCACGTCCGCGATCGTCGACGGCATCGGCCTACCGGGCGTCCACCTGATCCGGAAGCCGAACGGCGGCAAGCCCAGCGCGCTCAACGCCGGCCTGTTCGTGGCCCGGTCCGAGATCCTCGTGCTCGTGGACGGCGACACCGTCTTCCAGCGCGACACCATCCGGCACCTCGTCGCCCCGTTCACGGACCCGTCGATCGGCGCGGTCAGCGGCAACACCAAGGTCGCCAACCGGGGCGGCATCCTCGGCCGCTGGCAGCACATCGAGTACGTCATCGGGTTCAACCTCGACCGGCGGATGTTCGACGTCCTCCAGTGCATGCCGACCGTGCCCGGCGCGATCGGCGCGTTCCGGAGGTCGGTCCTGGCCGAAGTGGGGTGCGTGCCAGGCGACACCCTGGCCGAGGACACCGACCTCACCATGGCGATCTGCCGCACCGGGGCGCGCGTCGTCTACGAGGAGAAGGCCATCGCCTGGACGGAGACGCCGTCGTCCCTGAGGCAGTTGTGGAGGCAGCGCTACCGCTGGTGCTACGGGACGATGCAGGCGATGTGGAAGCACCGCCGCTCCATCATCGAGACCGGCGGCTCAGGACGCTTCGGACGCCGCTGCCTGCCCTACCTGATGGTCTTCCAGGTGCTCCTCCCGCTGTTCGCACCGGCCGTGGACCTCTTCGCCCTGTTCGGCCTGCTCTTCCTGGACCCGGCCGTGCCCGTCCTCACCTGGACGGCGTTCGTCGCCGCGCAGGCCGCCGCCGGTGCCTACGCCCTGTGGCTGGACGGGGAGCCCATCCGTCCGCTGTGGGCACTGCCGCTGCAGCAGTTCGTCTACCGGCAGCTCATGTACCTGGTGGTCGTCCAGTCGGTGGTCACGGCGCTGCTGGGGTCACGCCTGGGATGGCACACGATCCGGCGCACCGGGACCTTCTCGGGGCCCCGGGAACAATCCCGGGGGCCCGTCGGTTACACATGACAGCCGGTGTGCCTGGTGTCCCCGGGCCTCACCTTTTGCCTTTACGGAATACCGTCCGGCTGGAGCCGTATTGTGCCTTTCGCCGAGAGGCGACCCGCACACCGGCCGCACGACCAGGACCCCGCCGGGTCGCACGATCCGGCGGGGTCTGGTCATATGCGGGTGATGTCCAGGTCAGGCCGGGTCTGGGGCAGACTGGCCGCCATGAGTCTCGCCGCACATCTGGAAGAACTCGGCCGTCCCCTGGTGGAGGAGCAGCTCAAGCACCCCACCGTGGCGGGCATCGCCCAAGGGAACCTTGACGAGGCCGTATTCCGCTCCTGGCTCGAACAGGACTACCTCTACCTGCACGACTACGTGCGCGTCTTCTCCCGCCTCGCGTGGCAGGCCCCCGACGGCCACCTGGGCGACCTCGTGGACCTCGCCTACTCGACGTTCCACGACGAGATGGAGCTGCACCGCTCCCTCTCCGCCGAGTTCAACGCCGACCTGGACGGCGCCGAGAAGGGGCCCGCCTGCGTCGCCTACACCTCGTTCCTGCTGGAGAGCGCCGCCGTCTACGACGAGGGCCTCGCCGCCCTGTACCCCTGCATGTGGGGCTACTCCACGCTCGGGCAACGTCTCGCCGAGAACCCGCCGTCGGAACCGCGCTACCGCCGCTGGGTCGACACCTACGCCGACCCCGGCTTCGCCGACCTGACCCGCCGCATCGCCCAGATGATCGACGAGTCCGGCGCCGACACGGAAACGGCCGAGCGCTTCTTCCTGGAGGGCATGCACCACGAACTCGCCTTCTGGAACGTCCCGCTCTAGACACCGGCGGCGGCGAGGGCCGGGTAGTCGACGTAGCCCTCGCCGCCTCCGCCGTAGATCAGTTCGGGGATGTGCGGGTTGAGCGGCGCGTCCGCGGCGAAGCGGGCCGGCAGGTCGGGGTTGGAGATGAACAGCCGCCCGAAGGAGAACAGGTCGGCCAGCCCGACCGCGACGACCTGCTCCCCGGCCCGCCGCGTCGTCGGCTCAGGCCCGTTGAAGTTCCCGATCAGAGTCCCCGACCAGCGCGGGCGCAGGTCGGCGAGCGCCCCGTAGGCGCCCCGCTCGATGACGTGGAGGTAGGCGAGGCCGAGGGGATCAAGGGCGTCGACGAGCGCGCGGTAGGTGCCCTGCGGGTCCTCCTCGGCGATCTCGTTCTCCGGGTTGTGCGGGGAGATGCGCAGCCCGACCCGTGCGGGGCCGACCTCGGCGGCGACGGCCTCCACGACGTCCAGCGCGAACCGCAGCCGCCCGGCGCGGGAGCCGCCGAACCGGTCGGTGCGCCGGTTGGTGTTCTCGGCGAGGAACTGCTGGATGAGGTAGCCGTTCGCGCCGTGCACCTCCACGCCGTCGAACCCGGCCCGGATCGCGTTGCGGGCCGCCGCGGCGAAACCGGCGACGGCCGCCTCCGCCTCGGCGGTCGTCATGGCGCGCGGCGTCACGTGCTCGACGTCGCCTTCGCGCGTGTAGATGGGCTCGTCCTCGATCCGGACGGCCGAGGGGGCGAGGGGTGTCGCGCCGCCCGGCAGGATGAGCGGGTGCGTCATCCGTCCCACGTGCCAGAGCTGGGCGAAGATCGTCCCGCCGGCGGCGTGGACGGCTCCGGTGACCTCGCGCCACCCGGCGACCTGCGCGTCCGTGACCAGGCCCGGGACGCCGGGGCCGCCCTTGCCGAGGACGTCCGGCCAGAGCCCCTCGGTGACGATCAGACCGGCCGTCGCGCGCTGCGCGTAGTAGGTGCCGGTCAGCGGATGCGGGACGCCGGTCGCGTCGTCGGCGCGGCCGCGCGTCATCGGCGCCATGACGATCCGGTTGGGCAGCGTCAGGTGGCGGCCCTCGTAGGGGGTCAGCAGCGTGCCGGTCATCGCGGTCACCTCGCGACGGTGGTGGTGTCGACCGCGGTGGCCTCGACCTCGATGCGCCAGTCGGGCTGGGCGAGCGAGGACACCTCAAGGAGCGTGTCGGCCGGGTAGGGCTCGCTGAGGAACTCCTCGCGGAGCCGGATGACGTCGTCGAGGTCGGCCGCCATGTCCCGGACGAAGATGCCGATCTTCACGACGTCGGCCAGGTCGGCGCCCGCCGCCGCCAGCACGCGCTGGACGTTCCGGAACGCCTGGCGCCCCTGGTCGAGGAAGCCGCCGGGCACCGTCCGCCCGTGCTCGTCGATGCCGGCCTGCCCGGACACGTGGATGAACCCGCCGGCCCGGACGGCCTGGGAGATCCGGTACGGCTCGTACCAGTCGGGGGTGGTGGCGATGCGCTCGATCATGCACTGCTCCTAATTGCATGTACATGCATGAGTTGTATGTACATGCAGATATTGGCAGTGCATGTACGCTGGTGTCAACCAGGAAGCGGGTAAGGCATGAGCGTGGACGAGAAGGCGCCGGTCACGGCTGACGGTCTGCTCTGGGACGGCGTCGTGACCCTGCACGGGCGCGTCGAGGCCCGGCTCGCCAAGGCGCTGCAGAGCCGCCACGGCATCGGCCTCTCGGAGTACCGGGCGCTGTGCCGCCTGTCCCGCGCGGCCGACGGCGAGCTGCGCATGCAGGAGCTGGCCGACCTCATCGGCCTCAACCAGAGCTCCGTCAGCCGCCTGGCCGCCCGGCTGGAGGCCGCCGGGCTCACCCGCCGCGACATGTGCCCCAAGGACCGCCGCGGCGTCTACACCGTCATCACCGACGAGGGGCGTGCCGTCCAGCGGAACGCCGCCCCCACCTACGCCGAGACCCTCACCGCGGCCCTCGACGACGCCGCCGGCGACCCGGCCCTCGCACCGCTGCTGGCCGTCCTGCGCCCCTGACGCGATCGCCCTCGGAGGATGCCGCGCGCCCGCGCTCCGCGTCGGGCCGCTGCGGCACCTCGGCGCGGTCGTTTCCCGTGAAACAGGCGTGGCGAGATGGTGCCCGCATGCGTGAGCGCGCGGCCCCCGGGTGGGAACCGCGCGCTCACGGGCGGGGTCAGGAGGTCGCCTCGACGGTGGTGTCCGAGGCGGCCGTCAGCGGCTTGAACCGGCGCAGCCGGAGGCTGTTGCTGACCACGAAGACCGAGGAGAACGCCATCGCGCCGCCGGCGATCATCGGGGTGAGCAGGCCGGTCGCCGCGAGCGGCAGGGCCGCCACGTTGTAGGCGAACGCCCAGAACAGGTTGCCCTTGATCGTGCCCAGCGTCCGGCGGGAGAGGCGGATCGCGTCCGCCGCCGCCCGCAGGTCGCCCCGGACCAGGGTCAGGTCGGACGCCTCGATCGCCACGTCCGTCCCGGTGCCCATCGCGAGGCCCAGGTCGGCCTGGGCGAGCGCGGCGGCGTCGTTGACGCCGTCGCCGACCATCGCCACGGTCCGGCCCTCGGACTGCAGGCGCTTGACGACGTCCACCTTGTCCTGCGGCAGGACGTCGGCGATGACCTCCTCGATGCCGACCGTGTCGGCGACCGTGCGGGCCACCGTCGCGTTGTCCCCGGTGAGCAGGACCGGATGCAGGCCCAGGGCCTTGAGCTGGTCGATCGCTTCGCGGGAGGTCGGCTTGACCTGGTCCGCGACGGTGATCACCGCGCGGGCCGCGCCGTCCCAGCCGACCGCGACGGCCGTGTGGCCGAGCGACTGCGCCTTCTCCATGGCGCGCTCCAGGTCGGGCGTGAGGTGCTGCGACCACTCGGCGAGCAGCTGCGGACGTCCCGCGAGGACGCCGTGGCCGTCCACCATTCCCTGGACGCCGAGGCCCTCGATGTTCGCGAAGTCCTCGACCGTGCCCAGCTCGCCGCCCCGCTCGACCGCGCCCTTGGCGATCGCCTGCGCGATGGGGTGCTCGGACGCGTTCTCCAGCGCCCCGGCCAGCCGCAGGACCTCGGCCTCGGTGACGCCGTCGGCGGTGATGACGTCGACCAGGGCCATGCGGCCGGTGGTGACGGTGCCCGTCTTGTCCAGGACGACCGTGTCGATCGCGCGGGTCGACTCCAGCACCTCGGGGCCCTTGATCAGGATGCCGAGCTGCGCGCCGCGTCCCGTCCCGACCATGAGGGCGGTCGGGGTGGCCAGGCCGAGGGCGCACGGGCAGGCGATGATCAGCACGGCGACCGCGGCGGTGAACGCGCCGGCGAGGGGCTCGCCGGTGCCGATCCAGAACCCGAGCGTGCCGACCGCGAGCGCGATCACGATCGGGACGAAGATCCCGGAGATGCGGTCGGCGAGCCGCTGCACCTGCGCCTTGCCGGTCTGCGCCTCCTCCACCAGCCGCGCCATCTGGGCGAGCTGGGTGTCGGAGCCGACGCGGGTCGCCCGCACCAGCAGGCGCCCGCCCGCGTTCACGGTCGCGCCGACCACGGCGTCGCCCGGCCCGACCTCGACCGGGACCGACTCGCCCGTCAGCATGGACGCGTCCACGGCGGACGAGCCCTCCTCGACCGTCCCGTCCGTGGCGATCTTCTCGCCGGGGCGGACGATGAACACGTCGCCTGCCGCGAGCTGGTCGACCGGGATGCGCTCCTCGCGCCCGTCCCGGACGACCGAGACCTCCTTGGCGCCCAGTTCGAGCAGGGCGCGCAGGGCGGCCCCGGCGCGGCGCTTGGACCGCTTCTCGAAGTAGCGTCCGGCCAGGATGAACATGGTCACGCCGGCCGCGGCCTCGAGGTAGATGTTCATCGACCCGTCCGAGCGGGTCATCGAGAACTCGAAGCCGTGCTTGATGCCGAGCTCGCCCGCGGTGCCGAAGAACAGCGCCCACAGCGACCAGCCGAACGCGGCGATCGTGCCGAGCGAGACCAGGGTGTCCATGGTCGCCGCGCCGTGCCGCAGGTTGATCGCCGCGGCCCGGTGGAACGGCCAGCCCGCGTAGACGACGACCGGCGCGGCCAGCGTCAGCGACAGCCACTGCCAGCCCTCGAACTGGATCGCCGGGATCATCGCCATCGCGATGACCGGGACCGACAGCACGATCGAGGTGACCAGCCGCTGGCGCAGCGGCCGCAGTCCGTCGTCCGGCTCGGCCTCCGCCGCCGCGTCCGAGGTGGGCGCGGCGGGCAGCTCGGCGCTGTAGCCGGCCTGCTCGACCGTGGCGACCAGCTCCTCCGGGGACACGCCCGGCGAGAACTCGACGCTGGCCTTCTCGGTGGCGTAGTTGACCGTCGCGGTCACGCCGTCCATCTTGTTGAGCTTCCGCTCGATGCGGTTGGCGCACGACGCGCACGTCATCCCGCCGATCGCCAGCTCGATACGCCCGGACTCGGTGTCCGTGCTCATCGCTCCTCCTCTGCCTCGATCGTGCGGGTGCTCAGTGCGTGTGGGGCTGGTCGTCGTGCGCCGGCTCGTCCGCGGGCACCCCGGCGTCGCCGGCGTGCACGGTGAACTCGGCCGTCCGGACCTTGCCGTCGTGCTTGAAGTCCAGGTACAGACGGTATGCGCCGGTGCTGGGCGCTTCGGCGAAGAACGTGATGCCGGGGCCCGGCTCCGTCTTGCCGTCGCCCGGCTCCCCGTCCGGGTGGACGTGGAGGTAGGCGAGATCGCCCTGGCGCAGCGCGACCAGGTGCCCGTACGCCTCCAGGTACGGCTGCAGGTCGGTGACCGGCTTGCCGTCCTTGCTCACCGTTAGGGTGAGTTCGGTGGACTTGCCGGGAGTGAGGCCGCCGGTGAGCCTGACCTCGTACCCGTCCACCTTCGCGACCTGCTCGGGCTTCGGCAGCGGGGTGCGCCGCAGGTCGCCCGGAGCGAAGACGTCGATGCCCAGGGTCAGCTGGCGCGCCGCGCCCACCGGCTGGACGTCGGTGAAGAACCGGTACACGCCGGGCTTCGGCAGCTCGATCGGCACGGTCCAGACGCCGCCCCCGATCTCCGTCGGGTGCAGGTGCTGGAAGCCGGACAGGTCGCGCTGCGCGACGATCAGGTGCAGGCGCTTGCCGTGCAGCGGCGTGAAGCCGGTGACGGGCTTGCCGTCCGGGCCGTTGATGGTGAACCGGAAGTCGGTCTTCTCGCCGGGGGTCACGGTCGTGGTGCGCGGGGTCAGCGTGTAGCCGTCCTCGGACACCTGGAGCCCGCCCGGGGCGTGCGACGCGGCTCCGCCGCCGCCGTGCCCGCCGCCGTGGCCCTCGGCGCCGCCCTCATGGGAGGCCATCTCCGCGGTGCCGCCGACGGGGCCGGCCGCCTTGCCGATCCCGGCCGCGCCGCCGAAGACGACGGCGAGGCCCAGGACGTACGCGCTCACCTTGGTCGCGCTGTTCATGCCGATTCACTCCACTCGATGCGCGTCAGGGTGCGCCCCCGCAGGGGCGCCCCGGTCATGACTGCAGCTGGTATCCGGCCTCTTCGACGGCGCCCTTGACCTGCGCGTCGTCGAGGGGGGCCTCGCTGGTGACGGTGACGTTGCCGGTCTTGAGGTCGACGTCCACGGCGGTCACGCCGGGGATCTGCTCGACCTCCTCGGTGACCGAGCTGACGCAGTGGCCGCAGGTCATCCCGGTGACGGTGTAGGTGGCGGTGCTCATCGGCGTCTCCTTCTCGTTAGTACCCCTGGGGGGTATCTTCCGCTCCTCATGCTGCCATAACGCTACGACCCTGACAACCCGTACCCCCTAGGGGTTATTTCGAGATCCCGGTCACAGGGATTCCCCAGGGTTGTCCACAGGCGTCCACAGCCCTGTGGACAACCACCCCGCCGGTTCGCCGATACTGAGGGCATGCCTGAGCTACCTGAGGTGGAGGCGCTGGCGGGGTTCCTGCGGGAGCGCGTGGTGGGTCACGTCATCGCCCGCGTCGATGTTCTCGCCATCTCCGCGCTGAAGACGTACGACCCGCCGGTGACGGCGCTCGGCGGGCTGACCGTCACCGGCGCGTCCCGGCACGGCAAGTTCCTCGACCTGGACGTCGATGGGCTGCACCTCGTGATCCACCTGGCCCGCGCCGGCTGGCTGCGCTGGCGGGACGAGATCCCGGTGAAGCCCGCCCGGCCCGGCGGCAAGAACCCGCTCGCCCTGCGCGTCCACCTGGACGACGGCTCGGGATTCGACCTCACCGAGGCCGGGACGAAGAAGGGCCTGGCCGTCTACGTCGTCCGCGACCCGTCGGACGTCCCGGGCGTGGCCTCCCTCGGCCCCGACCCGCTCGGCGACGCCTTCACGCCCGGCGCGCTCGCCGCGATCCTCAACGGCAAGCGCACCCAGATCAAGGGGCTGCTCCGCGACCAGAAGGTGATCGCCGGCATCGGGAACGCCTACTCCGACGAGGTGCTGCACGCGGCGAAGACGTCCCCCTTCAAGATCGCCGCAACGCTCACCGACGACGACGTCTCCGTCCTGCACGAGGCGATCGTCACCACGCTCCGGGACGCCGTCGAACGCTCGCGCGGACTCGAAGCCCAGGACCTGAAGGGCGAGAAGAAGACCGGCCTCCGCGTCCACGGCAAGGCCGGCCAGAAATGCCCGGTCTGCGGTGACACGATCAGAGAGGTCTCCTTCGCCGATTCGGCGCTCCAGTACTGCCCGACCTGCCAGACCGGCGGCAAGCCGCTCGCCGACCGCCGCATGTCCCGCCTCCTGAAGTGAACCGGCCCGCCTGAATCCGGTGGGAAGGCGGCGTATCGTGTCGCGAGCAACCCCCCGCTGATCACCTCGGTCAGGAGCCGCCATGGGATACCCCCCACCCCCACCCGCCGGACCGGGCTACGGTCCGCCGCACCCGGGCTACGGCGCTCCCCGACCGGCCCCCGCCCCGCCCTACCCCCCGCAGCCCGGCTACGGCTACCCGCCGCAGCAGCCCGCGTACCCGCCCCAGCAGCCCGGTTACGCCCAGCCCGGTTACGCCCAGCCCCAGCAGCCCGGCTACCCGTCGCAGCAGCCGCAGGCCCCGCGGCAGCAGGGGTTCCCCGACCTGTACGGTGCGCCGATCCTCGTCTACGACCAGCCGGCGCAGTTCTTCTCGACCGAGGCGAACTACACGATCTGGAGCCCGCAGGGGCAGCCCGCGGCCTACGTCCGGGAGGAGGGCGTGAGCGGGGCCAAGAAGGCGTTCCGCGTCCTCAACCAGGCGAGCCAGACCAAGGCCGAGCGGAAGCTGACGATCTACCGCCCCGACGGGATGCCGTACTTCCTCTTCTACAAGCCGTACGGCTTCATGGGCACGCCCCAGATGCAGGTGCTCACCCCGCAGGGCGGCCTCATCGGCCACCTGCGCAAGCGCGCGCTGCGCGGCTGGGAGATCCTGACCGCCCAGGAGCAGCAGATCGGCTACTACGAGCTGCTGAGCGGCCGGGTCACCGACTGGCAGCAGCAGGAGCTGGCCCGCATGCAGCGAGGCTTCGACGGCTACGGCGAGTTCCTGTCGCAGATGTTCACCGGCGCCGACCGCTACGTCCTCCAAATGCACGTCCAGCCACCCGAACCGATGCGCACCCTGATCCTGGCGTGCCCCCTGGCCTTCGACACAGCCGTCTCCCAAAACCGCAGCCTCGGCGGCTGGATCTAACGCCCCAGGTGGCGGCACCGCGCCCCGCGATGCCGCCACCGCACTATCGGAATGTTCGCCCGAGTCTGCGGAGTCTCCCCAGCGCATGCCGTCGGGTTGGATCAACGGACACGGCGGGGAACGCAACCGATCGGGCCTTGATCTCGACGACCGTGCCGGCGAGGTCATGGCATGGCCGCAACGGATCTCCGCCGGACGAGATGAACCAGGGCACGCCACCCGTCCCCGCCTTGACGCTCACGCAGACGTCGACCCCGGACGCGAGAACGAGCAGTACCGGCGGGACGTCGTCATACCGCGCCCGCGTAGACCAGCCCGCCGCGGCGAGTACCTGGCCCAAGGCGCCGAGGTGATCGGCCGCGTTCACATGTCCCGCCACGTCACCGCGCCGGTCGTCTCGTCCCGCCACGCCTCGCCGACGTGACCGAGCTCGACGTACTTCGCGAACCCGGCCGGCGACAGCCCGACACGTCGCACCACCCCGCGCGCACCGCCCTCCACCTCGCGGAGCGCGTCGTGGACGTCCCTGATCGCCTTGACCCGGTCGTCAGTAACGCCACCCCGCCCACCACCACCAGACCGGACGTCCCACGCGTACAGCTCCATAGGACGGCCCAGGTAGGAACCCGTCACCGGACATACCCGCCGAGGCCGCGCCGGTTTGGCGCACCCATGGGCGACGGGACGCTCGCCCGCCTCGCCTGCGGCACGACCACCCGCTTTGCCGGACGGACGCAGACCGTCCCACGGATCATGTCCGCGAGCTCACGCGGGCTCCCCGCCTCCAGAAGCCGATCGCCCAGCATCGCCCACCAGCGCCCGGTGGAGCCGCCGAACCATGCGATCACTCCAGGGAACAGGCGCTCCAAGTCCCGCTTGACCTGGTCGGTGTCCATGGGGAGCGCGTCGGCCGATGTATCGGCGGGTTGCCGGGCAGGCTGCGCCCCCGGGTTCGGAGCTATCCTCATCCGTACCTCCCTTTCGAGGGTGAGGCCGCGCGGCCGGGCCAGGGCTCCAATCCAGGACCCGGCCGCGCGACGACTTCGGACGCACGAGCGAACACACCCGCCGTCCACTCCCACACCGTGACCGTTGAATCACCGTCTGTGGTCTTGCGTAATAATGACTATGTACAGTCCATGATCACAATGGTCTACGGAAATTATGTTGGAGACTCCTCAAACACCCTGCAATTTGCAAGGACGGAGGGCAGACTGCGGTCCATGGTCCAGCCACACAGCCCGACCGTCCGCGGCCGACGCCTGGCCAGAGAACTGCGCGAACTACGCGAACAGGCCGGATTGCGCCCAGAGGATGTCGCCCGCCGCCTCGGCTGGAGCCGTCAGAAGGTCATGCGCATCGAGCGCGCCCTCACCAAGGCCAGCGGCCATGACCTCAACGCGGTCATGGACCTTTACGGCATCACCAGCCCCCGACGTGACGCTCTGCTCCAGTTGGCCAAGGACGCCTGGAAGCGTGGCTGGTGGACGGCCTATCGCGACATCTTCGCCGGCACCTACCTGTCCCTGGAGGACGAGGCGTCCCAAATCCGCGACTGGCAGCCGCAGGTCGTACCAGGCCCTCTGCAGACTCCCGACTACGCACGTGAAGTCGTTATGGCCTTCACTGATGACGCCTCGGACATCGAACGCCGTGTTGCGGCTCGGATGACCAGACGATCGATCCTGAGCCGTCCCAACACCCCGGAGATTCAGGTCGTCCTTGACGAATCCATCCTGTATCGCAGGGTCGGTGGGGCCGAGACGATGCGTGCCCAGTTCAACTCTCTGCTGGCAGACGCCGACCGCCCCCGCCTGACGCTGCAAGTGCTCCCGTTCGACCGCGGCCGCCATCCCGGCCTCAACGGAGCCTTCGTCATACTGACCTTCGAGGCCGGGCTGGACCCTGACATCGCGTACCTGGAGACGCCGGGCGGGGACATCTATCTGGAATCCGCCGACGATGTGGCACGTCGTAGAGTGACCTTTGACAAACTGTCCCAATTGGCGATGTCCCCGGACGAATCACGGGCGCGTATCCAGCGCGCAGCAAGGGAGATCACAGATGACTGAGACGCCCAGCCGGGCATGGCGCCGCTCCTCCCACAGCACCAGCGGCGAACACTGCGTCGAAGTCGCTGCTCTCTCGGCGAACATCGGCGTACGAGACTCCAAGGACCCGGACGGGCCGAGTCTCGCTTTTGCCCCCGCCACGTGGCGCAGGTTTACACAGCAGGTGAAGGCGGACCGCCTTGATCGAGCGTGACGGCACCTAGGTCGAGGTCACGAGCGGCATCGTCGGAGACTTGGTTGACCTGGACGGATCGGCCACCATCGAGGGCGTTGGCTGTGGCACGGGCCGGACCCTCAGAGGTTGGCCAGCTCCGTTGTCAAGCGGTTGATGTAGGCGGGTGCCGCGAGGCGGATCGTTTCCTCAGGAACGTCACCGGTGTGTGCTTCGACAGCCAGGCTGACGCCAGGTGTGTCGGCCCCGCCGAAGAGTTGGCGGAGTAGTTCGAATCCTTCCGATGCGATGGGGCTTACGCGAGGGTCTTGGACGAGGGCGGTGAGGGTCTTGGCTACTTCACGGATAGGTACGGTGGCCATGATCCGGTAGACATCGCCTGCGTCCTTGTTGGTGAGGCGGTCCGGGTGGGTGTGGGCCTTGGCGTGACGGTCGGCGATCTTGTACGCCTTGGCGATCAGGAGGGCTGCGGGGCCGGCGACGTTGGCAGTCACGCTGCGCTCATCTGCTGGGTCGAGACTCGGGATCACCATTGGGGAGCGGTCGACGGCGCACGCCTCCAGACCGGTGACCCAGCGTGCGGTCATTTTCCCGTGCGGCGGGATCTTGGCGCTCCTGCTTCCGGTCTTGGTGAGAATCTTGCCGACCAGGATGTCCAGCTCAATTGGGACGTCCTGGTCGTCAACCTGCTCGGTGCGTTCCCACAGGCCCGGCTGATTGTCCTGTTTGAGGGTGAATCCCGCAGTCCGCAGCGCTTCGTCGACAAGCGGTTGATCATCCAGCGCGGCAGGGTCGAGGCTCAGATCGGCATCGGAGGTGAAGGGGGCGGCTTGCATAGAGGCGCCGGGCGTACGCAAGTAGACGGCTTGGGCTCCGACAACGGTGAGCGCCTCCAGGTGCGGGTGGAGGGCGGTGAGGCCGTCGAGTAGAACCCGCCGGGAAGCGATGACCAGCTGGTTCCGGTCGAGGCCCTCAGGGGCCTTGGCCATGTCGAACTCCTCCGCTTCTCTGACCGGCCACATGCCTTACTGTGGCCGGCTGATTGCTTTCGGCGTTCGATCTTAGGACCAGAGGACCTGATCAGGATGGCAGTCGGTCCAACTGCCACAGAGAGATATTTTTCTCCATGTAGCCCAGGACGGCTTGTCCCTCTGCGGGCATTCGACCGGGGCCGGAGAGACAATCCACGGCAAGCTGGCTCAAAGCGACCCTGCGGATGCCGTTGTGGTCTGCGGTCCGCTCGAAAACCACCGGATCGTGAGCCCGCAGGAGAAGCACATCGCCCCCCTTGTCGACCCGCAACAGCCGTAGTTCGTCTCCGATCTCGTCGGGCAGGCGTGGGCTACCGGCGGGGTGGTAGAACATCAACTGTCCACCCACAGCCAAGGGCGCCACCGTGCGTGCGGCGTATGACCCAGTTAGGACGATCTGCCGCCTGGATTCCTCGGGGAGTGCGCGCAGGGCCTTGAACACTGCTTCGACGCCGTTCGGGGCGATCATCCTCGTGTAAGGGTTATGCCGCAGAAGGCGGTAGTGATCGGCACGGACGCGCAGGAGTTGCGGCCAGTCCACGGAGGTGATGACTCGGCCATCACGGCGGATCAGTAGTTGGTCCTCCAAGGTGTCGAGAAGCCGGGAGACGTAGGGCAGGCTGAGCTCGGCTGCCTCGGCGAGTTCTGTAGCGCGGTATGGCGGCGTGACGTCGGCGAGGAGCCGTACAAGACGGCCGGCTTTGAGTCCGGCCAGAGTTGCCTTGCTGCTTTTGGCGGTCCTTGACCGGGGAGAGCGGCTTGCGCCCTGGGTGTAGATGGTGATGGCCGGCCGGGAGACACGCAGGGATGCGTTGCGGGTGAGATCGATATATCCGATGCCGTACTCGCGTAGGAGTTCCTGAACGCGCGGCGAGATCCAGGGGGCGACCACCACAAGGTTCGTGTAGTGGTTCACCTGTTGCAGCAAGCTCCACTTGGGCAGCAACTGCTCCTCCACCAGGCGGGCGGAGACGCTCATCTTCAAGTCGATCATCAACTGCGTCAAGACGCTGTCGCCATCCGCCTTCACCTCGACTAGAGCGTCCAAGGGGTTGCCCCCCTTCGCCTCTCGCGTGGGGGGCTGGACGGTGACCTGCCAGCCGGAGCCGAGGAGGTCACGCAAGACTGTCAGCCCCCGCTCGAGGAGCGTGTCCGGAGTCAAGTCGTCGAAGCCCACCCTGCCATCTTGGCATGCGGGTCCTGGCCGCGCTCAGGCAAACTTGCCTGGATGGCCAACTTTTCTCCTTGAGGAAAGTTGGCCATCCAGGCAAGTTTGCTTCGACTGCTACTTGCCTGAGCCGGGCAACTCGAGATTCTGAGCAAGTTGCGGACGGTGTCGGCGCCCTTGGGGATGGGGCTCTTGCGGTCACGGCTGACGTCACTGGTTGAGGACGGGGTGGTTGGCGCGGCAGGTGTTGTGCGGGTCGCGGGAGCGTTTTAGGGCGCGTAGGCGGGTGAGGGTTGGTTCGGGGAACGCGTTGGCGGCGGATTCGTCCCGGGTCAGCAGCGTGTAGGGCTTGCGGCCGGTGATGACGGCGGCGAATCGCTCGGCGAGGTGGCGTTGGCGGGTGCGGGTGGCGTGTGCGAGGTTCGGGTCAGGGCCGACGCCGGTCATCTGGAGGAGGTACGGCTCGGCCAGCGGTCCGCTTGCGCCGGAGGCGGGTTCGGCCAGCGCACCGCCCAGATGCCGGAGCTGGATGGAGATCAGCGGGTCGATCGGCTCGGTGACCAGGCCCTCGTCCAGGCGCGTCAGCAGTTCGGCGCGGATCAACCCGGCGGTCGGGGCGGTCGACTCGCCGGCGATGTCGCCCAGGTCGGCCACCGCCACGAGCCCGCGGTTGTCGCTGATCACGCCGTCGATCCCGTCGAGCCTCCGCACGAGTTCGGCGCCTTCGCCCGGGTCGCCCAGGTAGGTCATGTCCAGTGCGACCATGGGCGGGGCTCCGGGGAAGGCGAACCGGCTGAACCAGACGGCCAGTTCGGGCGGCGCGCCTTTGGTGATCTCTCGGAAGAGCTCGAACACCTCGCCGCCGTGCGCGTCCGGCCAGATCACCCTCCCGCCGTACACGCGGGGCGCCGAATACAGATCGAACTCCAGCGACGTCACCAGGGCGAAGTCGCCTCCGCCGCCCCTCAGCCCCCAGAACAGCTCGGGGTCGGACGTCTCGGTCACCCGGCGCTGGTCTCCGTCGGCGTCGACGATGTCGAAGGCGCGCACGCTGTCGGCGGCCCAGCCGTACTTGCGTCCGAACCAGGACAAACCCCCGCCCAGCGTGTAACCGGCCACGTTGACCACCGGTGAGCTGCCCGCCAGCCCGATCAAGCCATGGGGCCCGGCCTCCGACAGGACCCGCCCCCAGTTCACTCCCGCGCCCACCCGAGCCACCCGTTCGGACGCGCGCACCCGCACGCCGTCAAGACGACCGGTGCGCAGCAGGATCGCACCCTCCACGTCACCCGAGGCGTCATGGCCGCTGGCCTGCGCGGTCACCGTGGACCCCGATCGCCGCGCGTACCGGACGAGCGCGGCCACGTCCTCGGCGTCCGCGGCCTCCACCACGGCCGCCACCGGCTGGTCGACCGCCAGATTCCAGGCCTTGCGCGCCGCATCGAACCCGTCATCATCCGGCCGCCAGACCCGCCCCTTGACCACACTTCGCAGGTCGTCCCCCGCCATACCGGCCCCCTTCCCGGACGACATGAACGGACACTTCCTGCGGCTGCCATGCACGTCTTGCCCTCGGGCACGGGCGACGGCTACGGCGAGTTCCTGTCGCAGATGTTCACCGGCGCCGCAGCCTCGGCGGCTGGCTGTGAGCGCGCCGAGTAGGCGGTGGCTACTACGGCGGCAGTACTTCTCGAATACTGCGTAGAGAGGGTTACGCGGCCGCCCTGCGTCGTTACGGTCGGGGCGTGACGAGGCCGGGCCGCTGCGTGGAAGAGAAGACGGCGTGATCCGCGTGGCGCTGGCGGACGACCAGGTCCTGGTGCGGGCGGGCTTCCGGGCGCTCCTTGAGGACGAGGACGGCATGGAGGTCGTCGCCGAGTGCGGGGACGGCGAGAAGGCCGTGCGCCAGGCCGTGGAGTTCCGCCCCGACGTGATCCTCATGGACGTCCAGATGCCGGTCCTCGACGGGATCGAGGCCACCCGCCGCATCACCGGCGATCCGCGGCTGCGGGACGTCCGGGTGATGATCCTGACGTCCTACGAGTTCGACGACTACGTCTACGGGGCGATCGAGGCCGGTGCCAGCGGTTTCCTGGTGAAGGACACCGAACCGCTGGAGCTGATCATGGGCGTCCGGGCCGTCGCCCGCGGGGACGCGCTGCTGGCGCCCAGGGTGACCCGGCGGCTGTTCAGCGAGTTCGCGTCCCGGATCGCGCCTCCGCCGGCCGCCGCGGAACTGGGGGCGCTCACCGCCCGCGAGCACCAGATCCTGGCGCTGGTGGCCCAGGGGCTGTCCAACGAGGAGATCGCCGGACGGCTGGTGGTGTCGCCGGCCACCGTCAAGACCCATGTGAGCCGCATCCTGGCCAAACTCGGGGTCCGCGACCGCGCGCAGCTCGTCGTCCTGACCTACGAGACGGGGCTGGTCCGCCCGGGGTGGCTGCGCGGCGGCGTCAGGCCCCGGCGGGCGCCGGGGCCTGAACTCGGGTGACCGAACCGGAACGGGGAGGGCTCGGTCAGCGGACCTTTGGGACGTTGCCGAAGACGGGCGCCACTTCGGTCCAGCGGTGGAGCTGGCAGCCGTCCTGGCGGGTGAACGTGGTGTCGATGGCCTTGTCGTGCCAGGTGCCCTTGACCGTGGCGATCTCAGGGCCGCCGTAGATCTTGGTGCACATCTGGTCCTTCGGGACGGGTTTGAAGGGGTCTTCGGCCTTGGTCAGGGACGCGCATGCGTCGGCGGCCTTCGGGTGGGTACCGCCAGGGGGATCGCAGGTCAGCGTCCAGGTCTTGGCGGGGGCCTCCGCGGAGGCCCTGACGGAGATGGTCAGTGAGTCGGCGGGCGTGCCGGAGGGCTGAACGGACGTCGTGCCGGACGGCGCTTCGGCGGGGTTTCCGTTGGCCTGTTCGTCGCCGCAGGCGGCCAGGGTCAGGAGCATGGCCAGCCCGGGCGCGGCGAACAGGAGCGTCCGATACCGCATACGTGATTCGACGCGAGGCGGGTTCGCGCGGTTCCATGGGGGTGTGATGATTTTCGGGGAAGACGTGCCGGGCGTCGACGCGGCCGACGTTCCGCGGGACGGCTATCTGCTGGACGTCCGGGAGCAGGACGAATGGGACGCGGGCCATGCGCCCGAGGCGGTCCACATCCCCATGCGGCAGCTCGGCGACCGCGCCGGGGAGATCCCGCGCGACCGGGAGGTCTTCGTGATCTGCCGGTCCGGGCAGCGGTCCGCGCAGGTGACGGTGGCGCTGAACCAGGCGGGCTGGCTGGCGAAGAACGTCGACGGCGGGATGAAGAGCTGGGCCGAGGCCGGACGTCCGATGGAGGGCACCGGCGACGTCCCGCCCTATGTGGCGTGATCGTCCCCTTGGGGGAGATGACCGTCGGTTGTACGATCGGGTCTGACCGATAACCGCGGGAGCTCGGGCCAGAGCCGGGCTGAGAGGGCGGCCTCCAAGGCGTCGCCGACCGCATGAACCTGTCCGGGTAATGCCGGCGTAGGGAGCGTGTCCCGTGACGTCCGATGTCGAAAAGCGCCCTCGGGGCGAGCGGCCCGCCGACGAGGCCCCCTTCACTCTCGATGAGCCCGCCCCCAAGGTCCTCGGGTTCTGGGACCAGAGCGCGTTCTGGGCCAACCTCGGCGTCAGCCTGCTGGCCTTCTCCGGCGCCTACACGGTGCTGGCGCCGGACGGCGACGGCAGGCCGACCATCTCCATCATGGCCGGAATCGTCGCGATGGCCGTCGGCACGATCATCGGCGGGCTGATGCTGGGCCTCGCCGCGGTCCCGGGGGCCCGCACCGGCCAGCCCGCGATGGTGCTGCTGCGCGGCCTGTTCGGCGCGCGGCTGTCGTACGCGCCGACGGTCCTGAACATCGCGCAGCTCATCGGCTGGGGGACGTTCGAGCTGATCGTCATCGCGGACGCCGCGCAGGAGCTGTGGGACGGGGTGCCCCGCTGGGGCTACGTCGTCGCGGCCGGTGCGATCACGACCGTGCTGACGGTGTGGCCGCTCGGGTCCGTGCGGCTTCTGCGCCGGTATGTGACGGTCGCGGTGGCGATCGCGCTCGTCTACTTCTACGTGGAGCTCGTCCGGCAGCCGCTGCCCGACCTCACGGAGGGCTCGTGGGGCGGCTTCTGGATCGGGGCGGACGCGGCGCTGGCCGTGTCGATCTCCTGGGTTCCGGTCGCCGCCGACTACACCCGGCATTCCCGGACGGAACGGGCGGCGTTCGGCGCGGCGTCCGTCGGCTACTCGGTCACGCAGATCATCGCCTACGTGCTCGGCCTGCTGGCGCTCGCGCTGGTCGCGGGCGACACCGGCCGGGTGTTCGACCCGTTCCTCGGCGCCTCGCTCGGCGTGGTGTTCTTCGCGATCTTCGTGCTGCGGGAGGCGGACCAGTCGTTCGCCGACACCTACTCCACGGCCGTGTCGATCCAGAACCTCTTCCCGCGCGCCGACCGCCGGGTGCTGAGCGTGCTGCTCGGCGCCGGCATCACCGTCCTCGCGCTGGTCCTGGACATCGACGACTACGCGGGCTTCCTGACGCTGATCGGCTCGGTCTTCGTCCCGATGCTGGGCGTCCTGGCCGCCGACTTCTTCCTCGGACGCCGCCGCGACCGCGCCGCCTCTTCCGGTGCGGTGACCCTGTCCAAGGGGGAGGCCGCGGCCGACCTGGACGGATGGGACGTGTCGCGGCGGGCGCCGTCGCGGTGGGGGATGATCGCGGCCTGGGCGATCGGGTTCACCGTCTACCAGTTGATCAACCCCGGCACGGTCGAGCGCTGGGCGGACTTCTGGCGGGACGTCCAGGACGCGCTGCACTTCGCCCCGCAGAGCTGGATGAGCGCCTCGCTGCTGTCGTTCCTGGTCGCGGGGGCCGCCGCGCTGCTCATCGGCAGGATTACCAGACGGTAGCCTTACCAAAAGGTAAGGTTCACGTGGCAATTTTCGATGCAAGTTACCCGGCGCCGTGCCGGAGTCCGGTGGCACGATGACAGGCGTGTACCAGCACGTCCACGATCCGATCGCGCGGGCCGTCATCGAGAGCGCCGCCGACGCCATCGTGGCCGTTGACCAGCGGCATCGGGTGACCGTGTGGAACCCGGCCGCCGAGCGCATGTTCGGCTGGAGCGCCGCGGAGATGATCGGGCGCGTCCCGCCGATCGTCCCGCACGAGCTGAAGGCCGAGCACAACGCCGTCCAGGAGCGGCTCCTCACCCGGCCCGCCGGCGAGGGCGACAACGGGCAGATCTCGATCGCGACCCGCCGCTTCCACCGGGACGGCCGCCTCATCGACGTGCGCATCGACACGAGCCTGCTGAAGGACCCGGGCGGGACGCTGCTCGGCTGGGTGGGCGTGTACCACCCGGTCGAGGAGGACGACATCGTCCAGCACCACATGACCGAGCGGGCGCGGCTCGTCCGGCGGCTGAACGACATCGTCGCCGACCTGAACGCCGAACTCGACCTCGGCGTCGTCCTCGACCGGATCACCACCGCGCTGATCGAGCTGACCGGTGCCGATGCGGGCGGGTTCGTCCGGATCGAGGGCGAGCGACTGCGGCTGGTCAGCATGTCCGGCCTGCCCGAGCACATGCGGGGACGGTCGGCCGAGCTGCGGCCCAGCCTGGTCGGCGAGCTGCTGCGGTCGGGCAAGACCGTCAAGCTCGCGACCGGCGAGCGGCGCCTCGGCGACCTGATCTGGTCCGAGCTGCCCGGTCTGCACACGATCGCGCTCGGGCTGTCCTACCTGCAGAACCGGCCCTACGGGGCGCTCTACGCGCTGTTCTCCGGCAGCAAGGCCGGGCACACCGAGCTGGAGCTGCTCGAACTGCTCGCCGGGCACGCCGGCGTCGCGGTCGGCAACGCCGTCGCGTACGCGGAGGTCGTCCGGCAGCGGGCGCACGAGCGGGCGGTGATCGACTCCAGCGCGGACGGCATCGCCGTCCTCGACCACGACCTGGTCGTCCGGCAGTGGAACCCGGCCGCGCACGCCCTCACCGGCATCCCGCCGGAGGCCGCGATCGGGCACCCGCTGCCGTTCGACATGCCGGGGCTCGGGGAGATGCTCACGTTCCGGCTGGAGTCCGGGACGTGGCTGAACGTGCTGGCCGCCGAGATCGAGGAGACCGGCGAGCTGGTCGTCGACTTCCGCGACGTGTCCGAGGCCAAGGCGCTCGAAGAGGCCAAGGACCTGTTCCTGGCGACGACCAGCCACGAGCTGCGCACCCCGATCACGGTCGTGCAGGGCTTCGCGTCCACGCTGGTCAACCGGTGGGACGAGATGGCCGACGACGACCGGCGCACCGCCGTCGCCACCATCGCCGAGCGCGCCCAGTCCCTCGGCCGGCTGGTCGAGCACCTGCTGCTCGGCTCCCGCGCGGGCGCCGACGAGCTGGCCGTGACGATCGAGGCGTTCGACCTGACCCGGGTGCTGGAGGGCGTCGTCGGCGGGTTCCGGTCCCTGTCGCCGCTGCACCGCGTGGAGCTGGAGATCGCGCCCGACCTGCCGCCCTGCCGGGGGGACGCGATGGCGACCGACATCGTGCTCGGGCAGCTGCTGGAGAACGCGTTCAAGTACTCCCCGGACGGCGGGACGGTCAGCGTCCGCGCCCGCTGCGAGGGCTCCGACATCGTCGTCACGGTCGTGGACGAGGGGATCGGCATCCCGCCCGGCGACCATGAGCGGATCTTCGAGCGGTTCGTCCAGGGCGACGCCGGCGACCGGCGGCGCTTCGGCGGCATCGGGCTCGGGCTCTACATCGTCAAACGGCTGACGGAGGCACAGGGCGGGAGAATCTCAGCTCATCCGGCCGAACGTGAGATAAGTCACACACAATCACGCAAAGTGCCGGTAAGCCGCGAAGTACCAGAAATGGAACGGGCCATCGGCCGTCCGAACGCGCTTCTCCGGTCCGCGGACGGCCGCGGACCCGCAGGTGGTGCGCGTGCGGGCGACGGAACCTGCATGCGGCTCGTGCTGCGCGGCGCCCGATGACCGGTTTCGGTTACTCACCGTGACGACACTCCCTCCCCGGCGGCCGGGTGAGACCGTTGTGACCTGGGCGTTCAGCGGTCTCGACGGGTGGCAACCTTGGCGGATGCGAGAAAGTACGGTGACCGCGGGGTGTGATGGACGAAACGCGCGCGCGAGGAGTAAGTCCGCCGTTGGCTGGATAGATCCTTTGATGGTTGCCGTTGGTGACGAGATTCCGTTCCGGGGGTGATCACCGTGACCGGACGGCCGGTGACTCGTTGTGCAGGTGATGGACTGGATCGTCCGGGTTTCCGGTCGCGTACATCAGGGCATTTCGGTCGTACTGGAAGAGCGACGGCGGGACTCGTCCGAGTAAGCGGAACCACGGGGAGGTGAGGGCGTCGAGCGTCGTACTGCTGCCACACGCACCGTCCAGCGTCGCGGTCGCCCGCAGGCGCCTCAGCTCGGAACTGGCCGACTCGGGGGTCTACGAGACGGTCGTGGACGACGCCAGCGTCATCCTCAGCGAGCTCATCAGCAACGCCCTCCGGCACGCGCGGCCGCTGCCGTCGGGCCAGGTGAGGGTCTGCTGGCTGCGCCGCGGCGACGTCCTCGAACTCGAGGTCAGCGACGGGGGCGCCATGACCGAGCCCAGGCGCGGCCCGGGCACGCTGTCCTCGCTCGGCGGGCGCGGACTCGGCATCGTTGAGGCCCTGTCCGAGGGCTGGGGAGTGCGCCACGAGGACGGCGCCACCACGGTCTGGGCCGTCGTGCGGGCGCCCAAGTCCGCGAGCGGGAGCGGGACGTCCGACCCGGTGGGGATGCACGCGGTCCCTGATCTGGCCGACTTCCCCGACCTCCTGGATGAACCGGACGAAGATCTCTACAACGGAACCACGAATAGAACTGCTCCAAGTAGGGCATATCCGGCATAGGAGGACCCCGCCTGGAAGGAACCCCGCCCTACCTTGTATGGTCCTCTCCAAGCTCGGGCGCTGTCGTGCCCCCGTCGACACCGCCCGAGCTCTATTTATTGTATTTTTCTCCTCCTTCGGGCCTTGGCGGCCCTCCATCGTCGAAAAACACGGCGATCGCTGGCATCGCTTTCGACTCGCCTAGCGGCTCGCTTCGCGATCAGGTTCTTGCTTCGCTCGAACCTGCCTTCGGACGCGATCGCAACGTCCCGCTCCCCGCGACCTCAGCTTCAGGACGTCTGTCTTACTGTCCGCGCGTGGCCGAGGCCCCGCGCCTGGGGTCGCTGCGTGCCTTCCGCCCAGCGCACCTTGCTCCCCTGTGCGCCTTCGACCACACGAGTCTTCGCATCCCGTGCGCCGTTGCGGCGTCCAGGCGTCGCTCGTGCGTTCTGGGGGCCGCCGTTAGATGTCGTCGCGGAGGGTGGGGCAGGACATGCAGCGGGGGCCGCCTCGGCCGGTGCCCAGCTCGCTGCCGCTGATGCGGATCACTTCGATGCCCGAGGCCTCTAGCTGGGCGTTCGTTTCCATGTTGCGTTCGTAGGCGACGCAAAGGCGGGGTGCAACGGCGAGGGTGTTGTTGCCGTCGTCCCATTGTTCACGTTCGGCCGTCACGGGGTCCAGGCCGGTGTCGATGACCTTTAGGCGGTCGAGCCGCATCGCCTCGGCGGCGGCTTCCAGGAAGGGACGCGGCTCTGAAACGCGCAGGTCGCCGTTGGTGAGGGTGACCTTGTGGGCCATCAGGGAGTGCGCGACCGGTGGATACATCACGACCGTGTCCACGTCGACCATGGTGCAGACGGTGTCCAGGTGCATGGTCGCTCGTTCCTGGGCGATGGGCACCGCCAGGACGGTGTGCGCCAGGTTCGCCTTGAAGACCTGGCGGGCCAGGCGTTCCACGCCCGCGGGGGTTGTTCGTTCTCCGGTGCCCACCGCGATTACGCCTGGGGAGAGCAGGAGGACGTCGCCTCCCTCTACGTGTTCCAGGGACGGTGAGTAGACCGGCTCCACGCCTGCGAAGCGGGGGTGGTGGGCGTAGATGAGGGCGGTCAGGGCGGACTCGCGGCGGCGGGCCTCCATGGCGAGGCTCGTCACCGCCACCCGGTCGCCGATCCAGGTGCTGTTGTCGCGGGTGAACAGCAGGCCGGGGAGGGGGTCGATGATGAAGTCGAGCGTGTCCATGAGGCGGTAGACCAGGCCGTGCCCGGACTTCAGCTCCTCGTGGGCCAGGCCGCCGATCAGGGTCTGGGTGAGGTTCTCCGGGTCGAGGTCGCGCAGGCAGTCCTCGACGATGCGGCGGAGCTGGTCGCCCAGGCGCAGGTCGACGGTGGCGTCGGCGATCGCCTGCTCGCGGGCCGGCTCGTACTCCAGGGCGTCCTGCAGCAGCTCGGTCAGGTAGAGGACCTCCACGCCGCGCGAGCGCAGGGCCTCCGCGAACGCGTCGTGCTCCTCCTGGGCGCGGCCGGCCCACGGGATCGCGTCGAACAGCAGCTTGTCGCTGTTGCGCGGGGTGAGGCGTTTCAGTTCCGCGCCGGGGCGGTGCAGCAGGACGGTCCGCAGCCGTCCGACCTCGCTGGTGACCCGGTGCTCGTGCACTGCCTTCGCTGCCGTCACTCTTCGCAGTCTATGTGCCAGCATTCGAGCGTGATCGGACGGAATGCGGCGCTGCCGCTCCACCTGACGTCGGCGACGATGTTGCGCGTGTCGGCGGAGGGTGTCGCGACGGCGCTCGTCCTGACCGTCCAGGCGCGGACGGGGCACGCGGCCACCGCCGGCTACCTGCAGACCGCGATGACGCTGCCGTACGTCCTCAGCGGGCCGATCATCGGGAACGCCCTGGACCGGGTGGGGCGTCCGCGTTCCGTCGCGGTCGCGCTGGCCGGCTGCTACGCCGCCGCGACCGGGCTGCTGCTGGTGATGGCCGGGAGTTCGCCGCTCTACCTCGCGCTGTGCGTCGCGGCCGTGATCGGGTGCACCGAACCGATCGTCGTCGCGCTGACCAGCCTGCTGCCCCGGTTCGTCCCGGCCGGACGGCTCTCGCGCGCTTATGGGCTGGAGGCGTCCAGCTACAACCTCGCGGGCATCGCGGGCCCCGGCCTGGCGGCGGGCCTGGCGGCGCTGGCCGGTGGCGAGTACGCGGGTACGGCCGTGGTCGCCGTCGGCGTTCTCGGCCTGCTCACCTTGCCCCTCCTCCCGTTTCCCGGGCCCGGCGCCGGTGGCGCGGCCACCGGGATCGAGGCGGGGCAGGACCTGCGTGCGGCGACCGAGGCGGGCGACGCGGCGCCGTCCGAGCGTCCCGGCATCGCCTCGGTGATCACGGGCGGGCTCGTCGTGCTGGCCGAGGGACGGGTGCTGCGGGCGCTGACGGTGGCCACCACCCTCGCCTGGACGGGGTTCGGCGGCGTCGCGGTGACGGCGGTGCTGCTCGCCGAGCACATCGGGGCCGCGCCGAGCGCGGGCGGGCGGCTGCTCGTCGCGCTGGCGGTCGGGTCGCTGATCGGGTCGCTGGCGTCCAGCCGGTGGCTGACGCCGAGGCACGCCGAGCCGGTGATGCTCGCCGGGCTGGTCGCGTTCGGGGCGGCGCTCGCCGCGCTCGCCGTGGCGCCGTCGCTGCCGTGGGCGACGGCGGCGTTCGTCGCGGCGGGGATCGCGGAGGGGCCGGTGTTCGCGGCCACGCTGATGCTGCGCCAGCGCGAGTCGCCGCCCGACCGGCTCGGCCAGGTCAACACGACGGCGGGCAGCCTCAAGATCGGCGCGTCCGCGGTGGGCGCCGCGCTGACCGCCGCCGCGGCGGACGCCATCGGGCCCGTCGGTCTGGTGCTGGCGATCGCCGCCTTCCAGTTCGCCGGCGCCGCCGCCGGGTTCGTCCTTCTGCGCGGGACGGCGGGCGACGCGTAGATCGAGGGGACCTGCGGGAGGGCGGTCGGGCAAAAGCCGGTGAACCGACCACGACCGAGAGGCATGAGCATGCTGTCGACGAGCAGATCCTCGCCGCCCAGATCCTCGCCCGAGCCCGACGCGTCCTTGATCGCCGCGTCCCGGGCCGAGCCCGAGCGATTCGCCGGCCTGTTCCACCGGCACGCCCCCGCGATCATGCGGTATGCGGCGCGGCGGCTCGGCCGGGACGCGGCCGAGGACGTCGTCGCCGAGACGTTCCTGGTCGCCTTCGACCGGCGGTCCCACTACGACCTCGCCCGCCCGGACGCGCGGCCCTGGCTGTACGGGATCGCGTCCAACCTGATCAGGCGGCACCGCCGCGCCGAGGTGCGGGCGCTGCGCGCGCTCGCCAAGGGCGGCGTCGACCCCGTCACCGAGCCGTTCACGGACGCGGTGGAGAGCCGCGTCCACGCCGGCCGGCGGTCCCGGGCGCTGGCCGCCGCGATCGCCGCGCTGCCCGCCGCGCAGCGGGAGGTGCTGCTGCTGGTGACCTGGGCCGGGCTGACCTACGACGAGGTCGGCGAGGCCCTCGGCGTCCCGCCCGGGACGGTCCGGTCCCGCATGAACCGGGTCCGGGTGAAACTCCGCCGCGCGCTCGGCGACTCCGCGTCCCCCATCCCGACTGAGGAGCCCCACGATGGATGAACTGATGCTGGTGGAGCGGCTGCGCTCCGAAGTCCCCGAGGACATCGACGTCACCGGCGCCGAGCGGCGCTGGCGGCGAGGGGCGCTCGGCGGGCGGCCCGTCCGGCGGCGGCGCCCGCTGCTGCTGTCCGCGGTCGTCGCCACCGCCGGTGCCGCCGCGCTCGGGGTGGTCGTGCTCGACGGGCCGGACACCGCCCCGATGGCCAACGTGGCCGCGGTCCTCGACCAGGCCGCCGACACCGCGTCGGGCGACCCCGTCCCCGGGCCCGGCCAGATCGTCTACCAGGACACCGTGGAGCGGCGGCGCACCGGCGAAGGCCGCTGGTACCGCGTCCGCACCGAGACCTGGCTGCCGGCGGGCGGCGCGGGGACCGGGCTGATCCGGCAGGAGAACTCGATCAAGGGCGCGGGGCTTCCGCCGGACGGCGAGACGGCCGTCGGCCCGTGCCCGGCCGCGGCGCCGATCGACCGCCCCTATCTGGGCGGCGTCCCCGCCGACCCGGACGCCCTCCTCGACCTCATGAACGGCATGGGCGAGGGCGGCCGGGGAGAGCGGCTGTGGAACGCGGCGTCCGACCTCATCGACCGGCCCGCGCCGCCGAAGGTGCGCGCCGCACTGTTCCGGGCGATCGCCGACATTCCCGGCGTGCGACTGCGCGACGACGGGGTGGACGCGGCCGGACGGCACGGGATCGCGGTCACCCGCGTCCAGGACGGCGTCCGCGACGAGTTCCTCTTCGACCGCGCGACGCACCGCTTCCTCGGCACCCGCACCGTCGTCGCCGAGCCGGGCAACGGCTTCGGTGCGCCGGGCACCACCGTCTACGCCAGTGCCCTGATCCGCACGGAGATCGTCGACCGGGCCCCGGAGCCCGGCCCCGACGCCGAACCCTCCGGGTGTTAACCGGCCCGTCATGAAAAACCGGTCGATTTCGGAGGAAGTCGACCGTAGTGTCCGAGGCATGTTCTTCGCAGCCGGCACCAGGACGCTCGCGGGCATCGCCCCGCTGAGCGCGGTGCCGGCTGCCTTCTCGGCAGCCGCCGCCGACGGCCAGCGCGTTCCCTGTGGGGGGACGACCCCCCACGCCCCCCGGTTCGCTGCGCTCGTCCGAAGCTGACCCCTCTCCGTCCCGCCCTTCCGGAGAACCAGCGGAGGGGGGTGGTTTCGAGCATGGTTTCTCACCGGATCCACCAGTGAGGACAGGGCCGATGGCCAAGCAGGTGTACGAGCGCGACAAGCCCCACATCAACATCGGGACGATGGGGCACGTCGACCACGGCAAGACGACGCTGACCGCGGCGATCACGAAGGTGCTCGCCGAGCGGGGGCTGGCGTCCGCGGTGCCGTTCGACCGCATCGACCGCGCCCCCGAGGAGCGCGACCGGGGCATCACGATCAACGTCGCGCACGTCCAGTACGCGACCGCGACCAGGCACTACGCCCACGTCGACATGCCGGGCCACGCCGACTACGTGAAGAACATGGTCTCGGGTGCGGCGCAGGTGGACGGGGCCGTGCTCGTGGTGTCCGCGCAGGACGGGGCCATGCCGCAGACGCGGGAGCACATCGTCCTCGCGCGGCAGGTCGGCGTCGAGCACATCGTGGTGGCGCTGAACAAGGCCGACACGGTCGACGACACCGAACTGCTCGACCTGGTCGAGCTGGAGGTCAGGGAGCTGCTCTCCGAGTACGGCTTCCCCGGCGACGAGGTGCCGGTCGTGCGGGTGTCCGGGCTGCGGGCGCTGGAGGGCGACCCGTACTGGACGGCCCGGATCGGCGACCTGCTCGACGCGATCGACGGCTACGTGCCCGTCCCGCGGCGGGTGCTGGACAAGCCGTTCCTCATGCCGGTCGAGAGCGTCCTCACGATCACCGGGCGCGGCACCGTCGTGACCGGGGTCGTGGCGCAGGGCGCGATCCGGCTCGGGGACGCGGTCGAGGTCGTCGGCCTCGGCGCGTCGTTCGGCTCCGTCGCGACCGGGCTGGAGACGTTCGGGCAGGCCATGGACCGCGCGGAGGCCGGTGACAACGCGGCGATGCTGCTGCGCGGCGTCAAGCGCGACCAGGTGCGGCGCGGGCAGGTGGTCGGCGCGCCGGGCGCGATCCGGCCGCACGCGCGGTTCCGGGCGCGGGTCCGGGTGCTGACGGCCGCCGAGGGCGGACGGTCCAGGCCGTTCTTCCACGGCTACCGGCCGCAGTTCCACTTCCGCACGACGGACGTGGTCGGCGGCGTCGACCTCGGCGGCGCGGGCGGCATGGCCATGCCCGGCGACACCGTCGACATGGCCGTCGAGCTGGGCCGGCCGGTCGCGATGACCGAGGGGCTCGGCTTCGCGATCCGCGAGGGCGGCCGGACGGTCGGCGCCGGCACGGTCGGCGCGCTGCTCGACTAGCGCCGGCGAGCGGGCGGGGGCCCGGCGGGAGCATCCGCCGGGCCCCTCTAGTCTGGGCCGCGGCGGAAGATCGTCAGATCATGAGTGACCGCGTGGTCGTGCGAAGCGGTGGCGGATGCGATCTTGATGTGGTGAGATTCCGGCATCACCCCCCGCAGTAGCCCCATTCTGGAGAATGTGTGCGATCCCCCCGCGCCCTGATTCCGCTCCTCTCGGTCTGCGCCGCCGCCGCGGTCGTCACCATCGCCGCCGCCGGCGCGAGCATCGAGGGCCTGCCGGGCGGTGGCGGCCCCGCCCACGCCGACGGCGCCGCCGAACCCCCGCCGGCCGTGACGATCAACGCGGTCACCTGGAACGTCTGCGGCGGGCCCGGCTGCCCGTCCGAGACGGCGCCGGCGAAGCTCACCAAGCAGATCGTCCAGCGGATGCACGCCACCGAGGTCGGCGGGCGCAAGGTCAAGACGAACGCCGTCCTGCTCCAGGAGGTCTGCGAAGGGCACGTGCGCACCTTCAAGAAGAGCATGGGGTCGTGGACGTGGGCGTTCGCCGCGTCCCCCGACGGGTCGTCCTGCGCGCAGGGCCAGGGGCGGGCCGGTGTCGCGCTCGGCACCGAGGCGCCGCTCACCGCGACCCGCCAGGCCAAGCTCCCGGCGCCTCCCGGCCGGACCCGCGTCGCGCTGTGCGGCGAGGTCCCGTCCTGGGCGACCCGCGTGTGCGTCACCCAGCTCAGCCAGGCCGAGGGCGACGAGTGGCGGCAGAAGGAGACCCGCGCCCTCGCCGAGATCGCCGGGACCGGCCGCGTCCTCCTCGGCGGCGACTTCGCCGCGGGTCCGGACAGCCCCGCGCTCGACCCGCTCTACGCCGCCTACGACGAATGCGACCAGACCGGGACGTCCCGCACGGGGGCGAACACGCGGCAGAACTGGCAGGGCGCCGCGGTCGAGAAGACCGACTACCTCTTCATCACCAAGTCGGCCGCCGTGTCCTGCAGCGTCCCGACCGACCGCACCACGACGTCCGACCACCGCCCGATGTCCGCCGAGGTCCGCTTCAAGTAACCCACCTGCGGCACGCGCCACGTTGACCTGCGGCGTGTTGTTGTTATGAGCGACGGGATAACAACAACACGCCGCAGGTCAACGGAGGCGGTGGGGTTAGTGGACGGCTCGGTCCTTGCCCTGCCAGTAGGGGGCGCGGAGCTCGCGCTTGAGGATCTTGCCGGTGGGGTTGCGCGGGATCTCGTCGCGGCGCTCGATGGAGGTCGGGCACTTGAAGTGGGCCAGGTGCTCGCGGCAGTAGTCGATGAGGTCCTGCTCGGAGACATCCGAGGTGAGGACGACCAGGGCCTTCGGCGTCTCGCCCCAGCGCTCGGACGGGACGCCGATCACGGCGCAGTCGGAGACGTCCGGGTGGCTCATCAGGACGTTCTCGACCTCGGCCGGGTAGATGTTCTCCCCGCCCGAGATGATCATGTCCTTGACGCGGTCGTGGATGTAGAGGTAGCCGTCCTCGTCGAGGTAGCCCGCGTCGCCGGTGCGGAACCAGTTGTCGTCCGACAGCGCGGTGGCGGTCGCGTCCGGCATCCCCCAGTACCCCTTCATGTTCTGCGGGGTCTTGCAGAGGATCTCGCCGACCTGCCCGGCCGGCACCTCCTCGCCGGTCGCCGGGTCGACGATCTTCAGGGTGGTGGTGGCGTTGGCGAGGCCGGCGCTGCGCAGCCGGTGGGTGTTCGCGCCGTCCGGGTCGTGGTCGGCGGCGGGCAGCATCGTGATCGCGCCGGTGACCTCCGTCAGCCCGTACACCTGCATGAACTCGGTGCCCGGCAGCATCCGCATGGCGCCGCGCAGCACGTCCTCGCTGATCGGGGACGCGCCGTACAGCATGAGCCGCAGGCTCGACAGGTCGCACTCGGCGACCTCCGGGATCAGCTGCATGAACTGCAGCAGCACCGGGACGAGGAAGATGTGCGTGACGCGGTGCCGCTCGATGTCCCGCGCGATCACGGTCGGGTCGGGCTCGCGCGCGATGACGCCCGTGATGCTGTTGTAGATGGCGGAGACCGTGAGGACGTTGCCCGCGACGTGGTACATCGGCATCGCGACCATCAGGACGGACGACTCGTCGATGTCCCACACGTCGGTGGTCACGCTCAGCGCGGCGAGGAAGTTGTCGTGCGTCAGCATGACGCCCTTGGGCAGGCCCGTCGTGCCGGACGAGTAGAGCTGGACGAACACGTCCGCGGTGTCGGGCACGTGGTCGGACGGGGTGTCGGGCGCCCCGTCGACCCAGGCGGCGTAGTCCTGGTAGGCGTGGCCGGAACCGCCGATGACCACCATGTGGTCGGTGTGCTCCAGCTTGCCGGCGATCGCGTCCAGGACGGGGACGAACTCCGGCCCCACGATGAAGACCTTGGCCTGCGCGTTGTTGACGATGTAGGCGACCTCGTCGGGCGCCAGCCGGTAGTTCACCGGGACCTGGACCGCGCCGATGCGCGCCGCGCCGAACAACTGCTCGGCGTATTCGAGGGAGTTCTTGTCGAGGATCGCGACCCGGTCGCCCAGCCCCACGCCCGCGGACGCGAGCGCGTTCGCGACCTGGTCGGCGCGCCGGTCGAAGTCACGGAACGTGACCTCGGCATCGCCCGCGATGTACGCGACGCGATCGGGATGTGAACGTGCGCGCTCGCGCAGCACCTCTGTCAGACCCGGCACGGTTGAGTCCCTTCGCCGATGACCGCCTGGTTATCCGGCATCATGCGGTCACCGGCGACGCCCCGCAAGGGGATTGAGCTGCTTGCTAGTGGCTTTTGGACATTTTGGACACGACGGTTACGGCGAGTACCACGACGACGGCGACGAGTCCGATGAAGAAGAAGAACTTCAGCATCGAGATGACGGCGCCGATGACGGTCATCGCCAGCCATACCGCGAGCACCACGCCGATGATGGTCAGGATCGTCTTACCCATGCCTCCACCGTATGCGCCCGCCCCGCGGAGGTCATCACCCTTGGGAACGAGCCCGGACGGCCCTCGCCCCCACCGCACGGCGGACCCCGACCCTGACGTCCCCGGCAGCGTCACCCTGACCCGTCTCAGGGGCCGAGTCCTTACAGGGTGGTGACGGAATCCCGGGGCGGCGCCGGCGGCACCGTAGCGTTGAGGGGTGAACTCCCCGATCCCCTCCGGGCGCGTCCTGGTGGTCGACGACGATCCGGTGGTGGCCGACGTCGTCGCCCGGTACCTGACCCGCGACGGGCACGAGGTGGTCCGGGCGGCGGACGGGCCGACCGCCCTGCGCAGGGCGCTCGACCATCCGCCGGACCTCATCGTCCTCGACCTGATGCTGCCCGGCATGGACGGCCTGGAGGTGTGCCGCCGGCTCCGCGAGACCTCGACCGTCCCGATCGTGATGCTGACGGCGCTCGGCGCGGAGACCGACCGGCTCGTCGGGCTGGAGACCGGCGCCGACGACTACGTGACGAAGCCGTTCAGCCCGCGCGAGCTGGCGCTGCGCGTCCGGTCGGTGCTGCGCCGGGCGCGCGGCGCGCTGGTGCCGACCGGGCCGTCCGGGCCGCTGCGCGAGCCGTCCGGGCCGCTGCGCGACGGCGACCTCGTCGTGGACGTCGGCGCGCACGAGGCGGGGCTGCGCGGCGAGCGGCTGGCGCTCACGTCCCGCGAGTTCGACCTGCTGGCGTTCCTGCTGCGCAACCCGCGCCGCGCGTTCACCCGCGACGAGCTGCTCGAACGCGTCTGGGACTGGACGTTCGGCGACTCCTCCACGGTGACCGTCCACGTCCGGCGGCTGCGCGAGAAGATCGAGGACGACCCGACGGCCCCCCGCCGCATCGTGACCGTGTGGGGCGTCGGCTACCGCTACGAACCGGTCGCGCCCGCGGCGGCGGAGGACGAGTCGTGATCCCCTTCGAGGACCTGCTGTGGGTCATCTGGTACGCGGCGCTCGCCGCGTTCACCGTCGCGGCGGTGGCGCTCGCCGCCCTGTACGCGCTGCGCGGCCGCTCGGTCGCCACCCAGCTGATCGTGGTGGGCGTCGCGACCGTGCTGGCGACGATCTCCGGCATCATCGTGATCTCGTTCATGATGATCCTGAACGACCATGACCGGGCGGTCGTCCTCGCCGTGGTGACGTCCGCCGGCGTGGTCGCGATGGCGGTGTCGGTGCTGCTGGGGCGCCGCCTGGTGGCCGCGAACCGCACGCTCGTGGAGGCCGTCCGGGCGGACTCGTTCCGTCCGCCGGCCGCGCGGCTGCCCGCGGAGCTGGCCGAGCTGTCCCGCGAGCTGGAGGCCGCCTACGCGCGGCTGGCCGCGTCCCACGAGCGCGAGCAGGCCCTGGAGGCGAGCCGCCGCGAGCTGGTCGCCTGGGTGAGCCACGACCTGCGGTCCCCGCTCGCCGGCCTGCGCGCGATGGCGGAGGCCCTGGAGGACGAGGTCGTCGCCGACGACGACACCGTCCAGCGCTACCACGGCCGCATCCGCGTCGAGGTGGAGCGGCTCACGGAGATGGTGGACGACCTGTTCGAGCTGTCCCGGATCCACGCGGGGGCGCTGCGGCTGTCCCGCGAACGCGTCGGCCTCGCCGACCTGGTCGCGGAGGCGGTCGCGGGCGCCGAGGCGCTCGCCCGCGCCAAGGGCGTGAAGCTGCGCGGCGACGTCCGCGAAGGGCTGCCCGTGCAGGTGGACGCGGGCGAGCTGGGCCGGGCGCTCCGCAACCTCGTCGTCAACGCGATCCGGCACACCCCCGGCGACGGCGCCGTCCTGATCATCGGCGAGGTGCGCGAGGGGGAGGCGCGGGTGACGGTCGCCGACGCGTGCGGCGGCATCCCCGAGGACGACCTGCCGCGCGTGTTCGACGTCGCGTTCCGCGGCGAGGCGGCCCGCACCCCCGGCGGCGGCGCGGGCCTCGGCCTCGCGATCGCGCGCGGCATCGTGGAGGCGCACGCCGGGCGGATCGGCGTCGCCAACGAAGGCCCCGGCTGCCGCTTCGAGGTCCGCCTCCCGCTCACGGCCTAGGTGTCGATGGCGTCGGAGATCGTGCGGAAGGTGGGGCACGGCCAGCGGGACATGCAGGCCCGGCAGCGCCGGATGGGGCGGTCGGGGTCGCTGGTGATGCCGCCGGCCTCCTGCGGGCGGTGCAGGTCGAGCAGCCGGACGCCGAGGTCGGCGAACGCGATGACCTCCTCCCGGGCGCCGGCGAGGAAGGCGAGGTCCTCGCGGGACAGCCGCGTCCGGACGGGGACGAAGCCGTTCCGGTTGACCAGCCGGTACAGCACCTGGGTGGACGTCCGCCACGAGCTGGACTTCGCCGAGCGGGTCCGGATCGCCTCCAGGCGCTCGCGCAGCCGGGTCTCTCTCGGATCGGCCTTCTGTTGCACCCGCTCAGCCTCTCTCACTCCGGGCCCGCGTGCGGCGCGAACCGCCTAGATCGCAGGGCGGGTCCGGCGCCGCCGCAAGGCTGAAATCACGACAATACCCTCCGTAGTTCGCAAAGCGTATGGGGCTGGCAAGCTACCGACACGCCCAGGAAACGCCCACGCCACACGGGACTTGGCGAACAGCCTGGCTCCGGCGCCGTTCGCGAGATAGTGTGCCGGACGTGGAGCTAAACGTCTCGACCGCGTCTCAAGGAGGTCACGCCGTCGTTACGGCGACCGGCGAACTGGACCTGTACACCGCACCCAGGCTGCAGGCGGCCCTCGCGGGGCTGCTCCGCGAGCAGGTCACCCGCATCGTGGTCGACCTGAGCGGCGTCGAGTTCTGCGACTCGACGGGCATGAACGTCCTGCTGTCGGCCATGAAGCGGCTCAAGGAGCAGGGCGGCGCGCTGGAACTCGCCGCCCCGCGCCCGGCCGTCCGGCGGATCCTGCAGGTCACCGGGCTCGACACCGTCTTCACCGTCACGGAGAAGGCCCCGGTGCTGGACGCCGGCTGACCCGCCGGCGGCCGGACCACCGACCGAGTGGCGGCCTGCGGGGTGAACCCCGGGGGTCGCCGCGCGGGCGCGCCGGTAACGGTTCGCGGCGGCATGCCGCGCCGCACGCCCGTCCGGGCCCGTCCCCGACTACCATCGCGGATATGCAGGACGTAGCGGTGATCATCCCGGCCAAGGACGAAGCCGACCGCATCGCGGCCACCGTCAAGGCCGCGCAGGAGCTGCCCGGCGCCGGCCTGGTCGTGGTGGTCGACGACGGCTCCGCCGACGGCACCGGCCGGGTGGCCCGCGAGGCCGGCGCGAAGGTCGTGCGGCACAGCCGCAACCGCGGCAAGGGCGCCGCGATGGAGACCGGCGCCGAGGCGGTCCGGCTCCTCGACGATGGCCGCGACCAGCCCCGCCACCTGCTGTTCCTCGACGCCGACCTCGCCGAGACCGCGCGCGAGGCCGCGCCGCTCGTGCGGCCCGTCCGGGCCGGCGACGCCGACATGACGATCGCGGTGTTCACCACGACCGTGAAGCTCGGCGGGCACGGGTTCGTGGTGCGGCTGTCCCGCGAGGGCATCCGCCGCGCCACCGGCTGGGAGCCGGACGCCCCGCTCAACGGGCAGCGCTGCCTCACTCGCGCCGCGTTCGACGCGGCGCTGCCGCTCGCCGCCGGGTTCGGCGTGGAGACGGCGCTCACCATCGACCTGCTGCGGCAGGGGTTCCGGGTGCGGGAGGTGGAGGTGCCGCTCGCGCACCGCGCCACCGGCACCGACTGGCGCGCCCAGCTGCACCGCGGCCGCCAGTTCCGGGACGTGGCGCGGGCGCTCGCCGTCCGCGAGCCGGCGGTGGTGCGGCGACTCGGCCGGATCCGCGGCAGCCGCCCGTGACCCGTCGTCTCGGGACGGGCGGGCTGTGGGGCATCGGGGTCGGCATCGCCTGCTTCCTCGGCACCGCCCTGCTGGGCCCGTCGGTGTTCGAGCCGGATCTGGAGGGCTCCCGGGGGCAGCCGCCGTACTCGCTGGTCGTCCATCCGTCGCCGTACCTGGTGATCGGGCTGGTCGTCGCGGGGATCGTCGCGAGCACCGCCGGGCTCGCGCTGTGCTTCGCCGCCGTCCGCAAGGGCTGGCGGGTCCCGGCGCGGCCGCTGGTGATCGCCGGGCTGCTGGCGGCGGCCGCGTTCATGGTCATGCCGCCGATCGGGTCCACCGACCATCTGAACTACGCCTCCTACGGGCGGATGGCGGCGACGGGCCACGACCCGTACGTGACCAGCGCCGACGACCTGTCCCGGGACCCGGTCGCCGGGGCGCCCGAGGAGTGGCGGACGACGCCGTCGGTGTACGGGCCGATCGCGACCGGCGAGCAGGCGCTCGCCGCGTGGATCGGCGACGACTCCGTCCGGCTGACCGTGTTCGTCATGTCCGTGGCGAACGTGCTCGCGTTCGCGGTCACGGCGCTGATCCTCTACCGGACGTCCACGACCGGGGAGCGGCGGCTCCGCACCGCGCTGCTGTGGACGTGCAACCCGCTCGTGCTGTTCCACCTGATCGCCGGCGCGCACAACGACGTCCTCGCGATCGCCCCCATGGTCGCCGCGCTCGCCGTGTTCGGGCGGCATGCCGGATGGGTGCGCGCCCTGGCCGCGGGCGCGCTCGCCGGGGCCGGCGCCGCGATCAAGCTGCCGGCCGCGCTCGTCGCCGGCGGGCCCGCCCTGGCGCTGCTCCGCGAGCGGCGATGGCGGTCGCTCGGCCGCCTCGCCGCGCTGGCCGCCGGCGCGGCGGCCGTCACGGCGGCCTCCTACGCGCTCGCCGGGCCGCATGCGCTCGACCAGGTCCGCGAGGCGAGCAACATGGTGTCGTTCGCGACCCCCTGGCACCTGCTGGACGAGTCGCTCGGCAAGGGCTCGCAGCGCGACGTCATCAAGACGGGCGCGATGATCCTCGGGCTGGTGCTGTTCCTGCTGCTCGTCCGGGCGCTGCCCGACGAGGAGGGGCAGGAGCAGCGGCGCTACGCAGCCGCGATCGTCCTCGCCTGGCTGCTCGTCGCCCCGTACGCGCTGCCCTGGTACGACGGGTTCGGCTGGGCGCTGCTGGCGCTGCTGCCCTGGACCCGGATCGACTGGATCCTGCTCGCCCACACCGCCGCGCTCAGCCTCGCCTACCTGCCGGCCCGCGCCCCCGCCCGCATCCGGCTGCCGGACGACCTGGAGTGGCTGTTCACCGTCGTTCGGCCGATGGTGATTCCGTGGACCCTCCTGGCGATCCTGCTGGCGCTGGTGGCGGCGTGTCTGCGTTCCTCAGGTCGATCTCCAGCGACCGCAGCCCGGCCGCGAGCATCAGCGGGGTCGCCAGGCTGAACGCCACCGACAGGATCACCACGCCGGAGTCGTTCACCAGCGTGCCGATGACGCCGACGGCCAGCGCGCAGATCAGCGCCGGGCGCATCGACAGGCTGTGCTTGTAGGCGCCCTGCAGCAGCGACACCCGCCACCGCGTCGGCCGCGCCAGCACGAAGAACAGGAACACGACGGCGGCGGCGACCGCGAGCGTGTACGGCCAGTACCCGAGGCTGTTCAGCATCGCGTTGAACTTGCGGGTGACGATGCCCCAGGCGTCCCCGTCCATGAGGTCCTGCCAGAAGCGGCCGAGGTGCGTCGGGTTGGCGCTCCGCGCGTTCAGGTAGGAGATGAACAGCACGATCGCGGCGCCCGCCGCGAAGAAGATCCCGAGGCGCGGCGCCGACACCCGCTGCCCGGCGACCATCAGGCCGAGCATCGCGAACGCCGGGACGATCGCGAGCACGCCGCCGAAGTCGCTGCCGAACGCGGGCAGCCCGTCCACCAGGACGGCGAACACCCCGATCACGGCGACGATCCCGACCGCGACCGCCTTGCGGCCCTGCCGCAGCGGCCACTCGGTCAGCCACGCCGCCGTCAGGATCGCGGCGACCGCGAACAGCGAGAACGCCTGGTTGCCGAAGCCGTAGAACCGGCCCGCGACCAGTGCCGTGTACCCCATCAGGGTGTTGAGCTGGAGGTTCGAGCCCGTCATCACGTCCAGCGCGAGGACGGCGGTCGTCACCCCGGTGATCGCCAGGCCGGGGACGACCACCGACCGGCGCCAGGGGCCGGCGAGCGCGACGCCCGTCAGCAGCCCGGCGAAGCCGAGCACCGTGCAGATCAGGACGGGCGTCGGATGCTCGGCCCGCCACCACGGCAGCAGCCCGGCGAGGAAGGACGCGCCCGGCGCCGCCCCGCCCAGCAGCGCTATCACGCGGGTGCCGCCCAGTATCCGCGCCCGCGACCGGCGGTCGCCGCCGAGGCGCCGCAGCGCGACCACCGCGATCCCGTACAGGACGAGCTGCGTCGCGAACAGCACCCAGTAGAACGACGTCTGGACGCTCCGGATCGCCTGCGCGGCGACGTCCTCGTCCACGAGCGCGTCGACCCGCTCCAGCGCGGACGCCTTCGACGGCTGCGCCTTCCACACCGACCCGACCGCCTGCTTCGGCTGCGGCAGCCCGAGCAGCTTCAGCGCGGTCGCGGTGACGTCGGTGAGCGTGACCAGCCCCTCCTGCCGGGTGGCGCTGGAGGTCATGAAGCCGGGCCCGTACCCGTCGCCCGCCGCGATGGCGACGCGCAGGTGCGGGACGGTGCCGATGTCCGACAGCCCGGCCAGCAGGATGGTCGTGCCCTGCGGGACGCCCTTCACGACCTGCGCGACCCGGCGGTCGGCGGCGGCCGCCGCGGCGGCGCGCTTCTTGTCCGAGAGCGGGATCTGGTCGCCGTGCGGGTCGACGCCCGCGTCGATGTAGGCGCGGAACAGGTCGTCGACGTCGACCGCCGCGAGCGGGCAGCGCGCCCAGTCGGCGGCGGTGACCTTGTCGGGGGAGGCGACGTAGCGGTCCACCCGGCCGCCGCCGTTGCCGACGCCGAACACCGCGCCGGGGCCGACCGCCAGCGTGCAGCCGCCCGCCTTCTGCACGGCGTCGCCGAGCAGCCCGATCTCGGCGTGGTAGTTGGTGCCCGCGTTGTCGCTCTTGATCGCGGGCCAGCCGGCGGCGATCGCGCCGCCCGCCGGCGGCGGGCCGGTCGGGGAGTCCTGGCCGGGCAGGATCGGCGCGGCCGGCAGCGCGCAGTCGCCGTGCGGCAGCCGCGACCGCTGCCCCGCCGACACCGACAGCCAGCCGTCGGTGGGGCAGGTGTTGACGCGGGTCGTCCGGACGCTGAGGCCCGCCGCCGACCCGCCGGCCGTCAGGTCCCACAGCGCGGGGGTGCCCTGCCGGGTGACGTCGCTCCACATGAGCCCCGGCACCCCGACGATCACCACGCGACCGGTGGCGGCGGCCGTGCCGGCCGCCGGGGCGGCCGCGGGGGCGTCCGCGTGCGCGGGGGCCCAGCCGAGGACCCCGGTCAGCGCCGCGGCGAGGGTCGCGAGGAACACAGCGATCTTCGTTCCCCGGGGCATCATGGCGATCAGGCTACAAGAGGCCCACCACTGTGCAGGGGCCATATCCTGCGGCTGTGGACGGATCGATGGCGCGGCAGGCCGGTGCTGCCCGGGGCGGACGCCTGCACTGGCTGCTCGTGTGCGCGGGGGCCGCCGTCGCCGTGCTCGCGGTCGTGCCGATCGTCACCCGGTGGCTCGGCAACCCGCCCGACCAACGCCTCGTCGACCTGGAGGTGTACCGGGAGGGCGGCCTCGCCGTGCTGCGCGGCGCGCCGCTGTACGAGTTCCTCACGCAGCCGCCGCAGCTGCTGCCGTTCACCTACCCGCCGTTCGCCGCCGCGCTCGCCGTCCCGTTCACGCTGCTGCCCTGGCGGGCCGCGCAGTGGACGTGGGTCGTGCTGATCTACGTCGCGCTGGCGATCGTGGTCTGGTACGCCTTCCGCGACCTCATCCGCCGGACGGGGCGCTGGGCGCCGCTCACCGCCGGCGTGCTGTTCGCCGCGATGGCGTGGCTCGACCCCGTCCGCGACCAGGTCCGCTTCGGCCAGGTCGGGCTGTTCCTGCTGGCCATGTGCCTCGCCGACTGCTGCGCCCGCACGCCCCGCTGGCCGCGCGGCGCGCTCATCGGCCTCGCCGTCGCGATCAAGCTGGTGCCGGGCGTCTTCCTCATCTACTTCCTGCTCACCGGGCGGCGGGACGCGCTGGTCAACGCGGTGCTGACCGCCGCCGCCGCGACGCTCGCCGGGTTCGCGCTGCTGCCCGCCGACTCGTCCGCGTACTGGTTCGGCGCGCTGCTGCAGGGCGGCGACCGGACGGGCGCGGTCGACGGCACCACCAACCAGGCGATCAACGGGATCGTCGCGCGGATCTTCGACGAGGGCCCGGTGCGGACGCTGGTGTGGCTCGTCCTGGCGCTGATCGTCGCGTACGCCGGTTTCCGCTGGGCGCGCCGCGTCACCCTCGCCGCCGACGAACTCACCGGGACGGCCGCGTCCAGCCTGCTGCTCGGGGCCGTCGCGATCGTCGGGCTGCTGTCGGTCGTGCTGTCCCCTGTGGGATGGATTCACCACCTTGTCTGGATGATCGCGGTCATTGGTGCTTTGGCCGGTGACGGGCGGGACACGCGAAGATGTCTGCTCGCGCTCGGCACCTGGTTCTTCTTCCTGTGGCCGCTGCCCTGGTGGGGACGGAACTGGATCGGCCCAGAGCACTCCGCACCGGCGGAATTCGGCGGCCAGGTCCTGCGCGACTCGTTCGGCCTCGCCGCGCTCGCGGCCATGGCGCTGCTCGGCACCTGGCTGGTCAAAAGGGTGAAACCGGACGTGGATCAGGGGGATCCTTCGCAACCGAAGGCCGAGGTGGGTACGCTCGCCCCGTGATGCTAGTCGCGGTGGCCGTAGCGGGCCTGGTCGCCGGTGTTGCGGGGCTGTCCATCGCGGTGGTCGCGCACAACCGGGTGAACCAGGTCGTCGACGAGTGCGGGGAAATGCTCAGGCGCCAGCTCCAGGTCGCCAGCGGATCGGTGGACGAGCGCGCGCTGCGCGACCTCGCCATCGTCCACTACGACGCGCTGAAGGAGATGTCCGGGCACCGGTCGTTCTCCCTCGCCCTGATCAACGCGGTCGGGGACGGAGTGGTCGTCAGCTCCATCAACGGGCGCACCGAGACCCGGACGTACGCCAAGGTCGTCCAGGCCGGGCACCCGGTCGAGACGCTCTCCCCCGAGGAGAGCCACGCGCTGCGCGCGGCCCGGCTCGGCAAGGGCCCGGTCGTGTCGCTGGACGACCCGCTCGCCGACTTCGGCAGCGGCGACCGCACCTCCGCCCGCGCCTGACGCGCCTCGGGGGCGCACGGGCCGCACGGGCTTTACCCGCAGGGAAGTAAACTCGGCGTGTTTCCGCACACCACTCGCCCCGGGGGACTCTCGTGACCGCAGACGACAGGCCAGCGCGCTACGCCTACCTGGGTCCGCAGGGCACGTTCACCGAGGCCGCGCTGCTGACCCTCCCGGGAGCGGCCGAGGCCGAGCAGGTCCCGTGCGCCACCGTCCCGGCCGTCCTGGAGGCCCTCCGCAACGGCGAGGCCGACACGGCCGTCGTCGCGCTGGAGAACTCGGTCGAGGGCTCGGTCCCCACCACGCTGGACGAGCTGGCCACCGGCGAGCCCCTGCAGATCGTCGGCGAGATCACCCTGCCGGTGTCGTTCGCGCTGCTCGTCCGCCCCGGCACGGCGCTGGACGACATCAAGACCGTCGCGTCCCACCCGATCGCGCAGCCGCAGTGCCGCCGCTGGCTGCTGGAGAACGTCCCGCACGCCGAATGGCGCGCCGCCACCTCCAACGCGGAGGCCGCGCAGCACGTCGCCGACGGCCACTACGACGCCGCGCTCGCCGGCTCGTTCGCCGCGGCCCGCTACGGGCTGTCCGTCCTCGCCGAGGACATCCACGACGTCGCCGACGCCGTCACCCGCTTCGTCGTCCTGAACCGCCCCGGCCCGCCGCCCGCCCCCACCGGCACCGACAAGACGACCGTCGTCGCGTTCATCGGCGAGGACCACCCGGGCGCCCTGCTGGAGATCCTCACCGAGTTCTCCGTCCGCGGCATCAACCTGACGCTGATCCAGTCGCGCCCCACCGGCGCCGGCCTCGGCTCCTACCTGTTCTGGATGGACTTCGAGGGCCACGTCTCCGACGCCCGCGTCGGCGAGGCCATGATGGGCCTGCGCCGCGTCTGCGCCGACGTCCGCTTCGTCGGCTCCTATGCGCGCGCCGACCGCGTTCGGCCGGACATCCGCCGCGGCACCCGCGACACCGACTTCACCGAGGCCGCCTCCTGGCTCACATCGATCCGCACCGGCCGCCCGTCCTGAAACAGAACCGGACCTGTGCGTGTTGCATGCGGGTGACGCCGAAGAGAAGGGTGCCCCCGTGCGAGTTGAGATCTGGTCCGACGTCATCTGCCCCTGGTGCTACATCGGGAAGCGGCACTTCGAGAAGGCCCTGGAGGGGTTCGACCACCGCGACCGCGTAGAGGTCGTGCACCGGTCGTTCCAGCTCGACCCGTCCTTCCCCGCCGGTGAGACCGTCGACGTGGCCGACATGCTGGCGGAGAAGTACGGCATGACGCGCGAGCGGGCCGTCGAGATGAACCGGCAGATGGAGCAGCGCGCCGCCGGCGTGGGCCTGGAGTACCGCCTGGAGGGCGGCCGCGCGGGCAACACCGCGGACGCGCACCGGCTGATCCACCTCGGCGCCGAGCGCGGCGTGCAGGACGCGGTCGTCGAGGCGCTCTTCAAGGCCCACTTCACCGACCGCCGCTCGGTCTTCGACCACGACTCCCTGGTGGAGGTCGTGGCGGAGGCGGGCCTGGACGAGGCCGAGGCGCGCGAGGTGCTCGCGTCCGACCGGTTCGCCTCGGACGTGGACGCCGAGCAGCGCGCGGCGCGCGACATCGGCGCGACCGGCGTCCCGTTCTTCGTCATCGACCGCCGCTACGGCGTCTCGGGCGCGCAGCCGACCGAGACGTTCGCGCAGGTCCTCGACAAGGCGTGGGCGGAGGCCAACCCCGCGCTGACCACGGTCGGCGACGACGCCGCCACCTGCACCGACGACGCCTGCGCCGTCCCCGCGGACGACCCTTCGCCCAGGTGACACAAACCGGTCGGCGGGGCCGGTAAACCACTAGTGGATCTTGGACGTCAACTCCACACCAGCAATCAGTGGAGAGGTCCCCCCTGTGCGTCGCTCTTCGGCCATGCTCGCCACCACCGCCCTGACGGCCGCGCTCTTCACCGTTCCCGCCACCGCCGCTCACGCGGACGTCACCGACCTCAGGGCGACCACGGTGTTCGACCGGCTCGACCCCGACCGCATCGCGACCGTGACGGTCACGGCCAAGTCCGCGAGCGGCGTGACCGACGTCCGCGCGAACGTGCGGTATCCGAACGCCCAGTCAGAGGTGTACGCGACGCTGGCGTTCGAGCGCGTGGCCGGCACCGCGAATGACGGCACGTGGCAGGCGCGGTTCCATCCGGACGTGGAGACCCGGCCGGGGAACAGCGCCATCGAGGTGCTGGTCACGTCCGCGGACGGCGCCACGGCGACCGGGTACACGGGCCTCCTCGACTGCTACGTGACGTCCATGGCGGATGTGACGACCGGCCCCGACGTCATCGACGCGGACCGGCCGATCGTGACGACCGCCGGCCGGGTCATGGTGCAGAAGTCGCGCGATGCCGCGCTCGCGCCCGTGCCGAACGTGCTGGTCGAGGGCCTGACCGACGACACGACCGGGCCGGACGGGTCGTTCAGCGTCACGAGCGACGCCCGCAACACCCTCTACGTCCGGATGTTGCGGCAGGGAACGTACTGCTCGACGGCCACGTACGGCACGATGCCCACTGTTGCGAAGCAGGCGACGCAGACGTCCGCGCGGACGACCACGCCGCAGCCGGTCGCCGTCGGCACCAAGGTGTCCGTGGAGGGCACGGTCCTCAGGAACGGTGCCGTCGGCCTCGTCCCGGCCGCGGGTGCGACCGTCGACATCTACCGCGACTACGGGAACGCCGGGCAGCGGCTGCTGGCGATCGGGTACGCGTCCGAGGACGGGACCTTCCAGATCTCCGCCACTCCCGACAAGTCCGGCCCGCTGACCGCGGTGGTCCCCGACACCACCTTCCTGACGGGCAGCCAGGCGGCCGCCGGCGCGGTGGACGTCCGCAGGCCCGTGCAGATCGTCGAGGGGAACGCCTACCCGGAGCCGGGGCGCTACGGTGACGCGCTCGACGTCGTCGGGAAGCTGGTCAGCGGCGGGAACGGCGTCGCCGGCGTCCCGATGATCATGGAGTTCTCCACGGACCGCACCACGTGGAAGAAGATGGCGACGGCCACCACCTACTCCGACGGGTCGTTCCACCTCACGACCTACGACTCGAAGAAGGACGGGTACTGGCGCGCCCGCTACGCGGGCAACGCCGAGTACATGCCGGCGGTGAGCGGCACCGACTACATCGACATCAAGTACCGGACGCAGTGGTACAACTTCAACGCTTCGCCCGAGCCGGTGAAGAAGGGCGCGACCATCACGGTCAAGGGGCAGCTCTACCGGTTCCGCGACACGGCCGGCCCCGGGCCGCACGCGCCGGTCTACGTCTACTTCAAGCGCGCCGGAACGACGACCTACACGCAGGTCGCGACCGCGACGACCGATGGCAACGGCTGGTTCAAGAAGACCTTCAAGGCGTCCGTGGACGGCACCTGGATGGCGGTCTACAAGGAGACCGGCGGCTACCTGAAGTCCACGTCACAGGGCGACTTCGTCGATGTCAAGTGACGCGTTCCCCCCGAGAATGGAGGTCCCTGTGCGGCGTTTAATCGCCCTGCTCACGGTCGTGGTCACGACCCTGGCCCTGGCGTCCGTCCCCGCGACCGCGGCGGCGGAGTACCTGCGGGCACGCGCCGTCCGCTTCCCGACGCCCGGCGCCACGACGAAGATCGAGGTCGCGGCCGACTCGAACATCGACATCACGAAGGTGCGCGCCGTCGTGCGGGCGTACGCCGGCGGCCCGGCGGAGACGCTCACGGCGGACGACTTCGAGCTGGTCGACGGCACCGCGGCGGACGGCGTGTGGCGGACGAAGTCCGCGGTCACGGTCGACCAGGGCCGCTGGTGGGTCGACATCGAGCTGACCAACGCCGACCGGACCGTCATGTACAAGCAGCGCGCCACGATCGACAACGGCCTCGACACGGTGATCACCGACTTCAAGGTCACTCCGGACGTCGTGGACGCCGACCACCCCGAGGTCACCTACACCGGACGGCTGATGAGCCGTACCGCCGGCGGTGACCTGGCACCGGTGCAGGGTGCCGCGCTGGTCCTGTCCGGCGGGGACGGGGCCGACCCGGCGATCACCGGAGCGGACGGCTGGGCACGGGGAACCGTCGACTTCACCTGGTCGGGCAACGCGCTCTTCCGCTATGCCGGAGGTTTCCTGTACCGGCCCACCACGAGCACGGCGGTTCCGGTCTATCTGCGGGAGCTTCTCACCCGGGTCACGGTGAGCGTCCCCGACCGCCTGGTCGTGGGCGACCAGGTCACCCTCAGCGGGCGCCTCGAACGGGAGGACCGGCAGGGGGCCTGGGCGCCGTTGGCGGGCAAGCAGGTCATTCTCCGGTTCGCCCCGGCGACCGGTGGCGACGCGAGGACGGTCGCGACCGCGACGACCGACGCCTCCGGCGACTACAGCGCGAAGGCGACCGTCACCGAGGACGGCACGTGGTCGGCGCAGTTCGCGAAGGACCGGGTCGCTCAGCCCACTGACTACCACTTCTACATCGGGTCCGAATGGTTCGCCGAGCCCCGGGAGGTCGCGCACCGGACGGCCATCACCGGTGGGAACGCGGGACCCGAGCCCGTGGGCAAGGGCGAGATGGTCACGGGGACCGGGCGCGTGATGAACAAGCTGGCGGACGGCCGCTGGGTCCCCAACCCGGGGACCGCGTCCGTGCAGCTCCAGTTCTCCACCGACCGCAAGAAGTGGAGCGCCAAGGGCGCCGCCGGTGTCTGGCGCGACGGAACCTTCGACGTCCAGGGCCGCGCCGACCGCGACGGGTACTGGCGCCTGGTCGTCCTCCGGGACAGCTCCAGCGAGCCGTCCGTCAGCGGCACCGACTACATCGACGTGAGGTACCGGACGCGGATCTTCGACTTCAACGCGGCCCCCGAGCCGGTGAAGAAGGGGCGCACCATCACCGTGATGGGGACGCTCTACCGGCAGACCGACAAGTGGAAGCCCTACGCGTCCAAGACGATCAAGTTCTACTTCCTGCCCAAGGGCTCGTCCAAGTGGGTCTACATGGGTTCGCAGAAGACCGACCGCATCGGCCGTTTCCGGAAGGGGTTCAAGGCGTCCAAGGACGGCACGTGGCGCGCCTACAGCGGCGTCGCGACCAGCTACGCCAAGACCTACCGGGACGACTACGTGGACGTGCGCTGACGTAGGCTGCCCTGGTGGGCAAGGACTTCGATCTTTACGAGCGGGAACTGTGGGCCGGGCGGGCCCCCGCGTACGAGCGGGGGTTCGCCCGGCTCACCCGTTATCTGGTCGGTCCGCTGCTGGACGCGGCCGGGGTGACCGGCGGGACGCGGTTCCTCGACGTCGGGACGGGCCCCGGGTTCGTGTCGCGGGAGGCCGTCGGCCGCGGCGCCGAGGTGTCGGCGATGGACGCCGAGGAGAGCATGGCGGAGACCGCCCGCCGGAACGTCCCCGGCCTGGACGTGCGGGTCGCCGTCCTGCCGGAGGTGCCGTTCGAGGACAGGTCGTTCGACGCGGTCGCCGGGAACTTCGTCATCAACCACGTCGGCGACCCGGGCGCGGCGATCGGGGAGCTGCGGCGGGTGCTGCGGCCCGGCGGCGGGCTGGCGCTGTCCTGCTGGGTGATGCCGGGCAGCGGGGCCCTCGGGATCGTCCGGGAGGCGATCGAGCAGGCCGGGGTGGCGTGGCCCGACGACATCCCCGAGTCGCCGTTCGTCGAGTACGGCGAGGCGGTCGCGTTCCGGCGGCTCGTCGCGGACGCCGGGCTCAGCGACGTCGCGGTCGAGGAGGTGACCTGGGAGCACGTCGTCGACCCCGAGGAGTGGTGGGAGACGGGCGCGCTGTCCAGGGTCGGCACCAACGGCGTCATCGTCGGCCGGCAGGACCCGGAGACCGTCGCCCTGATCAAGGACGCCTACGACACGATCATCGCCGACTACGGCGTCGAGGGCGGCAAGGTCGCCCTGCCCGCCCACGCCCTGCTGGCGAGCGGCGTCCGCTGAAACCGCGGTTATGCGCGCGCGAGGGAAGGTGCCGTAACGGTAGCCTCGGGTCTGTGATTGACCTGCGAGCTCTTCGAGAGGATCCGGAGCGGCTGCGCGCGTCGCAGCGCGCCCGCGGTGAGGATGACGCCGTCGTCGACCGGCTGCTCGACCTGGACGGCAGGCGCCGCTCTGCGCTGACGTCGTTCGAGCAGCTCAGGGCGGAGCAGAAGAGTTTCGGCAAGTCGGTCTCCAAGGCCAAGGGCGACGAGCGCGACGCGCTGCTCGCCCGTGCGAAGGAGCTGTCGCAGCAGGTCAAGGAGCTGGAGGCGGAGGCCGACCGGCTCGGCGAGGAGCTCGACGCCGTGCTGAAGGGCGTCCCGAACCTCATCGAGGAGGGCGCCCCGCCCGGCGGCGAGCAGGACTTCGTCGTCCTGGAGCACGTCGGCGAGCCGACCGCGTTCGACTTCGAGCCGAAGGACCACCTGGAGCTCGGCGAGAGCCTCGGCGCCATCGACATGGAGCGCGGCGCGAAGGTGTCGGGCGCGCGGTTCTACTACCTGACGGGCGTCGGCGCGCGGCTCCAGTACGCGCTGCTGAACCTCGCCATGGAGACGGCGATCGGGAACGGGTTCGTCCCCATGTACCCGCCGGTGCTGGTGAAGCCGGAGGCGATGGAGGGCACCGGGTTCCTCGGCGCGCACGCCGCCGAGGTGTACCGGCTCCCGGCGGACGAGCTGTACCTGGTGGGGACGTCGGAGGTGCCGCTCGCCGCGTACCACATGAACGAGATCATCGACGAGCTGCCGCGTCGGTACGTGGCGTGGTCGTCGTGCTTCCGCCGCGAGGCCGGCTCCTACGGCAAGGACACGCGCGGCATCATCCGCGTCCACCAGTTCGACAAGGTGGAGATGTTCTCCTACTGCGACCCGGCCGACGCGCACGCCGAGCACCTGCGCCTGCTGGACTGGGAGAAGGAGATGCTCGCCAAGGTCGAGATCCCGTACCGGGTGATCGACGTGGCGGCGGGCGACCTCGGCTCCAGCGCGGCCCGCAAGTACGACTGCGAGGCGTGGGTGCCGACGCAGAACACCTACCGCGAGGTCACCTCGACGTCGAACTGCACCGAGTTCCAGGCGCGGCGGCTCGCGGTCCGGCACCGGGACGCGGACGGCAGGAACCAGCCGGTCGCGACCCTGAACGGCACGCTGGCGACGACCCGCTGGATGGTGGCGATCCTGGAGAACCACCAGCAGGCCGACGGCTCGGTGCGCGTCCCTGAGGCGCTGCAGAAGTTCCTGGGGCTCGATGTCCTGGAGCCGGTCAAGCGCTGACCTTCGCTCAACCGGGGCCCGTCCTGCCTTAGGACGGGCCCCGTTCGCGTCTATTGCACGAGGCGTGCGCGGAGGGCCTGCTGTGTGGCGGCGTCGATGCCGAGGCCCTGGGTGAGGAACGCGTCGAAGGTCCCGTAGTCGCGCTTGATCTGGTCGAACGCGGCGTCCAGGTACGAGGCTCGGACGGTCAGGAGGGGTTCGATGAGCGCCGGGTCGATGCCGTACTTGGCGAGTTCGGCGAGTTCTTCCTTGTTCTTGGCGGCGAGTTCCTCGTTGGAGCGCAGGTAGTCGTCGTACACCTGCGCCTTGTCCACGCCCAGGAGCGTCAGCAGGATCGCGGTCATCACGCCCGTCCGGTCCTTGCCCTCGGTGCAGTGGTAGAGGACGGCGCCCTGCCCGGACGCGATGCGCCGCAGCGTGTCCGCGAACTGCTCGCGCGAGGCGGGGTCGTGGACGAAGCCGCGGTAGGAGAGGGCCATGAACTCGCCGGGCTTGTCGTCGGCGAGGATCGCCTTGAGGACGTCCGGCATCAGTTCCAGCAGCGTGAGCGAGACGACGTCGATCGGCGCGGCGACCGGCGCGGTGCCGGCGGGGAGGCGGTCGGGGCCGTCCAGCATCACTTCGAGGCCGGACCGGAAGTCGACGGACGCCGTGAGGCCGAGCCCTCCGAGCTGGGCGATGCCCGCGGGCGTGACGTCGCTGAGGGACGCGGAACGGTAGACGAGCCCGCTGCGCACACGGCGTCCGTCGGCGGTCGTGTAGCCGCCCACGTCGCGGACGTTGACGGCGCCGTCGACCTGGACGGACGCCGGCGTGAAGGCGGGCGCGGCGACCGGTGCGGCCGACGCCTGGACGGGGACGGTGAGCGGACTGAGCACGAGGGCGCCCACGAGGGCGGCCGACGCCAGCCGGGGGAATCTGGCGACCATGGAAGACCTTCCGCGCGACTGCGAACGTGAAGAATCTTCAACCCGGACCGGGCGATCAGTCCAGGCCCAAGGCTCCGATGTCGGCGGCGTCGCTTATGGTTTGTGGCATCTGCCCAGGAAGGTGACATGAGCCAGTCTTCGCCGCGCGTGATCGCCACTGACCTCGACGGCACGATCGTGCGCTCCGACGGCACCATTTCCGCCCGGACGGTCGCGGCCCTGGCCCGGGTCGAGCGGGCCGGGGCGATGCTCGTCATGGTCACCGGCCGGCCGCCGCGCTGGATGACCGACATCGCCGCGGCCGTCGACCACCACGGCGTCGCGATCTGCGCCAACGGCGCCGTCGTGTACGACCTGCACACCGAGACGATCCTGGAGACCCGGGAGATCCCGCCGGACGTGATCGCCGAGGCCGTCGGGCGGCTGCGCGGCATCGCGCCCGAGCTGCGGTTCGCGGTGGAGCACCCGACTGGGTTCTACTTCGAGCGCAGCTACATCCTCGGCCGCTGGGACGCCAAGGACTTCGGCGGGCAGGCCGTCGACGCCGACCAGCTCGTCCGGCGGCCCGGCACCAAGCTGCTCGCCTTCCACCCGGACGCCGACCCCGACACGCTGTCGGAGAAGGCGGTCCAGGCGGTGGGCGACCTGGTCACGGTGACGCACTCGTCCGGGCGGGGGCTGCTGGAGATGAGCGCGCTCGGCGTCACCAAGGCGAGCGCGCTCGCCGCGCTCTGCACCGAGCACGGGCTCGTGGCTGACGATGTCACCGCGTTCGGCGACATGCCCAACGACCTGCCGATGCTCACCTGGGCGGGCACGTCCTACGGCGTCGCGAACGCGCACCCGCTGGTGCTGGCGGCGGTGACGCACAAGACGTCCCGCAACGACGACGACGGCGTCGCCGAGGTCCTGGAGCGCCTGTTCCCGTAGCGACGGCCGCACCCCCTGCCGTGCGGGGTGCGGCCGTTCGCGGTGTCCTTACAGGTACGGGCCGGACGAGCGGTGGCCCGACGGGGGCTCCTCCTCGGCACCGGGCGGCATCATGCCGGCGGGCAGCGCGCGGCGCATCTGCTCCAGCTGCGCCCGCGCCGCCATCTGCTGCGCGAACAGCGTCGTCTGGATGCCGTGGAACAGGCCCTCCAGCCAGCCGACGAGCTGCGCCTGCGCGATCCGCAGCTCCGCCTCGCTCGGCACCGTGCCCTCGGTGAACGGCAGCGACAGCCGCTCCAGCTCCTCGACCAGCTCGGGGGCCAGGCCGTCCTCAAGCTCCTTGATGGACGACTTGTGGATCTCCCGCAGCCGGGCCCGGCTCGCCTCGTCCAGCGGGGCGGCCTTGACCTCTTCGAGGAGCTGGCGGATCATCCCGCCGATCCGCATCACCTTCGCGGGCTGCTCGACCATCTCGGTGATCGACTTGCCCTCGGACTCGCCCCCGCCGGAGCTCTCCATGGCGATGCCGCCGGGGCCGACCACGAGCACCTGCGGTTCCTGTTCGGACTGGTTCTTCGAAGGCTCGCTCATAAACTCCACATCCTCACACGGTCAACAGGATCTTGCCGACGTGACCGCTCGCTTCGAGCAGCTCGTGCGCGCGCGCCGCGTCCGCCATGGGGAAGCGCCGGTCGATGACGGGCCGGACCCGCCCCGACTCCAGCAGCGGCCACACGTGCTCGCGGACCCCCGCCACGATCTCCGCCTTCTCGGGGGCCGGACGGGCCCGCAGCGTCGTCGCGTGCACCAGCGCCCGCTTCCTCAGCAGCTTGCCGAGGTCCAGCTCCGCCTTCGCGCCGCCCTGGAGCCCGATCACCATCAGCCGTCCGCCGGTGGCGAGCGCCTCCACGTTGCGGGCGAGGTACTTCGCGCCGATCAGGTCGAGGATCACGTCGTAGGGTCCGCTGTCGACGAAGTCGTCCTCGCGGTAATCAACGGTCACGTCGGCGCCGAGTTCCCGGCAGCGGGCCGCCTTCTCCGCGCTGCCCACGGTCGTCACCACGCGGGCGCCGCGCGCCTTGGCGAGCTGGATCGCGAACGTCCCGATGCCGCTGCCGCCGCCGTGGACGAGCAGCGTCTCGCCCGCGCGCAGCCCGCCGAGCCGGAACACGTTCGACCACACCGTGCACGCGACCTCCGGGAGCCCGGCCGCCTCCACGACGTCCACCCCGCGCGGCACCGGGAGCACCTGCGCGGCGGGCACCGCGACCCGTTCGGCGTACCCTCCCCCGCTGAGCAGCGCGCACACCTCGTCCCCGACGGTCAGTCCGGTGACGTCCGCGCCCAGCTCGGCGACCCGTCCGGACACCTCCAGGCCCGGGTACGGGGGAGCGCCCTCGGGCGGCGGGTAGAAGCCGAGCCGCTGCATGACGTCCGCGCGGTTCACCGCGCTCGCCGCCACCTCGATCAGCACCTCGCCCGGCTTCGGCTCCGGGTCGGGGACCTGCGTCCACTCCAGGACGTCCGGTCCGCCCGGCTCGCGGATCACGATCGCATGCATACCGATCACGCTACCGGGCGGCCCGGCGACCCGGCCCCGTCCGCCCTCCCGCGCCCCAATGCCGATCTACGTGCGGCATACGTGATATTGGGTCATGGGTATCCTGCGTGGGGGTCGGTTTGCCCACCCGCACCGTGTTGATCATCAGAGGCGTGCCCGAGGGGGAAGAACGGTGGCGAGGAACGAGCACGATGGGCGCTCCCTGGAGGAGCGCCTGGCCTCCCTGGACGCGATGAACGAGGACACGGCGGAACCGTCCCCCGAAGGCGAGAAGGCGGCGCCGCCCGTCCCCGCCGAGCAGGAGAACGTGCCGCCGCCTCCGCCGCCCCCCTTGCCGGGGTCGCCGCAGGCTCCGGAGAACAACCCCTGGCTCGCCGCGCCGCCCGCGTTCCAGGGCGGCCCCGAGAGCTTCGGCCCGCCGCAGCCCCCGCCCTACGAGGGCGGCCCCGTGCCGCCGCCCCCCTACGAGGGCGGGCCCATGCCGCAGCCGTTCGACGGCGGGATGCTGCCGCCGCCGTACTACCCGGCCCCGGCCTACGACCCGTCCCAGCCGCCGCAGCCCCCGCAGCAGGCCCCGGAGCCCCCGCAGGGCCCCCAGCAGTCGCCGTACGACGCCAACGGCAACGCCGCCCCGCCGTTCGACCAGCTGCCGCCCTACCCGTCCGACCAGTACCCGCCGCAGGACGCGGGCGGGCAGTACCAGCCGATCGACCCCGCGACCGGGCAGCCCTACCCGCAGGACACCGACGAGTCCGGGCAGCCCTACGTGCCGATCGACCCGAGCACGGGCCGTCCGCTGGCCCCCGACGCGGGCGCCCCGCAGTTCCCCCCGATGGACCCGAACGCGGGCGCCCCGCCGTACCCGCCGATGGACCCGAATACCGGCCAGCCCTACCCTCCGGCCGCTAACGGCGCGCCGCCGCAGTTCCCCCCGGCCCCGCCGGCGGACCCGAACGCCGGCCAGCCGTACCCGCAGCAGTACCAGCCGATCGACCCCAACACGGGCCAGCCCTACCCGCAGGACCCGAACGCCGCCGCTCAGCCGTACCAGCAGATCGACCCGAACACCGGGCAGCCGTACGTGCCGATCGACCCGAACACGGGGCAGCCCTACCCGGGGTACGGCTACCCGGCGGCGGGCCCGCACGGCCAGATGGTCCAGCAGGGGCAGGGCGCCCCGCCGCAGGAGCCGCAGAACACCGACAGCCTCAGCTCCGAGAACCTCCTGGGCGAGCGGCGCATAGCGCCGTCCTCGGGGTGGCGGCGCGCCATCTACAAGGCGACCGCCGGGAACGTCCACCCGGGCGAGTCGCAGGGCGAACTGCGCCGCAAGGACCTGATCGCCCGCGCCCGCACGCCCGTCGCGGGCGGCCACCACCGGGTCGCGGTCATGTCGCTGAAGGGCGGCGTCGGCAAGACGACCACCACGACCGGGCTCGGCTCGATGCTCGGCTCCTTCCGCGGCGACCGGGTCATCGCGGTGGACGCCAACCCCGACCGCGGGACGCTCTCGGACAAGGTCCGGCTGGAGACGGCCGCCACCGTCCGCGACCTGCTGAACAACCGCGACCAGATCCACCGGTACGCGGACGTCCGCGCGTTCACCTCGCAGAACGAGGCGCGGCTGGAGATCCTCGCGTCCGACCGCGACCCGGCGGTCAGCGAGGCCTTCTCCGCCGAGGACTACGCCGCCGTCGCCGTCGTCCTGGAGCAGTACTACTCGGTCTGCATCACCGACTGCGGCACCGGCCTGCTGCACTCGGCGATGGCGGGGGTGCTGAGCCTCGCCGACCAGCTCGTCCTGGTCAGCTCCCCGTCGGTGGACGGTGCCCGCTCCGCGAGCGCGACCCTGGACTGGCTGGAGGCGCACGACCACGGCCACCTCGTCCGCAACGGCGTCGTCGTCCTGTCGATGGTCCGCAACCGCACCCGCAGCCAGGTCGACCTCGACAAGCTCCAGGCGCACTTCGAGAGCCGCTGCCGCGCCGTCGTCCGCATCCCCTACGACGACCACCTGGAGGAGGGCGCCGAGGTCGAGCTGGAGCAGCTCGCCCCCTCGACCCGCGAGGCGTACCTCACCCTGGCCGCCGTGGTCGGCGACGGCTTCGCCTTCCAACGCCCGCAGTAGCCCTTGCCGTCCGGTCCCGGGCCGGACGGTAAGGTCACGTTCCGTGACTGACGGCGATGGCGTGTACGTGGGGAAGGCCGGGCCGGACGCGGCTCTCGACCGGGGGTGGCTGCTCGGCCATTTCAAGCCGGCCGGCGACCTGCGGCACAGCGACGAGGTCGAGATCAAGTGGGGCGTGCACCCGAAGGGCGAGCGGCGCGCCGTGTGGACGGACGGCGACAAGCGCACCGCCCTGCTCGTCCTGATCGGCGGCCGGTTCCGGCTGGAGTTCCCCGAGCGGAACGTCGTGCTCGCCGAGCAGGGCGACTACGTGGTGTGGGGGCGCGGCGTCGACCACTCCTGGGAGGCCGAGGAGGAGTCCGTCGTGCTGACCGTCCGGTGGCCGTCGATCCCCGGCTTCCGCGTCCCGGACGAACCGTAGGCGACCCGGTATGCGGTCGATGGCAGGGGTCCGCGACCGCTATCGTGGGCGGTGGCCGGGCGACCGGCCGCCGGGAGAGTTCGCATAGTGGACTAGTGCAGGCGCCTTGAAAGCGCCCAGGGCTGGGGACAGTCCTCGTGGGTTCGAATCCCACACTCTCCGCTCCGCCTTACTCGGGCATAAGGGATCCGTTACCCTCTTCGGCATGTCGCAGACACCGAATGATCCGGCGGGCACGACGCACCAGTTCCAGAACTTCGCCAGCCAGGCGCAGCCGCAGAAGTCCGGGCCGAACGTCGGCATGATCGTCGGCATCGTCGCCGTGGTGGCGGTCCTCGCCGTCCTGGTCGGCGCGATCATGATGCTCGGCTAGGCCGGCCGGCGGAAGGTCAGCGGCCCGACGCCGAGAAGTGCTGGTAGTCCTTGGCGCCGCTCCATTCGCCGCCCCAGCCCCAGCCGATCGAGGCGAACGCCTTCACCACCTTGTCGCCCGCGTGGATCATGCCGGGCGCGTCGAGGTCGCGGTTCTTGTACTTCGTGCAGTCCTTGTGGGCGGTGCGCCCGTCCGCGTAGACGTAGGGGTTCTGGCAGGGGTTGATGTCGACGGCGAGGCCGTACGCGTGCTGGGAGAACGAGCTGGACCCGGTCGCGTTGCGGCAGTTGAACGCGGAGGTGTTGTTGGCCTCGATCGAGTCGAAGTCGCTGCCGCCGTACTTGTCGACCGGCTCCATCCGCTCGATCGGGTAGCGCATGGCGTAGAGCTTCTTGAAGACCGAGACGAGGTCGTCGGCCGCCTTGGCGTTGACGACGAGCCGCCCGCCGGTGTGCGGCTTGTCGTCCATGCCCCAGTAGGTCATCTCGATCATCCGGAGCCCGGACGGTGCCACGGGGCAGCCGCGCCGCCAGGACGACCTCAGGTCGCCGGCGGTCACTTTCCTGATGTCGGCCTGGAAGACCTGCTTCGTCGGCGACGGCGACGGCGCCGCCGAGCCGGACGCGGTGGGCGGGGTCGCGGGCGGCGCCGACTCGCCCGAGTCGTCGTCGCCGCGGCCACATCCGGTCGCCGCGAGCGCCACCGTGAGCAGGACACCGAGGAAAGTCGCGCTGGAAATCGGCCCTCTACCTGGCATCTTCGCAGCATACGCAGGCCGAGGGGCGTTCGCGTCGCGGTACCGATTCGCTACGGTGCGTTTGAGGGCGCGCCCGCCGGATAGGGGCGGCGTGGAACTTCAATCGACCGCCGGGCATGTCGTCCGGTGATGTCCGGTCCCAGGGAGCCGGGATGACGGAAGCTCAGGAGAGCGACCTGCCGAGCCTCGAAGACGAGATCTTCGCGGTGGCGCACAGCGTGGAGGTCGAACCGGAGGCCGCGCGGCCGCGGCTGCCGGCGGACAAGGCCCAGGCCGTCCTGGAGCGCGCGGGCGCGTTCCTCGGCCGGGACGTGAAGGCGCTCGCGGCGGGCTTCGGCCTGTTCGTGTTCGTCGACATCGTGATGATGTGGGCGCCGCTGATGATGAGCCGCCGCCCGAGCCTGCTGCCGCAGTTCGTCACGCTGCTGCTGCTCGCGTTCGGGCTGGGCGGGCTGCTCGTCTGGCAGGTCGGCGGCCGGTGGCGGACGTTCGGCATCGGCATGATGCTCGCCTGGGGGTTCCTGACCCTCGTGTCGGTGGGCTTCCTGACCGGGGTGACCGTCCCCCTCTAGCGGGGGTCAGGTCGCGGGGCCGATCCGCTTCAGGACGAGGCTGAACGCGCGCCCGATCGCCTCGAGGTCCTCCGGCTGGACGACGTCGATGAAGAACGTCCGGACGGTCTCGACGTGGTCGCGGGCGGCGCGTTCGAGGGCGGCGTACCCCTCATCGGTGAGGTGCGCGAAGACGCCGCGCTTGTCGTTGGGGCAGCTGTCCCGCTTGACCAGGCCCTTGGCCTCCAGGCGGGAGCAGGTGTGCGACAGGCGGCTGCGGGACTGGCTGGCGTTCTCGGCGAGTTCGGCCATGCGCAGCCGCCGCTCGGGCGCCTCCGACAGCCGGACGAGGATCTCGTACTCCGACACCGACAGGCCGTGCTTGGTCTTGAGGTCGCGGTCCATCGTCTCGGTGAGCCGGACGCTGCCGTCCACGTATGCCCGCCAATCGCGCTGCTGGGCGGCATCGAGCCAGCGAGGTTCGCTCATACCGGAAAGTATAGTTCATATGTTGAACATTCAACTAGTGCGCGCTATCTTCACGGTAGCAGGACGGGCCGACACCGCCCGTCCGCGGAAATAGTTGAACCATCAACTATGTTGCAGGAGGCAGTGCACCGCCCGGCCCGGACGGGCACCCGACGAGGGGAGAACCCATGCCTGCCGTGATGGCCGATCCGCTGACCCTGCCCCGCCTGCCGCTGCTGCCGCAGGAGGACACCGACTGGCGGCGCGTCGCGAAGGTCGTGACCGCCCAGCGCCACCTCGAGGGCGAGGGGTTCCAGGTCAGGCGCCCCTTCCCGGGCATCGACCTGTCCCTGGCCGACCCGTTCCTGCTCCTCGACCACATGGGCGCCGTCGAGTACGCGCCGGGCGAGGCGAAGGGGACGCCTTGGCATCCGCACCGCGGGTTCGAGACGGTCACCTACATCATCGACGGAGCGTTCCAGCACCAGGACACCACGGGCGGCGGCGGTCTCATCGCCGACGGCGCCACGCAGTGGATGACGGCCGCAGTAAGAATCCGCTAACCCGTACCGACTTTCTCCGCGTTCGGAGTCCGTTCGGAGTCCGTTCGGAGTCCGGTCGGAGTCCGGTTCGCAACGCCTATGACGTGGTGAGGCCCTGCACCGTAGCCTGAGAGTGCGACGTCATCAGGAGGTGCAGGGCCTATGCCCGAGAATAACAAGCGGCTCGATCCGGCCGCCCCGTTCGCCGCACGCGTTCAGTACTACCGCGAACGCACCGGTTTCTCCCGGCCGGTACTCGGCGGCCTGGTGGGACGTAGCGGCGAGTGGGTCAAGGGCATCGAGACCGGCCGCCTGCTGCAACCGCGGTTGCCCATGCTGATCAGACTCGCGAACGTCCTGGGCATCGATCTTGAGCGCCTCACCGGCGAGCAGGGGTTGCCGCTCTCGACCTACAGCAAGGCCGCCCACGATGCCCTACCCAACGTCACAGAGGCGCTGACCCGGTACGTAGTCGACACGCGGGACGTGGTACCGCTGACCGCGGTCGAGCTGGCGTCACGCGTCGCGCAGGCGTGGGACCTCTGGCACGGTGCCGCCCGGCAGCGCACGGCGGTCGCCGTGGTCCTCCCCGACCTGATCGAACAAGCACAACTCTCGGTACGGCTCCATGACGGGAACGAACGACGCGCCGCGCTCTCTCTGCTCGCGCAGGTCTACCACCTCGCGCAGCTCTACCTGTCGTTCCAGCCAGCGCCCGAGATGCTCATGCTCACTGGGGACCGGGCAATGACAGCGGCGCAGGATGCAGACGACCCGCACGCAATCACGGCTGCGGCGTGGTACATGAACCACATCTTCCGAGACGCCGGCGAACGCGACGAAGCGCGCATTGACCTCGCGACCCGAGCGAGCAGGCTGCTACGCCCGGACGACGGTGGGGAAGACCTCGCGCAATGGGGCCTGTTGCAACTGGCCATAGCGCTCTCTCACGCGAAGTCTGGCCACGAGGGACACGCGTTGAGCCATTGGGATAAGGCCGCGGGCGCTGCGGACGCCCTCGGGGCGAACTACGCGCACCCATGGCTGATCTTCGGCCGTGGCATGGTGGACGCGTACGCGGTGACCATCCAGGCCGACCTAACGCACGGCGGAGAGGCGACCCGCCTTGCCGGTCGGCTCGATCTCGCTGCGATGCCGTCCGCGACCCGGCGCAGCTTCCACCTGGCCGAGGTCGCGCGCGCCTACTTCCTACGCCGTGAGCACGTCGGCACCGTCCACATGCTCAGGAAGGCGTATCGGGAGTCGCCCGAGACGGCGCGGTTCAGCCGCTTCGCGCGGTCGGCCGTACTGGAGCTGACCGAGACGGCCGGGCCTGCGATCCGTGACGACGTGGCGGAACTCAGCCGTGACCTCGGGCTGAACGCCGCATGATCGTTTAAGGGGTACAACCTGTACCCGTGAACGCCGGGGTATCGACTGCACCCGCTCCGCACATGCGGGCGCGCGTGAATGTGTCGCGTGACACAAGTCGGCCCCGGACGCGGTGATCTGACCCACCGGCCGGGACCTGACCAGGAAAGTAGGTCCTGGCTATGCCAAATCGTATGATCTCTGGCGACCCGCTAGCAGCGCTTGGCGCGCATCTCTCGGCGCATCGGTTCACCGTGGACCTGACGTCCGGCGGGCTCCGGGTCGTGAACGAACACGTTCCCGGATGCTGTGCCGAGGTCGTCCACCCGTCCGTCAGGATCACGTGCCGCAAGCGGCGCGAGGACTCCGGGAACCCGTGGTTCTGGACGTCCTGGCGCGAGCCGATCGCGCCCGCCGACCGGATCACGGATGCCTCCGTGGTCATCCTCGGCTACCTGACGGCGCGTCCCGAGACGGGAAGGCCGAACCGGTGACGGCGCCGTGGATCGCGGCCGAGGTCGACCCTGACCGCGTCGTGGCCGAGCTCGCGAAGCGGTTCCCCGGCATCTCGGCATGGCTCGGGGAGTTCACCGGACATTGGTGGGCCGTCGCACTCGACCGCATGGGCAGCTCCCAGCTCGTCGAAGCGGCGACCCCGGCCGCGCTCGCGAAGCGCCTGGACGAGATCGGCGCGCGGCAGTTCTCGCCCCCGTCCGCGCCGACGTACGCCCGTCGACCGGCCGCCGCGCCCGTCCAGGCGCCGCCGCGGCCGGTGCGCCCTGCAGCGCCGAGCCGGTCCGCGGCGGCGCGTCACGAGCACCGACGCCGAGCCGGTTGGTTCCGCTCCATGATCTGCGCTCTGACCAGCGCCTAGCAGACCGGGGCGGCGATGCGGCGAACCCCCGCGTCCCGTATCGTCGCCTCAACCAGGACGCCGCACGGCTGCGCAGCCTTCCCGGGCAACGCGCAGCCGTGCGGCCCCTTTCCGTCTTAGATCGGCTTGAACGCCTTCTCCGGGCTGCCCTGGCCGTAGACGCGGACGAGCGAGCGCAGGAACGTCAGCGTGGCCCGGTCGGCGCCGCGAGCTTCGAGGACGATCCGGACCTCTTGCGGACCACCGCGGCCGAGCGGAGACACCGCGGCGCCGGTCGGCAGATGAACGACTTCGGGGCCTGCCTCGCCGACGATCGCGAACCCGGCGCCGCGGATCATGCCGCCCTTGGCGAGCATCGGCAGCCGCGGCATGGACCACCCGGCGCCGCCGATACCAGGCACCCACGACGGGACGCGGAACGCGAGCCGTCCGGCCGTCGAGTTCCAGAACCGGCTGATGGCGTTGAAACCCCACCGGAACGGCGCCGAGATCCATTGTCCCACTTTCGAGAATCCAGACGCGATTTTGCCTGGCAGGCCGGAAAGCCACCGCCAAACGGCCAAGCCACCCGCTTTGATTTTGTCCCAATTCTTCGTTATCGCGAGCGTCGCCCATCCGATAGGACCGGCCAGGATTCCGAGCAGTAGCGGCCAATTTTTCTTGGTCCAGTCCCACACCCATTTTATGGCGGACCACACTGCATTGAAGGCGCCCTTGACGATGTTGCGGAACGTCTCCGATTTCTTCCACAGCAGGACCAAGCCGACGCCGAGCGCGACTAGACCGGCGATGATCAGCGGAATCGGCCCGAGCGCTGCCAGCCACGCCAGCGCGGCCTGAATCTTCACACCGATCAGACCGGACTTCATCGCCGTCAACGATGGCACTAGAAAGTTGTAGATCCCCGAGCCGAGGTCACCGATACCCGCACCCAGCGTCAAGAACCCCTCGAAGCTCGGGCCTTTCGCAAGCATCGCCGTTCCCGCCATGGTGTCCTGAACGCCGGTGAGGGTGTCCCGGAATCCCATAGCGCGTGTATCCGCAGTATCTGCGGCATTTCCGAATCGGGTGAGGCCATCCGCGGCCCCACCGTCAACGGTGCTCATCTTCTGTTTCATCCGGTCGATCGATTCGGATGCCTGGTCGAATCCCCCGGACGCTTTGTCCTTCGTGATGAGGCTGAAGACCAGTGACGTATCCGACGCCATCGGACAACCCTTAGGCCGTGGTGGGGACGTTCAGCAGTCGCAGCGCCTCGGGCACGACCACGCCCGAGCCGGTACGCGCGAACAGGAACGCGTGACGCTCCGCGGTCGGCCTCGGCCGGACCGGGTCTGTGCCGTAGGCGGGCAGGAACTCCACCGACGTCCCGACGCGGTCAACGATCACGAACCCGCGTCGGACGTCCCCGTAGACGAGCACGCGATTCGCCTCCGAGACGGCCGGATTGATGACCCCGTCCATGAGGCTGTTCTCGTGCCACCGCTTCCCCAGCAGCATGGGCGGGCTCTGCCGCAGCTCGGGGAACTTCAGCGCCCCGTTCGTGGTCTCCATCTGCCGGAACGCGTTCGCCGTGGCGATGTGCGACATGAACACCGCGTTCGCGCTGAACCGCGCGCCGAGGTCGTCCTGCAGCTTGTACGGGTCGCCGTCGTCCAGGGCCTCGGTACCACCGCCGGTGATCTCCGACGCGGTGCCGGCTAGACCCGTGATGATGCCCTCGGGCTGCCCGATCCCGGTCCCCGTGGTGTAGCCGGTCGCCCACAGGTTGTCGAGCGCGTCCCCCATGACCGTGGTGAGCTGGTTCAGGAAGTCCGGGCCGTCCTGCGCGACCTCGTACGAGAACAGCGCGTCAACGTCCGAAGAGTGCACGGGGATCTCGGCCGGAGCGGCGGCCGGGGTGCCGTCCGCCGCCTCATCGCCCTCGGGCTTCCATTCGGCCGTTGCGCCCGCGGAGGTGATCCCGGTCCACTTGCTCGTCACGGTCGTGACGACGTGGGCCAGGGAACGCAGCGGCGAGGCGCTGCCATCGTTGGTCAGCATGACGACCGGGTCAACGGTCACCGGCAGCACGTAGCCGCTCGTCGTCAGACCGGCGCGGCCTTCCACGCGACGGCGCATCTCGGCGACGGCGCGGAACGCGTCCTGTTCCTCGCCCGTCCACTCCAGGTGTCCGCGCTGTGGGTCCACGGCGAGTTTGGCGAACGCGGACCGGTAGGCCGGGTGACCAGCGGTCGCTGCCCAGAGCGCGGCGGCCTGGCGCTCGGCGTCGGGGCCGGGCGCGTCCAGGAGCGCCGAGACGCGTTCGGCGCCGTGACCGGGGAGCCATCCCCGCCTGACGGCCTGCTCGACCTGCCGGAGCGCCGTCGAGCGCAGGGAACCGGTCGTGCCGTCTGGGCTCGGCACCGGGTCAGGGCCGGAGCCGAATCGGGTTGCGCCGGTACGGGAACGCGACTGCCGGAGACGCTCGGCGCGCTCGGCGTCCCGCTGCGTCCGCAGGTCCTCCAGCTCGGTCGCGAGCGCGTCCCACCGGTCGCGCGCCTCTCCGACCAGATCGGCGTTTCCGGCGTCCTGGTCGAGCGCCTCCAGCTCCCGACCGATCTCGGCAATACGCCGTTCGATCTCTGCGGCGGTCATCTGCGGCATGCGGCCCTCCCTGGGCGAAGACTGTCGGGTCTTCCGCTTCGGGTGTCGGGGCCTTCCATGCGAGGCGTGACGGGCCGTGCGGTGCAGCGTGTCCGGGCGGGCGACGGGGCCTCTGACGAGACGTGCCGCGCCGCTTGCGGTGCTGCTTGACGATCAAGGATACCGGACACCCCCGACACCGCGCCCGAGTCGCTCACGGCGATGCCGGGGAGAGAGAAAGAAAGTGTTGGGCATGGGGCCTTCCGGCCGCCGCTGCCCAAAAAATCCGTGGCGTGGTCACGCGTCGGTGAGGTCGCGCGCGTCGTCCGGGACCTCGGGCACGGCCAGCGGTGGCGGCAGCTCTGTCGAGTCGTCGGCGAGTATTGCGCGCTCGACCGCGGCGAGCGTCCGGCCGCCCCAGTCGAGCCGGATCATGTCGCCTTCATCGAACATCGTCACGCCGTGCTGTCCGGTCGAGCGGCACCATGCGATGCGTTCGGTTCGGTCGGTGTCGGACAGTCCGACGATGCTTGCGGTGATGATCGTTCGTAGCTTGATCTCGAAGGGGGTCACGTCATCTCTCCTTGATCTGCTCGTCAGCCAGCCAGCCGAGCACTTCGACCAGGCCCGCCCGGTGGCCGAGCCGCGCGCGAACGCGTGCGACGTTGCGGCGAGAACGCCGGACCCATGGGCGAGGCAGCTTGAACCAGCCTTCCGCGTCGCGTTCCGCGCGCTCGTCAATGGTTGCCCTGACGACGTCAACGGGTAGGGCGAGGATCAGGGCCAGGCCCTCGATGGTTGGGACGTCTCGGCCGTCTGTGTCGCTTACGTGATACGTCGTCATGGGACCTCCACGGGTCGGTGCCTAGCAGAGGCGCAAACGAAGCATGAGCCGTCCGGATCGAGCACGGTGCGGCAGTGCTCGCATGTCGGTTGTGATTGATCTCTTCGTCGTCTGTCGTCTTCGCTCGCTCGCGCGTGCGCACTACCTGAAGGTCCGTGACCAGACGAGCCGACTACTCCTGTTCTAAGTCCTCCGTCCTCCTCCTTCTCCTCGGGACCACGCTTACCGTGGTCCGTTGTGACGCTTACCGTGGTCCGTTCGTGACGCTGACCGTGGTTCGTTGACGACGCTGACCGTGGTCCGTTCGCCCGTGCTCGATCACGCTTCGGTCCACGGTGACCGTGGTCCGAACGGTCCACGGTCACCGTGGTTCGTGGGCCAGTGAGGTTGAGCGCGTACCGTGCGTTCCGGCCGCCGGGTGCGCTCGCTCTAACGAGTTCGATCGCTCCCGCGTCGGTCAGGTCCTTCAGCGCGCGGTCTACGACGCGGAACGCGGCTCTGCGCTCTCGGATGACGGCCGGGTCGTCATCCTCTGGCGGTATGGTGCGGCCTAGCGCCATCGCTAGAGCCTCGCGGCCGGCGAAGTAGACCGGCGGAAGGTCATCGTCCAGGCTGACAAGCGCCATGTGGACGAATGCCCGCATGGATGCGTGCGACAGGTTGCGCCACATGTGCATTGCGGCTTTGGCGTTACCGGCGCCCATCACGGCCGTCCGTGCTGGCGTATCGTGGTGGTGACGTCTACCTCGCCAGGTCGAACGTTGTGAAGGCCGCCCCTGTCGTCGGGGCGGCCTTTCTCGTCATGCGGCATCCGATGCACCGCCGTCCGGCGTGGTGGCGGACTGACGGAACAGCGCAACGAGGCGGGCTTTCTGCTCGCCGGTCAGGGGCGGGAACGTCTCGACCAGACCACGGATGTACTCCTCGGCTCGCGCGGCCTTGAGAGCCCGTTCAAGATCGGTCGTGTCCGCGTTCGGGTTGCGCCGCTTCGCATTGGCGATGCGTGCGCGGTAATGGGTCCATGAGTTGGGCGACGTGGGCATGACGCTCCGGACATGAGGATTCCGATAACGAACCCGACGTCCAGGCGGCTGTACGGTCGGCTAGTGCCGCCGCATGCGCCTACGCACCGTCTTGGCGGTTTACAGCGACCCGAGGTCAAGCCTCGGGCGCGCTGATGGTCGGCCCATTCGCCGCATTCGGGCGACCCCGACCCCGCTAGGCCATGTTAGCGCATATGTTCGATTCTGATTTATTCCATTTCTTCCGGGTTCTTGAGTCGCACCCATTCCTCAGAGCCACGGGGAAGCACGCGGACGCGCGTCCAGTCGAGAGAGCCGCGGCGGCCGCCGCGCGTCGACGACCGGTCGAGCGCAATCCGTTCGAGGATGACGCCGATGACCTCGCGCTTAGCGGGAACGCTCATCGCCTTCCAACGCGCGTCTACGTCGGCGTCCGGCTCGACCAGTTCCCGCAACGCCCGAGGGATGGCAGCATCACGGGCCCGCCGGTCCGCGTCCGCGATCTTCGGCTTTAGCCTGCGCTCGATCCGGCCTAGGGCATCCTCGGTGATCTTGCCATCGGCCGCCCGGTCAATGAAGCTCTCCAGGCGCGCCCGCAGCTCGGCCGCCTCGCGCTGCGCGTCCACGACGGCCTTGTCGTCGCTCGCAGCGAACGCCTCGTACGCGTCCGGTCGCTTGAGTCGCGCCTTGACGATGCGCTCGATCGGCTCGTTTAGCCACGCCTCGCGGGTGGAGACACAGTCCGTCTTTGAGCAGTTCACCGACCAGGCGTCCGACGCCGTAACGTACCGGCCGGACAGCGGCGCCTCGCATTTCCCGCACTCGGCGAAGTAGGTCAGAAGGTGCACCTGGCGGCCGGGACGCGTCGTCTTCCGCTTCGGGTCAGACAGGGTTCGGACGGCGCTCCAATAGGTCGCCTCCCACTCCGTGTCGTCGCCGTCGTTGTCGAGCGCGGACCATGTCGCGTCGGACAGCTCGCCGTGATGGCTGCGCTTGCCGATGTAGACGGGGTTGGTCGCGACGCGCTTGACGATGTACCGGCTCCATGCCTTGTTGCGCGGGCTCGGGATGCCGCGCGCGTTCAGGTCGTTCGTGATCGTGATGACGGGATCGCCGCCCGCTGTCCGAGTGACGATCTCCCGGACGATCCCGGCCGGGCTGAACTCCTCGCCCGTGACGCTCTCCCGCGGTTCGGTGTCCGGCACCTGGGCGACAAGCGCGCCCGTCTTCGGGTCGTACTGCCGGACGTACCCGTAGGGCACGTGACCGTGCGGACGTCCGGCGCGCGCCGACGCGGCGACGTCGCGTCGCAGTCGACCCGACGTCTTCTCGGACTCGTACGCGTTGTCTACGCCGTCTTCGGCGAGCGTCCGCCAGTCGCGAGCGTTCCGCATGTCGTACGTCCGGCCGTGGCTCGTCACGTGGATCAGCACGCCGTGTTCCCGGCAGAGGTCGAGCATCCCCGCCCACTCGCCGAGCTTGCGCGAGCCGCGCGACGTCTCCCACATGACGAGCACGCCTAGGCGCCCGGCGTCCAGGTCGGCGAGCAGGCGCGCGAAGTCGTCACGCTGCTTGGTCGCGAACCGGGACGCGGACCGGTTGGCGTCGCCGTCGTACTCGGGGCCGGGAGTCCATCCGTTCGCGCCGATGGCCCCGCGGTTCTCCTCGCTCTGCTGCTCCATGGACCGCCGGTCGCCACCGCGGGCGACCTTGCTCACGCGGTCATAGATGCCCGCGACCAGCGGTGATGTAGTCGGAGCGTGCTTGCCTGCCACGTGAAGGTCTCTTGTCATCTGGGCCATGACGAGAGCATACGGGCTAGCGAATCTAATCCGCATCCGGTATCCAGCACATCGAGCAGCCGCCGCCGGAGCTGGTCGCCAAGGGCGGGCTGTTCCACGGCGTCCAGCTCTGGGTGAACCTGCCGCGCGCGCAGAAGTGGCTTCCGCCGCGCTACCAGGACATCAAGGCCCGCGACGTCAAGCTGCTGGCCGCCGACGACGGCTCGTCGCTGGTCCGCGTCATCGCCGGGTCGGTCGCCGGATACGACGGCCCCGGCGTCACCTACACGCCGATCAACTACCTGCACGCGACGGTCGCGCCCGGCGCCCGGCTCGCACTGCCCTGGCCGCGCGACTTCAACGCGCTCGTGTACGTCCTGTCCGGACGCGGCACGGCCGGCGTCGAGGAGGTCGGGCTGGACGAGGGGCAGCTCGCCGTGTTCGCCGGCTCCCACCGCAAGGGGGACGGTGACGGGCTCGTCGTGCGGGCCGCCGACGCCCAGCCGCAGGCCAGTGCGAACGGATGGGAGATCCTGATCCTGGGCGGCCTCCCGATCCGGGAGCCGGTCGCCCGCTACGGCCCGTTCGTGATGAACACCCGCGAGGAGATCGTCCAGGCGTTCGAGGACTTCCAGGCCGGCCGGATGGGCACCGTCCCGGCCGAGCAGGTCCCGCACCGGTCCGACGCCGACGAATCCCTCACCTGACCCCCGCAGGCGGTCCTGCCCGGATACCCCGCTCCGGACAGGGCCGCCCGCGGGCCCGCCCGTCGTTATCCGGATTCGCGTGACGGTGGCGGACGCGTGCGCTAGTGTGTTCGAATAGTCGAACAGAAGTTCGACCTGTTCGGAAGCGCTCGCCCGGGGAGGCGGCATGGTGGCGACCGCCATGAGGGGAGTCGAGGCTCCCGCGCGCTGCGGGCGGCGGCGCGAGCACGCGACACGCCGCAGCGATTTCTACGTAAATCTACGGCCGCAGCTATATCGCCTCATAGAGTCCGAGAGCGTGGACCCCGTGCGCAACCCCTATGCCCCCGGCGCCGGGCAGCGCCCTCCGGAGCTGGCCGGCCGCGACCGCGAGCTCCGGCAGTTCGAGGTGGTGCTCGAACGCGTCGCCCGCGGGCGTCCCGAGCGCAGCATGATCATCACCGGGCTGCGCGGGGTGGGCAAGACCGTGCTGCTCAACGCGTTCCGGTCGCAGGCCATCCAGCGGCTGTGGGGGACGGGCAAGATCGAGGCCCGGCCCGACCAGTCGATCCGGCGGCCGGTCGCCTCGGCGCTGCACCGCGCCGTCCGGGAGCTCGCGCCCCGGCACCGCGCGCCCGACCGCATCGAGGACTTCCTCGGCGTGCTGAAGGCGTTCGCGCAGTCCGGGCCCGAGCCGGCCGGCAAGAGCAAGGCGCGGGCGCACCGCTGGCAGCCCGGCATCGACGTGCCCGCCGCGCGCGGCCGCGCCGACTCCGGCGACCTGGAGATCGACCTCACCGAGCTGTTCGTCGACGCCGCGTCCGTCGCCACCGACGTCGGCGTCGGCATCGCGCTGTTCGTCGACGAGATGCAGGACGTCCCGGCCGACGACGTCTCCGCGCTGTGCGCCGCCTGCCACGAGCTGTCGCAGGTCGGCGGGCCGCTGATCGTGGTGGGCGCGGGGCTGCCGCACCTTCCGGCCGTGCTGTCCGCCAGCAAGTCCTACTCCGAGCGGCTCTTCCGGTACGCGCGGATCGACCGGCTCGACCGCGAGTCGGCCGACTTCGCCCTGATGGCGCCGGCCGAGCGGGAGGACGTCACCTTCACCAGGGACGCCCTCGACGCGCTGTACGGGGCGGCCGACGGCTACCCGTACTTCGTCCAGGCGTACGCGAAGGTCGTCTGGGACGTGGCGCCCGACACCCCGATCACGGCCGACGACATCAAGGTCGCCGCCCCGGAGGCGGAGAGCGAGCTCGCGGTCGGCTTCTTCGGCAGCCGCTACGAGCGCGCCACCCCCGCCGAGCGCGACTACATGCGCGCGATGGCCGGGCTCGGTGACGACCCCGTGCCGACGGCCGCGGTCGCCGACGCGCTGGGCCGCAAACCGTCCAGCCTGTCGCCCGCCCGCGACGGGCTCATCAAGAAGGGCCTCATCTACAGCGCCGAGCGCGGCATGGTCGCGTTCACGGTGCCGCACTTCGGCAAGTTCCTCCGCTCGCAACCCGCCTGACGGTCGATCCGTCCGTATCGAGTTCTCTAGCGAAAAGGCTAGAGAACGGTAGAAAGCCGTGCCCGGACGTGGTGTCCGGCCAATATCCGGTTCTCTAGCGATAGCAGTAGAGAACCGTAGATTTGGCTTGCGTTGCCTCTGGCTTTATCTAGGCTTCTCTAGGTTTTTTTATAGAAAGCCGTAGACGGTGCTGAGGTGGGTGAGGCCGGTGTTGCCGCGCGGTGGCGGTTGGGTAGAACCCGGACGAATGCCTACCTATCGGGCACCAGGTCTCTATCGGGGGGAAAGATGACAGACCGAGAGCGCTTCCGCGGTCAGGATCCGGACAACCAGTACGGCCAGGAGGACTACGCGGGCCAGGACGACACCCCCTCCTCCCTGGACCACGACTCCGCCATGGGCCACGACTCCGGCATGGGCTACGACGAGACGCGGGACCAGGGCGGCCGCATCCCGAGCGGCGACTACAGCGGCCAGGGCGACTACGCGTCCGAAATGGCCGACGGCCTGCGGACCTCCCGCCCCGGCGAGGGCCCCGGCCGCCAGGAGGACGAGTACGGCCCCCACGACGACGACAGCCCCTGGTAACCCCACCAGCCCTGCCGCCACTTCGTTGACCTGCGGCGTGTTGTTGTTATAGGGCGCCTCATAACAACAACACGCCGCAGGTCAACGCATCCGGGGGCGGGTTGGGGGTGTCTCTAGGTGTCTCTTGGACGTGTCTGAGAGTGCGCTAGACGGTGGCAGACGGTTCCGGTACCGCGATGGCCGATCGGACGGTTCGGTCGCGTTCGGCGGTGGAGACGGCGAACACGACCTCCACGTCCCGGTCGTCCACCCGGGCGGCGAAGGCCACGAACCGCCAGCCGCCCTCCCGCCACACGTCCAGCGGGACGGCGCTCGCGATCGCGTTCTCGTGCGCCGCCCACGCCTCGCTCTCGTAGAGCGTCGCGTACGTCTCCGCCATCGGGCTGCGCCGCCGCTCGCACGGCAGGTCGGCGGGCATCCTCCGGCGCTCCAGCAGTTCGGCCAGCTCCGGCGACAGCACCGCGAGCAGGGCGACCTCCATCGCGAACACCAGCCCGACCTGGACCTGCACGTCCCGCAGCACGTCCACGCCCGCGAGCGGCGCGCCCAGCGAGGCGATCCCCGCGCCGGTGAACAGCACGGCGCGCAGCACGCTGCGCCGCCCGACCCTCTTGCCGCTGAGGCCGCCGAAGCAGCCGCACCCGGCGTCCGGCCGGTGCACCCGCAGTTCGCCGACGACCCAGGTCGCCGCCGCGAACGCGATCGTCGTCGCGAGCCGCACCGACAGGTGCGAGGTGACCAGCAGCGCCAGCCCGAGGACGCCCTCGCCGAGCCCCAGCCCGACCGTCATGCCGCGGCTGCGGCGCACCGCCGTCAGCCGCGCGAGCCCCGCCGGCACCGGCACGCCGTGCACATGGTCGGGCGCGTCCGCCGCCCGCTCCCGGACCGTCAGCTTCGCCAGGCACGCGGCCAGCAGCACCGCCGCGAGCAGCAGCACCTGGGTGTTCTGGAACGCCGTCATCATGGCCCCTCCACCGGCAGGTCCGGGCGGACGGACGCGTTGAAGCAGCCCGCATCGAGGTCGCCGCCGAGCGCGGCGAACGCGGCGGGCGTCAGCTCGACGATCCGCCCGCGCGGGGACGCGCCGCACTCCACGCACCGGTCGCAGAACCGGGCCGCCGTGCAGCCGCACTCGACCACCGGCACGGTCGCGGCCCGCCCGCCGCACTCGTTGTGGACGGTGATCCCGCTGCCCAGCGACAGGTACGGGAACGGGGCGCACCCGGACGGGGCGTCCGCGCATCCCCCGGCGGCCCCCTCGGAGTCGACCGCCGGGTAGGCCGCCCCGTCCGGTGCCTCACCGCCGGCGTCCCCGAACCAGGTCGCCGTCCCGCGCAGCACCTCCGGCACGGGCGCGGTCGCCTCCGGCGCGGCGAGGTCGTCGGCCCGGTATCCGGGCTGGGACGTGCCGGGACGCACCGCGCGCGGCCCGTCCGGCGACCCGACGCAGATCACATCGATCAGGTAGCCGGGCTCCAGGCGCGGATGCCGGACGAGGATCCGGCCGAGGGCGTGCGGGGGGATCACCACACGGGCGCGCCCGCGGTGAGCGCCCATGTCCACCTCCACGGCGTCCCGCCCGCACGCCAGGATCGTGCCCGCGACGCGTCCGATCTCGACCCAGACCCGCTCGGCGACGCCGCGCTCGCCCCGCCGGACGATCACCGGGCGGCCCGGCCGGAGCGCGGCGAGGCCCCCGCGCCCGCCGTGCCAGACCCGGGTGTCCCCGCTCATCGCGAGCCGCACCTCCGTGCCGCCGGCGGCGAGCACCAGCAGGTGCGGGCTGGCGTCCAGCACGATCCCGGAGACCGCGCGCAGCGGCGGGCGCGCCTCCGCGGGGCCGGGCGGCGCGGGGGGCGCCCCGAACACGGCGGCGCGCCGGCGGCGGCGCGCATCACGGCTGGGCGACGGCATGGCGGCACTCCGGCATTGATCACTCTGGGCACGGACGGGTAGACGGTGAGTCATAGGCTCACGTGCCGTGACCTCGCCTGTCGATGGATTTGTCGCGATAAGTCAACCGGCGGTGGATGTCTGATCTACCTGGGATGAAGATTATGAACTGGTTGACCCGGATATGTGATTTATGTAGGCCCGAAATTACGATCTTCCTGCGATCGTCGACCATACCCCGGGAGCGGTCCGGTGCCGACTCCCCAACCCCTTGGTCCGGTGATGTTGTGAACGCGACGCGGCACGAGGAGTTCGGTGCGTACGTGGCGGAGCGCAGGCCCGTCCTGCTGCGCACGGCGGCTCGGCTGGCCGGCGACCGCGCTGAGGCCGAGGACCTGCTGCAATCCGCCCTCGCCAAGACCTACGTCGCCTGGGACCGCATCGAGGACCGCGCCGCCGTGGACGGCTACGTCCGCCGCGCCATGGTCAATACGCAGATCTCCTGGTGGCGGCGCCGCAAGCTCGAGGTCTACCCCACCGACCGGCTCCCGGACCGCCCCGTCGAGGACCACACCGACCGCAGCGAGATGCACGACGCGCTCGGCCGCGCCCTCGACCGCCTCCCCGAGCGCCAGCGCATCGCCGTCATGCTCCGCTATTACGAGGACATGTCCGAACGCGAAATAGCCGAGGCCCTCGGGGTGAGCGTGGGCACGGTCAAATCCACCGTCTCCCGGGCGATGACCCGCCTCCGCGAGTTGTACTGAAGATCCGGAAGCGGAGGCCGGGGGATGGCCCCTCCGGGCGAACACTGCGAAAATCCCGGTGGGGAGCCGTTCTCGCAGGAGGCGCCGTGTTCAGTACCATGCAGGACTTTCCGCTGACGATTACCACGATCATGCGCTATGGCGCGGGGGTCTTCGGCGATGCCGAAGTGTCCACCTGGACGGGGGACGGCGCCCGGCGCCGGACCTACGCGGAGGTCGGTGAGCGCGCCGCCCGGCTGGCGGGGGCGCTGCGCGGCCTCGGCGTGGACGGCGACCAGCGCGTCGCCACGTTCATGTGGAACAACGCCGAGCACTTGGAGGCGTACCTCGCGGTGCCGTCGATGGGGGCGGTGCTGCACACCCTCAACCTGCGGCTCTTCCCCGACCAGCTCGTCTACATCGCGAACCACGCCGAGGACCGGATCGTCCTCGTCGACGGGTCGCTGATCCCGCTGCTGGCGCCGGTGCTGCCGCAGTTCAAGACCGTCCGGCACGTGGTCGTGGTGGGGGACGGCGACACCGCGCCGCTGGAGGGCGCGGGCAAGGAGCTGCACCGGTACGAGGAGCTGCTGGCCGCGGCGCCGGCGGAGTTCGACTGGCCGGAGATCGACGAGCGGTCGGCGGCGGCCATGTGCTACACGAGCGGCACGACCGGGAACCCGAAGGGCGTCGTCTACTCGCACCGGTCGGCGTACCTGCACTCGATGGCGACCTGCACGGGCAACGCGATCGGGCTGAGCGCGTCCGACATCGTGCTGCCGGTGGTGCCGATGTTCCACGCGAACGCCTGGGGCATGCCCTACGCGGCCGTCATGGCGGGCGCGTCGCTGGCCATGCCGGACCGGTTCCTGCAGGCCGAGCCGCTCGTCCGGCTGATCGAGGCGGAGCGCCCCACGGTCGCCGGGGCGGTGCCCACGATCTGGTCGGACGTCCTGCGCCACACGAAGGAGCACGGGTCCGACCTGAGCTCGCTGCGGCTCGTCCCGTGCGGCGGGTCGGCGGTGCCGGCGGCGCTGATGCGCGGGTTCGACGAGATCGGCGTCCGGATCGTCCAGGCGTGGGGGATGACGGAGACGTCGCCGGTCGCGTCGGTGGCGCACCCGCCGGTGAACGCCTCCGAGGAGGACGCCTGGCGGGCGCGTGTCAGCCAGGGCCGCGTCCTCGCGGGCCTGGAGATGCGGATCGTCGGGGACGGCGACCGGGTGCTCGCGAACGACGGCGAGGCGGTGGGGGAGGCCGAGATCCGCGGGCCGTGGATCACCGGCGCCTACTACCTCGACGAGGACCCCGGGAAGTTCCACGACGGCTGGCTGCGGACGGGCGACGTGGGGACGCTGTCGGCGGACGGCTACCTCGTCCTCACCGACCGGGCGAAGGACGTCATCAAGTCGGGCGGCGAATGGATCTCCTCGGTCGAGCTGGAGAACCACCTGATGGCGCACCCGGACATCGTGGAGGCGGCCGTGGTCGGCGTCCCCGACGACCGGTGGCAGGAGCGCCCGCTCGCCTCGGTCGTGCTGCGGGAGGGCGCCGAGGCCACGCCGGAGGAGCTGCGCGAGTTCCTGTCCGACCGGATCCCGAAATGGCAGCTCCCCGAGCGCTGGTCGTTCATCGCCGAAGTCCCCAAGACGAGTGTGGGAAAGTTCGACAAGAAGGTGCTCAGGCGCCGGTACGCGGACGGTGACCTGGAGGTCAGGCACGTCGGCTGACGGGATTCTGACCCGGAGTCACGGGACGCGTCGTCACGGAGAGAGGCGATATCTCACCCGGGTGTTACCTTAATGGTGGATTTCGGGAGATGATGTGGTGCAGATGGGGTCCGCGGGTGTATGCAAGGTGGGCTGATTGTCCGGATGACCCTCGTGGGGGCGGACCCCTCATGCCGCTGCCGGGAGCGTGAATGCCCAGGTTGTCCACCTCCGCACACTCGGCCGACCGTGACCTGGTCAAGGGGCTGAACGAAGGCGACGAGGCCGCCCTCGCCGCGCTCTACGACGAGTACGCCGAGCGCCTCTACGATTACGCATCGTCGATGACGGGCGATGAGAAGCTCGCCGCCGACATCGTCCACGACACGTTCATCGACGCGTCCCGCCGCGCCCCCCGGCTGCGCGACCACCTGCACCTCGGCTCGTGGCTGTACGGGGCGGCGCGGCGCCGCTGCGTCCGGCGGGGCCGCGCGAAGGTGCTGTTCTGGGACCGGGACGGCGAGTTCTCCGACGCGCCGTTCGTGGACCGTGCCGACGACGACGAGCTCGGCCTCGAATGGCCGCCGCCGGACGAGCTGCACGGCCTGCTCCGCGCCTGCCTGTCCCGGCTGGAGCCCGTCGACCAGGAGATCATGGTCCTGGTGTTCCGGCACGGGCTGCGCCCCGCCCGGCTCGGGGCGGCGCTCGGCTTGTCGCCGCGGCGGGCCGCGATGCGGGTGCGCCGGGGGCGCGCCGAACTGGAGGCCGCGCTCCAGCAGGTGATCCGCGGCACCGAGCGCGCGTGCGCCGCCGGACCGGCCGCGACCGGGTCCGAGCGTGAGCCCGAGCCGACCGCGGTCGCCGTGCTCGCCGCCCGCGCACCGGCGCGGGAGGAGCCCGCGCCGGCCGTCCCGTCCCGTCCGGCCGGGGGGCTGGCGCGGATGCTGCGGCGGCGGGGCGACGACTCCCCCGCCGACCCGGGGATCGAACGGCACGTCGCCGACTGCCTCGACTGCCTGCGGCGCGGCCGGGTGTCCCCCGCCGCGCTGCTGCGCCGCGCGCCCGCGCCCGTGCTGCCGGCCGCGCTGCGGCACCGTGTCATGCACACCGCCACCGACCCGGAGCTGGCCGGCTACCGGGCCGACATCGCGGCGCGGGGCGGCGCGCTCACCCCGTCCGGCCTGCCGAGCCAGCCGGACGTGCCGTCGCCGTTCACCCGGCGCTGGCTGTTCACCGGCGGCGGCATGGCGGGCGCGCTGGTCGCGGCCGTCATCGCGGTGCTGGTGATGGGCCCCGGCATCGGCAGCGGGACGCTGTCCTGGCCGCCGTTCCGGACGCAGCCGCAGCCGTCGATCACCCATGAGTCCCCATCGGACGGCGGTGGCGGCGGGCGGCCGACCCAGGGGACCGGCGGGGGGCGGCAGACCCGGCCCGCGCAGCCGCCCGGGCCGCAGCCGACCGAGCGGCAGGACTCCGAGCACCCGACGAGCCCGCCGGCGACGCCGTCGCAGCCGGCCGACCCGCCCGCGAAGCCGGGCGTCCTCGTGGTGAACCCCGCCAAGGTCGAGATGTACGGGACGAAGACCGCGCACGTCAGCCTCGCCGCCAGCGGCGGCCCGGTCTCCTGGACGGCGATGACGTCGACGAGCCAGCTGATCCTGTCGGAGATGCAGGGCGGCATGTCCGACGGCGACACGACGAACCTGACGCTCACCCTCCGCACGGCGATCATCGGCCTGCCCGGCCAGGGGACGCTCACGTTCACCGACTCCGAGGGCGCGCCCCACCAGGTGACGGTCGTCTGGGGCGCCACGCTGCTGTGACGCCGTGGTGGCCGCGGCCCGGTCAGTCGCCCGCGGGCCGCTCCCGGAGCATTTCGAGCCGCTCGCCGAGCGCCGCCTGGACGCGGGTCTCCATCGCCCGCGCGATGAACGGCTCGACGACCATCTTCACCAGCGGCCGCATCCGGCGGACGACGGCGGCGACCTCCGCGACCTCGTCGCCGTCCGGGACGGGCTGCGCCTCCAGCCGGCCGAAGACGTGCTCCTGGACGAGGTTGACGAACCGCCCGGCGATCACATCGCAGTCGTCGCGGATCTCGGCGGCTATGTCGAGCACCGAGTCCAGCGGGATCCCCGCCGCGACCAGTTCGGCGCCCACATGGAGCAGCCGCGGGCTCGGCACCCGGAACTTGTCGCCCTCCGGCTCGATCAGGCCCAGTTCGACGGTCCGCTGCTGGATGCGGACGATCTCGTCCTCGTCCAGGCCGGTGCCGAAGATCTCGACGAGCTCCTCGTAGGTCGTCGTGCCGGGGATCTCGTCCGACCAGGGGTCGGTCAGGACCTTCTCCAGCCCGAGCACCTCGCCGACGTCCTTGCCCGTCTCCCAGGCCGACAGCAAGTCCTTGATGATCGCGAACGTGTAGCCGCGGCCGAGCAGCTGGCCGATCAGCCGGAGCCGCGCGAGGTGCGAGTCGTCGTACAGGCCGACGCGGCCCTCGAGGCGCGGCGGCGGCAGCAGCCCCCGGTCCTGGTAGGCGCGGATGTTGCGGACGGTGCTCCCGGCCAGCCGCGCCAGCTCGTCGATTCGGTACTCGGCCATGTTCCCGCGATCTTACTCTGGCCCCATTGTGACATCGATCGATGGCACATAGGCTTGCCGCCATGGCGGACGACATCGAGGAGACCCTCCTCGGCGGCCCCCTGCGCTACACGCGCAAGGAGGTCGAGGCCCTCTCGGGCGTCACGGACGACTACGCGCGCCGCATCTGGCAGGCCCTCGGCTTCCCGGCCCCGCCCGACGACGAGGTCGCCTTCACCGACGGCGACGTCGCCGCGCTCCACGAGATCAAGGACCTGCTCTCCCACGCCATGGTGGACGAGGAGATGGTCCTCCAGCTGGCCCGCGCCGTCGGCCAGACGATGGGCCGCCTCGCGAGCTGGCTCGGCGACGTCTGGCTGGCGCGGCTCGGCGAGCTGCCGTCCGACGAGCCGCTCACCGCCGACGCCGTCACCGCCGCGCTGCTGGCCACCGAGGAGCTGCGCCCGGCGTTCGAGCGCCTCCTCCTGCACGGCTGGCGCCGCCAGCTCACCGCCGCCGGCATGCGCGCCGCCGCCACCACGGCCACCGCCCACGCCGACCCCGCCGCCGGGCTCGCCCACCTCGCGGTGGGCTTCGCCGACATCGTCTCCTTCACCCGCCTGAGCAGCCGCCTCGACAGCGACGCCCTGGCCGCCTTCATCGAGCGCTTCGAGTCGACCGCCGCGGAGATCGTCGCGGAGGCCGGCGGCCGCATCGTCAAGACCCTCGGCGACGAGGTCCTGTTCGTCGCGCCCACCCCCTCGGCCGCCGCCGAGATCGGCCTGCGCATCGCGGAGCGCTTCAACGAGGACCCGGCCTCCCCCAAGATCCGCGTCGGACTGGCCTACGGCGAGGTGATCCAGCGCCTGGGCGACGTCTTCGGCACCCCGGTCAACATGGCCGCCCGCCTGACCTCCACCGCCTACCCGGGAACGGTCCTGGTGGGCCCGGCCCTGGCCGCCGCCCTCCCGAAGAGCGACTACGACACCTCGTCCCTGCGCCCCCGCCCCCTCCAGGGCCTGGGCCGAGTGAAGCCCCACCTCCTCCGCCGCCCCCGCCCCTAACCGTTGACCTGCGGCGTGTTGTTGTTATGCGGGCCCGCATAACAACAACACGCCGCAGGTGAACGAGGCTCGGTCAGAGGGCGGGGGTTGATGTCGGCGGCATGCCGCGCTCCGTGTGACCACGTCCCAGCCACGGCGGGTGTTGGCCTGCGCCCGGTTCGGAGCACGTTCCTGGGTAACGTCGCAGGTCGGAGGGGTGGTTGTGCAGTGCAAAATGATGTGTTGCAAATCTGGTGCGAGGCCCTGGGGTGCGCCTAGCCTCCCGGATTACCGGGATGGAAGTCCGGTTACGCGCTCTCTGGGGTGAATGAGGTCCAATGTACGATCTGCTGGTTCGCGGGGGGACGGTGCTGGACGGCACCGGCGGCCCCGGGCGCCGTGCGGACGTTGCCGTCTCCGCGGGCCGGATCGTCGAGGTCGGCGTTCTGCCGGGGGCGCGGGCGGTCGCGGAGATCGACGCCGGCGGTCGGTACGTCATGCCGGGCTTCATCGACACCCATGTGCACGGTGACGCGGCCGTGTTCGACCGCGACGTACAGCTCGCGGCGCTCCGGCAGGGCGTGACCACCTTCGTGCTCGGGCAGGACGGCGTGTCCTACGCGCCGGCCGGTCCGGAGACGCTGCGGTACGTCGGACGCTACTTCGCACCGGTCAACGGCACCCATCCGGGTTTGGACGGCGGGCCGGTGTCGGTGGCGGAGCTGCTCGCCACGTACGACCGGCGCGTTCCGCTCAACACCGTGTACCTGCTTCCGCACGGGACGATCCGGCACGGCGTCATGGGCACCGCGCGGCGGGCGCCGGACGCCGGGGAGCTGGCCGCGATGCTCGCGCACGTCGAGCGGGGGCTGTCGGAAGGCGCGGCCGGGCTCTCGACCGGGCTGGAGTACGTGCCCGGCGCTTACGCGGAGGCGCAGGAGATCGCTTCCCTGTGCGCGCCGGTCGGCGCGGCCGGTCTGCCCTACGTGACCCATATGCGCGGCTACGAGGCCGAGGCCGCCAAAGCGATGGCCGAGGTGCTGGAGATCGCGCGGGCCGGCCGGGTGGCCCCGCACGTGTCGCACTACCACGGGCCCGGGGACGAGCTCATCGGCCTCGTTGACGGCGCACGGGCGGCGGGCATCGACCTGACCTTCGACAACTACCCCTATCTGCGCGGGTCCAGCACGCTGACGCTGGTCACGCTGCCCTCGTGGCTGCCGATCGCCGATCTCGACGCGACCCTCGACGCGCTCGCCGACGCGGCCGTCCGGGACCGGCTGGAGACCGAGTGGTTCGCGCACCGGGCCGAGGTGTGGCCCCGGATCACGCTGTCGCACGTCCCGGCCGGTGAGTTCCGGTGGGCCGAGGGCATGACGCTTCCGGACGCGGCGGAGCGGGCCGGGAAAGGCCCCGGCGAGTTCTGCTGCGATCTGCTCGTCGCCACGCGGCTGGAGGCCGGGTGCGTGTTCGGGCAGCCGCCGACCAACAGCGAGGAGTCGGTGCGGGCGCTGCTGCGGCATCCCGCGCAGACGACCGGCTCGGACGCCATCTACCAGGGCGGGCACCCGCACCCGCGGGGGTGGGGCGCGTTCGCGCGGCTGCTGGGACGGCATGTCCGGGAGCTCGGCGACTGGACCTGGGAGCAGGCCGCCGTGCACCTGGCCGGACGCGCCGCCGAGCGGTTCCGCATGCACGACCGGGGCCGCGTCGAGGCGGGGCGCGCCGCCGACCTCGTCGTCCTCGATCCCGCCACCGTCGGAGACCGCGCCACCTATGAACGGCCGCGAACGCCCGCCGTGGGCGTCGAGCACGTGATCGTGAACGGCGAGATCGCGCTGCGCGACGGCGTCCTGGAGGAGGCCGCGCCGGGGCGTGCACTGAGACCCGCCTGACCCGCCTGATCCCCCACATTCCCCCCGCCCAGTTCGCCGGGGCCCGGCCGGGCCCCGGACAGTCACAAGGAGTACCCCCATGATCGGTAGGTTCACGCGCGCCGTCGTGGCCGTCACGGCGCTGGGCACGCTGGCCGCCACCGCCGCGTGCGGCGTCGACTCCGGCGACGAAGGCTCGTCCGGCGGCGACAAGTCCAAGGCCCTCAAGGTCGGCTGGTCCACCATCTACCTGACGCCGTCGTGGATGCAGCAGACCGACAAGATGCTGAAGGAGGACGTCGCGAAGCTGAAGCAGGACGGCAAGATCGCCGACTACCAGGTGTTCAACGCCAACGGCGACACCTCCCAGCAGATCGCCCAGATCCGGGCGATGATCCAGCAGAAGTACGACGTGATCCTGGTGGACGCCGGGTCGTCCACCGCGCTGAACCCGGCGATGGAGCAGGCCGTCGACGCGGGCATCACGGTCGTCAACTTCGACAGCCTGGTCACCTCCGAGAAGGTCGTGCGCGTCGGCACCGACCAGAAGGAGTGGGGCCGGATGATGGGCCAGTGGCTCGGCGACGAGCTGGGCGGCAAGGGCGAGATCATCGCCTTCAACGGCCCGGCCGGGGTGGCGGTCAGCGAGGAGCGCTGGTCGGGCGCCGAGGAGGCGCTGAAGAAGTTCCCGGACATCAAGGTCGTCGCGAACATCCACAGCGAGTACAACCTGGCGCCGGCGGCGCAGGCGTTCGCGTCGGCGTACTCGGCGAACCCCGACATCGACGGGGTGTTCGCGCAGGGCGGCGCGCTGTCGGCAGCGGCGATGCAGACGCTGCTGAAGCAGAAGAAGAAGCTCGTCCCGATCACCGGCGAGAACTACAACGGCTTCCTCAAGATGTGGAAGGAGCACAAGGCCGACGGGTTCTCCTCGCTGTCGACCGCGCAGCCCAACTACCTCGGCGTGATCGCGCTGCGCGCGGCGGTCGCGAAGGCGGGCGGCGCGACCGTGCCGAACCAGATCATGGTCCCGCTGCCGGAGATCACCGACGAGAACCTGGACCAGTACGTCAAGCCGGACCAGCCGGACGACTCCTACCCGATCCAGCCGCTGCCGCAGCCCGAGATCGACAAGCTGATCGGGAAGTAGCGATGACGCTCCTGGCCGTCGAGCAGGTCTCGAAGTCCTTCGCGGGCAACCGCGTCCTGCACGAGGTGAGCTTCGACGTCCGCGCCGGTGAGGTGCTCGCCCTCGTGGGCGAGAACGGCGCGGGCAAGAGCACCGTGCTGTCGCTCGTCACGGGGATGCTGGCGCCCGATTCCGGACGCGTGGTGTACGAGGGGGAGCCCGTGCGGGACTGGTCCCCGCATCGCGCTCGGGCCGTCGGGATCGGCTCGGTGCACCAGGAGCTCAGCCTGAATCCGCACCAGAGCGTCGCCGAGAACGTGTTCCTCGGCCAGTGGCCGGCGCGGCGCGGGCTCGTCCTGCGCCGCGACCTCGCCCGCCGCGCCCGCCCGCTGCTGGACCGCGTGGGCCTGGACGTCGATCCGCTGACCCGGGCGGGACGCCTCCCGCTCGGGCAGCAGCAGCTCGTCGAGCTGGCGAAGGCGCTCGCGTCCGGACCGCGGCTGCTGATCCTGGACGAGGCGACGTCCGCGCTGGACGACGACCAGGTCGGCGCCGTGTTCAAGGTCGTGGACGAGCTGCGCGCGGCGGGCTCGTCCGTGATCACCGTCAGCCACCGGATGGGCGAGCTGTTCGCGATCGCCGACCGGCTGACCGTCCTCAAGGACGGCGCGGTCATGGCCACCCGAGAGCGGGCGGAGACCGACCACGACGACATCGTCCACCTGATGATCGGGCGGGAGCTGTCCGACCTGTTCCCGCCCAAGGCGGCAGAGCCCGAACGGCCCGCACCGGCCGAACGGCCCGCGGAGGCCGCGCGGTCTGCGGGGCGCCCGGCGGAGAAGGCGGTGCTGAGCGCGCGGGGGCTGACCGTTCCCGGCGCCTGCGCCGGTGTCGACCTGGACCTGGAACCCGGCCGGATCATCGGTCTCGGCGGGCTCCAGGGGCAGGGGCAGCGCGCGGTGCTGCGCGCGCTGTTCGGGCTCGTCCGGCACACCGGGCGCATCGAACTGGACGGACGGCCCGTCCGCCTGGCGTCCCCGCGCGAGGCGATCCGCCGCAAGATCGCCTACGTGCCGGAGGACCGCAAGGTCGAGGGGCTGCACGTGGCGCAGACCGTCCGGGCCAACCTGGCCCTCACCAACCTCGGCACCGTGACGCCCGCGCGGCGGCTCACCACCGTGGACCGCCGCGCCGAGGCCGCGCTGGTCGCCGACCTGATCGAGCGGATGCGGATCAAGGTGGCCGGCCCCGAGCAGGAGGCCCGCCGGCTGTCGGGCGGCAACCAGCAGAAGGTCGCGCTGGCCCGCTGGCTGCCGGCCGAGCCGCGGATCCTGCTGCTCGCGGAGCCGACGCGCGGCATCGACGTCGGCACCAAGCGCGAGATCTACCACCTGCTGCGCCGGCTGGCCGGCAGCGGCGTCGCGGTGCTGGTCACCTCGGGAGACACCATGGAACTCGTCGGCCTGTGCGACGAGGTCGCCGTCATGTACGAGGGCGCGGTCGTGGACCGGCTGTCGGGCGGCGACCTCACCGAGGAGCGGCTCGTCCGCGCCTCCGTCACCGGGACGGTGGCCCATGCCTGACAGGCTGACCGGGGTACTGCGCGGCAATCTGGACGTGGTCGGGCTCGGTGCGCTGCTGGCCGTCCTGCTGGCCGCCTACAGCCACTACGACTCCGAGGTGTTCACCCCGGCGTCCATCACGATCCTGTCGGCGCAGTTCCTGCCGCTGATCCTGGCGGCGATGGGGCAGAGCACCGTGATGCTGGCGGGCGGCATCGACCTGTCGCTCGGTTCGGTGCTGGCGCTCGCGATGGCGGTGTTCGCCGTCCGGGCCGAGGACGGCGTGCTGACGGCCGCCGTGCTGGCACTGGCCGTCGCCGCCGCGACCGGCGCCGCCAACGGCGTGCTCGTCGCCTTCGCCGGGCTGCCGCCGATCATCGTCACGCTCGCGGCGTCGTTCCTGTGGGGCGGCGTCACGCTGGTGGTGCTGCCGAAGCCGGGCGGCAGCGTCCCGTCCGGGCTGGTGAAGGCCTACAACAACGGCTGGAACGGGATCGCGCTGCCGTTCGTGGTGATCGTCCTGGTGCTGCTGCTCTGGAAGATCGTCCGGACGACGCGGTTCGGGCTGTCGCTGTACGCGGTCGGCGGCAACGAGCACGGCGCGTACGCCAGCGGCATCGCCACCCGCAAGGTGAAGATCTCCGCCTACGCGCTGGCCGGCGTGTTCGTCGGGCTGGCGGGCATCGGGCTCGCCGTGCAGACCGGTTCCGGGGACGCCACGATCGGCGCCCCGTACACGCTGAACTCGATCGCCGCGTCGGTGCTCGCCGGGGTCAGCTTCTTCGGCGGCGTCGGCCAGATGCGCGCCACCGTGCTCGCCGCGCTGCTCATCGGGCTGCTGGCGAACCTGCTGCTGTTCACCGGACTGTCGCCCTTCTACCAGCTGATCATGCAGGGCGCGGTGCTGATCGTGGCGATCGCCGTCAAGACGTTCGCGACGAGGGAGAGGACGGAATGATGACCGCGTTGCCGCGCACGGCCGTCGCCGCCGTGCCGAAGGTGCTGCGGGACAACCGTCCCGCGTGGGCGTTCGGCGTGCTGATCGTGACCTGGGTCGCCGCGATCCTGTTCGCGAAGGGGTTCGACAGCGTCTCCAGCGTCCGCTACCTGGTGCAGACCGCCGCTTTCCTGGGGATCGTCGCGATCGGCCAGACGCTCGTCGTGATGATGAGCGGCATCGACCTGTCGGTGTCCGGGGTCGTCGCGCTGTCGGCGGTGGTGTGCGCGCAGGTCGCGTCCGGGTCCGGCGGGCCCGCCGGGATCGCGGTGGCGCTCGCCGCGAGCCTGCTGGTCGGGCTCGCGAACGCCGCGGGGGTGACGTGGCTGCGGGTGCCGCCGATGGTGATGACGCTGGCCACCGGCACGATCGTCGCCGGCGCGCTGCTGGTCTACACCCAGGGATCGCCGAAGTCGGCGCAGGTGCCGCTGCTCGCCTCGCTGGCCAACGACCGGGTGGCGGGCGTGCCGCTCGCGTTCGTCCTGTGGATCGGGATCACGGCGGTCGCGGCCTGGCTGCTGCACGCGTCCCGCGTCGGACGGTACGTGTTCGCGCTCGGCAACGGGGAGCGCGCTTCGCGGGCCTCCGGCGTGCCGCTGGCGCGGACGGCGTTCATCGCCTACGGGGCGTGCGCCGTGCTGGCGGGGGTGTCCGGGCTGGTGCTGCTCGGGTTCACGTCCACCAGTTCGCTCACGATGGGCAACCCGTACCAGCTGCTGTCGATCGCGGCGGTCGTGCTCGGCGGGACGTCCATCCTCGGCGGACGCGGGCACGTGCTCGGCACCGTCGCGGGCGCGCTGCTGCTGACGCTGCTGACCGCGCTGCTGGCGGCGTGGAACATGTCGGAGGGCGTCCGGCAGATCATGCTCGGGCTGCTCATCATCGCGCTGCTGCTCGCCTACGCGCGGGAACGGCGGTCCTGATGACGGCATCGGGGGAGCTGCTCGCGGCGATGGTCGGCATCGCCAGCGTCAATCCGCGAGGCGGGCCCGTGACGGGCGCGGGGGCCGGGCCCGGCCTCGGGGAGGCGGCGGTCGCGCGGTACGTCCGCGATTGGCTGGGCGCGCGCGGCGTGCGGGCCGAGCTGCGGGAGGTCCTGCCGGGACGTCCCAACGTGGTCGCGACCGTGCCGGGACGCGACCCGCGCGTGGTGCTGCTCGAGTCGCACCTGGACACGGTGGAGACCGGCGGCATGACGATCGACCCGTTCGCGGGGACGATCCGGGACGGCCGGCTGTACGGGCGCGGCGCCTGCGACGCGAAGGGGCCGCTCGCCGCCTTCATGCTGGCCGTGGCGGAGCTGGCGGCCGGTGATCCGCCGCCGTTCGGCGTCGTCCTGGCCGGGGTCGTGGACGAGGAGCACGCCTACCAGGGCGTCCTCGGCCTGATCCGCGACCTCGCGGACGCGTCGGTCGTCGGCGCGATCGTGGGGGAGCCGACCGGGCTCGTCCCGGCCACGGCGCACAAGGGCTGCGTCCGCTACACCGTCCGGACGCTCGGCGAGGCCGGGCACAGCTCGCGCCCGGACGAGGCCGTCAACGCCGTCACCCTCATGGCCCGCGTGATCGACCACATCGGCGGGGCGGCACCGGGCGTCCCGCCCCATCCGCTGCTCGGCCCCGCGACCCGGTGCGTCACCCGGGTCCGCGGCGGTGAGGGCCCCAACACCGTCCCCGGCCGCTGCGAGATCGACATCGACCGCCGCACCCTCCCGAGCGAGGATCCCCTCCAGGTGTGGAAGCGGGACAGGGAGGAGCTGGTCGCGCTCATTCCCGGCCGCGTCGAGGTGGACGAGCCCTTCACCGTCGACTACGCGCTCGACACGCCCGCCACCAGCCCGGTGCCCGCCGCGCTGTGCCGCGCCCTGGCGGCGGCCGGGCGCCCCGCGTCCGTCCAGGGCATGCCGTTCGGCACCGACGCCAGCAAACTCGCCCGCGCCGGCATCCCCTCGGTGGTCTTCGGGCCGGGCTCGATCGCCGACGCGCACTCCGCCGACGAGTCGGTCGCGCTCGCCGACGTCGACGTCGCCGCCCGCCTGGTCACCGAGACCGTCCGCTCCCTCTCCGGGGGGCCGGCGTGAGGCTGACGCAGCATGTCGAGCTCGTCGGCAGCGGTGGCGCCGGGTTCGACCTGACCGATGCGCTCGACTGCCACGTGTACCTGGTGCGCGGGCCCCGGGGCGCGGCGTTGATCGATGCGGGGGCCGGGGCGTCCGCGGGGCTGTTCGCGCGGCGGCTGCTCGCGGCGTCGGGGCCCGCGCGGGAGCGGCATCTGCTGCTCACGCACGGGCACGCCGATCACGCCGGCGGGGCGGCCGAGGCGGCGCGGCTCGTCCCGGACCTCGATGTCCGGGCGGGGGCTCCGGCGGACGCGTGGATCGCGTCCGGGGCGGAGCGGATGCTGAGCGTCGATCGCGGGAAGGCCTCCGGGGTGTATCCGCCGGAGTACGCGTTCACGGCGTGCCCCTCGGTGCGTCCCATCGGGGACGGGGAGCGGATCGACCTCGGCGGCGGAGTCGTGCTCACCGCCGTCGCGACGCAGGGGCACGCCGACGGGCACACCTGCTACCTACTGGACGCGCCCGAGGGCCGGGCGCTGTTCTCCGGCGACTGCGTGTTCACCGGCGGACGCGTCTCCCTGCAGAACGTGCACGACGCGCGCGTCCCCGAGTACGCCGCGAGCCTGGAGCGGCTCGCCGAACTGGAGATCGACATGCTGCTGCCGGGCCATCATGAGATCTCGCTCGCCCGCGCCGGGCGGCACCTGGCCGCGGCGCGGGACGTCCTCCGCCGCGGCCTGCTTCCCGGGAGCACGACATGACCACTGACCAGGACGAACGCAATGACCAGCCCCGACGGCGGGCTGCGTCGCCCGGTGGGGCGGCACCCCGTGAGCGGGAGAAGCCCCGCAACCAGTCGTCGTCGCTGCGCCGCGCGCTCGCGGTGCTCGACCATGTGCGCGAGAACACCGACACGCGCGGCGTCTCGCTGACGCGGATCGCCGACGACCTCGGGATCAGCAAGAGCACCGTGCTGCGGCTCGCGCAGCCGCTCATCGACGGCGACCTGCTCACCCGCGACCGGGAGACGGGCTGGTTCCGGCTCGGGCACGGGGTGCTGCGGCTCGGGCAGGCGTACCTGTCGTCGCTCGACATCCGCTCGGTCGCCGCCGACCCGCTGCGCCGCCTCCAGCACGTTGTGGGGGAGACCTGCCACCTCGTCGTCTACGACGCCCTCGAAGTGCTCTACATCGACAAGGTGGAGAACGAGCACAACGTCCGGATGGCGTCCCGCGTCGGGATGCGCATGCCCGCGTACCGGACGGCGGTCGGCAAGGCCATCCTCGCCTGGCTCGGGGACGAGGAGTTCCAGGCCGTGGTCGCGGCCGGCATGCCGCCCGCCACCGAGCGGACGATCACCGACCCGGCGCGGCTCGCCGCCGAGCTGGAGCGGGTGCGGCGCACCGGATACGCCGTGGACGACCGGGAGAACGAGCCGGAGGTCCGCTGCGTCGCCGCACCGGTCTTCGACCACAACGACCGGGCGGTCGGCGCGCTGAGCGTGTCCGGGCTGACGTCCCGGATGACGCCGGCGCGGGTCCGCGAGGTCGGCCCGATGGTGGAGCGGGCGGGCTTGGAGATCTCCCGCGTGCTCGGCTCGACCCGGCCGCGCCGCCGCCGTATCGAAGGCCGTACCGAAGGCCGTACCGAAGGAGGGAACCAGCCGTGAGCATCACCGTGCCGGCCGAGCACGTGGACTGGCGGACGAAGGGGCTGTGGCAGCCCGCGCCCGTGCCGCTGGAGGAGTTCGCCGCCGCCCGGCATCCGCTGTTCGGCGGGCCGTTCACCTGGCCGGTCATGGTGGCGCGGCGGACGGCGCTGGAGCACAACATCGCCGCGCTCGTCGCGTTCTGCGCCGAGCACGGGCTGGCGTTCGCGCCGCACGGCAAGACGTCCATGGCGCCGTCGCTGTTCCGGGCCCAGCTCGACGCCGGCGCGTGGGGCATCTCCGCCGCGACCGCCAACCAGGTGCTCGCCTACCGGACGTTCGGCGTCCCCCGCATCCTGCTGGCCAACGAGCTGCTCGACCCGACCGCGCTGCGCTGGCTCGGCGGCGAGGTCGACAAGGGCATGGAGTTCCTGCTCTACGCCGACTCCGCCGAAGGCGTCGCCGCGATCTCGGCGGCGGCCGGGGAACGCCCGTTCCAGGTGCTCGTCGAACTGGGCCACGCGAACGGGCGGACCGGCTGCCGGACCGTCGAGCAGCTGACCGAGGTCGCCCGCGCCGTCGCCGCCGCGCCCGGCACCGAGCTGGCCGGGGTCGCCGGGTACGAGGGCGGGCTGCCGGACGTCGCCTCCGCCGGCGCCTACCTCCAGGGCCTGCGGGACGCGACCGTCGCGCTGTCGCCGCTGCTGCCGTCCGAGGTGATCGTCACGGCGGGCGGCAGCGCCTACTTCGACCAGGTCGCCGAACGGCTCGCGGGCGATTGGCTGCCCGGCCACGACCTCACCGTGGTCCTGCGGAGCGGCGCCTACGTCTCCCACGACGACGGCATCTACACCGAGCGGACGCCGTTCAACCGCGTCCCCGGGTCGCTGGACGCGGCACTGGAGATCTGGGCGCAGGTGACGTCCGTCCCGGAACCCGGCCTCGCGATCGTCGGGATGGGCAAGCGGGAGGCGCCCTACGACGCGGGACTGCCCGTCCCGCTGCGCGTCCGCCGGCCGGACGGCACGATCCTCCCCGCCGAGGGGCTCCGCGTCACCGCCACCAACGACCACCACGCCTATCTCGCGGTCGAGGGTCCGGCTCCGCGTCCCGGCGACCTGATCTGCTTCGGCGTCTCCCACCCGTGCACGGCCTTCGACAAGTGGCAGGTCATCCCGGTCGTGGACGACGACCACACCGTGACCGACCTGATCCGCACGTACTTCTGAGAGGACGACCATGACCCCCCGCTTGGCGCCGGGAGGCGCGCTGACGGCGACCGGAGTCGTCGCCGTCGTGCGCGGCACCCGCGCCGACCGCGTCGCCGACGTCCTGGACACCCTCGCCGCCGCCGGCGTCCGCTGCCTGGAGATCACGTTGAACACCCCGGGGGCCCCGGACGCGCTGCGCGCCGCCCGCGACCGGCTGCCCGCCGGCACCGAACTCGGCGCCGGAACGGTCCGGACCGCCGCCGAGGCGTCCGCCGCCGTGGCCGCCGGTGCGTCGTTCCTCGTCGCCCCCGACACCCGCGCGGAGGTCGCGGCCGTGGCCCGCGAGCACGGCGTCGCCTACTATCCGGGCGCCCTCACCCCGAACGAGGTCGCCCGCGCATGGGACGCCGGCGCCACCGCGGTGAAGGTGTTCCCGGCCGGCGCGTTCGGCCCCCGCTACCTGCGCGACCTCCGCGGACCGTTCCGGGACGTCCCGCTGCTGCCGACCGGCGGCATCGGGCCCCGCAACGCCGCCGACTACATCGCCGCCGGGGCCGTGGCCGTCGGTGCGGGCGGCTCCCTCATCGGCGACGCCCTCGACGGCGGATCCCTGACCGCGCTGGCCGACCGCGCATCCCGCCTGCTCGCCGCCGTGGAGGCCGCCCGATGACGGACCTCGTCACGTTCGGCGAGACCATGGCGCGGCTGGAGAACGCCGTCGTCGGGCCCATGCGGCACGCCCGCAGCCTCGACCTCGGCATCGGCGGCGCCGAGTCCAACACGGCGATCGGGATGTGCCGGCTCGGCGGCACCGCCGCCTGGTTCGGCCGTGTCGGCGACGACGAGTTCGGCCGGCTGATCACCACCGCGCTCGCCGGCGAGGGCGTCCGGCTCGACCACAGCGTGGTGGACGAGACCGCGCCGACCGCGCTGCTGTTCAAGGAGCGCCGCTCGGGCACACTCACCCGCGTCCAGTACTACCGGACGGGCAGTGCCGGATCGCGGCTGCGGCCGGCGGACGTCCCGCACGACCTGATCCGGTCCGCGCGCGTCCTGCACGTCACCGGCATCACCGCCGCGATCAGCGACACCGCCCGGCAGGCCCTCGACGACGCCGTCGAGACCGCACGGGACGCCGGCGTCCCCGTGTCGCTCGACCTCAACTACCGGACCGCGCTCTGGACGCCCGCCGAGGCCGGTGAATGCCTGCGCGACCTGGTCAAGCGCGCCGACCTGGTGTTCGCGACCGAGGCGGAGGCGCGGCTGGTCGCCGCCGGCGACGACGCGGCCGGGCTCGCCACCGCGCTGGCCGCGCTCGGCCCCCGCGACGTGCTGGTGAAGCGGGGCGCGGCCGGGGCGGTCGCGTTCTGCGAGGGACGCCTGCACGTGCGGCCCGCCCACCGCGTCCCGGTCGTCGACCCGGTCGGTGCGGGGGACGCGTTCGCGGCCGGCTACCTGGCCGAGTTCGTCCGCGGACGTCCCGTCGCCGAACGCCTGGCCACCGCGGCGGCCGCCGGCGCGTACGCCGTGACCGTCCGCGGCGACTGGGAGGGACTCCCCAACCGCGCCGACCTCGACCTGCTGAAGACCGCCGAAGACACCGTCACCCGTTGAAGGAGACAGATCGATGAGCAAGCGCGAACTACGGAGTTCGGACGCCCCCGAGCCGCTCGGCACCTACTCGCAGGGCCTCGTGGCCGGCGACTTCGTCTACACGTCCGGCATGGGGCCGATCGACCCGAAGACCGGCGAAGTGGTCGGCACGGACGTCGCCACCCAGACCCGGCAGGTCCTCGCCAACCTGACCGCGATTCTGCGCGAGCACGGCCTGGGCTTGGACGACGTGGTGAAGTCGACCGTCCACCTGCAGGACCTCCACCGCGACTTCGCGGCCTACGACGAGGTGTACCGCGCGCACTTCAACACGCCGTACCCGGTGCGGACCACGGTGGGCTCCGACCTGATGAACATCCTGGTCGAGATCGACTTCGTCGCCCATAAGAAGAGTTGATGGACTCCTCCCTCTACGTCCTGGTGGAGGATCTGCCCGGTGCCGATGCCGCGCGGATCCTCTCCCACGGCGTCTCATCCATCACCATCGGCGCCGCCTACCACCGCGCACGTGACGTGACACCCCACGGCAGGACGCGCGTCACCTTCCGCCACGACGGAGTCCACTTCCCCCTGGGCGACCTGTTCGACGGCCTGCGTCTCGTGCCACCCGTCCAGAAGGGCGCAGATCAGGAACCCATCCGCGTCCTACGCGAACAGACCCAGGCCCTTGGCGTGCCCCTCCACGGTTGGGGTGTGTTCCTGCACAACACCACGCTCGGCCTCGCCTTCCCGGACGTCACCCAGGAGAACTGTTTCGGCGACCGTGCGGCGCCCGCCGACCTGTGCCCGTCCAACCCGGAGGTACGCGCCTACACCATCGCCTTGGCCCGGGCCATCGCGCGCCAAGGCGTGGACTCCGTCGTCACCGAATCCCTGCACTTCGGGACGTTCGGGCACGGCTACCACCACGAACGATCCTTCGTAGACCTGGGCCCAGCGGCCGAATTCGCGTTGGGCCTGTGCTTCTGCGTTCACTGCCGGGCCCGCATCCCGGACGCTGAACAGGCCCGCGCCGAGGCGTCCCGCCTGGTGAGTGCGGTTCTGGATGGCGGCCCACCCGCCCACGACATCCCGGACGTCCTCGAAAACTACGCCCGAGCCCGATCCCCGATCGTCACCACCCTGGCCGCCTCAGCCGCCGAAGCCGTGGCGGCCGAAGGCTCCCGGTTGACGTTCCTGGACCTGACCGGCGCGGTGCTGGGCTACGCGGACGGCCGCCCGACCGGTGCCCCTGCCGCGTCCTCCGCCTGGCGGATCGGCGTGGACCCGGCGTCCCTGGCCTCGGTCGTCCCGTCCTACGCGATCCTCTGCTACGCCCGCGACACGTCCCGCGTGGCCGAAGACGTAACCGCCTACCGGAAGGCCCTGGGCCCGGACACCACCCTCCGCGCCGTCCTCCGCCCCGGTCTCCCCGACACGACGTCCGCCGACCACCTCGCCGCCAAGGTCGGCACTGCGCATACCTCCGGCGCGGACACGGTCGACTACTACCAATACGGCTTGGCGCCCTTGCCCGTCCTGGCCCGCATCCCGGTACCCGGCTAAGGGCCTGCGGGGACGGTCTTGATGACCTTGCCCTTGGTGTTCACCGCCAGGTAGCCGCCGCCGTAGTCGTCGGTGAGGTAGACGAGCATGGTCGGCTGGTCGCCGTTGAACGTCCAGGACGCCTTCACGATGACGTACCTGTTGGTCGGCTTCGGCACCTTCAGCGTGCGCGCCGCGCGGCTCATCAACGCCGGCAGGGCGTCCCAGTCGAAGGCGCGGAGGTTCACCTTCGCGTCACCGGTCGTGATGGCGATGCTGGGACGGTTCCGGACGGCCGCGTCCGCACCGCGCTCGTAGGTGTAGTTGTCGAAGGCGCCGCGCCGTCCGGCCACCGGGGCGTCGGCCGAGGCGTGCTTCTCGTACACGGTGAACTCGGCGAACTCCCTGCTGCCGGACGCCTCCTCGAACTTATTGATGACGTTGCGGACGGCGGCCGGAGTGAGCAGCGACGCGACCTTCTCGCCGCCGCCGTCGCTCCCCTTCGCCCCGGTGCGGCCCTTCGACGAGGACGACGAGGATGCGGCGTCGAACGGAGTGCGGGTTCCCTCCGGCTCGTCGTCGTCCATCAACGCCGGAATGATCAGGAGGACCATCGTGAGGAGGATCGCCGCCGCCCCGGCCACCACGGCGAGAACCGCCGCGGCCAGGGGGGAGCGGCGTTGACGCGGACGTCCGGGATGGGTGGCCGGCAGCGGGGGCGGCGGCGCGTGCGTCCCGGGGCCCGGCATCGTGACGAGGGGCGGAGGCGGAGGCGGCGAGCCGAAGGACGTCGCGACCTGGCCGGCGGCCTGGGCGAGCATGTGGTCCAGCTGGTCGGCCTTGGGGCGGGCGGCCGGGTCCCGCGCCAGCAGCGCCTGCAGGACGGGCGCCAGCGGCCCGGCGCGGTGCGGCGGCGGGACCGGCGCGGTCATGACGGCGGCCAGGGTCGCCGCCGTCGTCGGGCGGCGCAGCGGGTTCGCCCCCTCCACGGCCACGTAGAGCAGCAGGCCGAGCGACCAGAGGTCGGACGCCGGGTCGCCCTCGTGCCCGTGCAGCCGCTCCGGCGCGATGTACTCCGGCGAGCCGACGAGCCCGCCGGTGACGGTGACGCGGGACGCCTCCTGCAGCACCGCGATGCCGAAGTCGGTGAGGACCGGCGTCCCGTCCGCCCGCAGCAGGACGTTCGCGGGCTTGACGTCGCGGTGGCAGATGCCCGCCTCGTGCGCCGCCCGCAGCGCCGAGAGGAGCCCGCGCCCGACGGCGGCCCCCTCGGCGGGCGACAGCGGCCCCTGCGCCAACCGGTCCTGGAGGGACTGCCCGCGGACGAGCTCCATCACCAGCCACGGATGCGGCATGTCGGGGGAGTCCACGATGTGGTGGATGGTCACCACGTTGGGGTGGTCGAGCCGGGCGAGGGCGCGGGCCTCGCGCATCACCCGCTCGCGCATCATCCGCGCGAAGTCCGGGTCGAGGTCGCCGGTGCCGGCGTCGGCGAGCCGCACCTCCTTCAGCGCGACCTCGCGCTCCAGGGCGAGGTCGAACGCGCGCCAGACCGTGCCCATCCCGCCGCTGCCGAGCCGTCCGCGCAGCTCGAAGCGGCCGTCGATCACCATCTCCCCAGAGGTCACGGCGGAAAGCCTAAAGCCAGAACAACCACAAAGCCCCGCAAACCGGCCTTCGGGCGGGCCCCGCCGGATCGGTCAGGAATCGAGAAGCGCGGGCCGCGGCCGCGCGCCTAGCCTGATCTGCATGGACATCACCATTCACACCAGCTTCCTGCCGCACGACGACCCGGACGAGTCCGTCGCCTTCTACCGCGACGTCCTCGAGTTCGAGGTCCGCAGCGACGTCGGGCAGGGCAAGATGCGCTGGATCACGGTCGGTCCCGCCGGGCAGCCCGACACGTCCATCCTGCTGGCGCCGCCGTTCGCCGACCCCGGGGTCACCGACGACGAGCGCCGCGTGATCTCCGAGATGATGGCCAAGGGGACCTACGGCTGGATCCTGCTCGCCACCCGGAACCTCGACGCCACGTTCGAGAAGGTGCAGGCCCACGACGTCGAGGTCGTCCAGGAGCCGACGGAGCAGCCCTACGGCATCCGCGACTGCGCCTTCCGCGACCCGGCCGGGAACATGGTCCGCATCCAAGAGATCGGCTGAGGGAGTCCCGCCATGTGCTACTCCGAGTGGGGGCGCGCCCGCACCGAGGCGCAGCGCCTGGACGAACTGGCGCGGCTGCGGCGCGTCCGCGACCGGATCGACCGGGAGTACGCGCGGCCGCTGAACGTCGAGGCGCTCGCCCGCGGCGTGCACATGTCCGCAGGCCACCTCAGCCGCCAGTTCCGGCAGGCGTACGGCGAGTCGGTGTACGCCTACCTGATGACGCGGCGCATCGAGCGCGCAGCGGCGCTGCTCCGCCGCGGCGACCTCAGCGTCACCGACGTCTGCTTCGCGGTCGGCTGCTCGTCGCTGGGCACGTTCAGCACGCGCTTCACCGAACTGGTCGGCATGCCGCCCAGTGCCTACCGCCGCCAGGCGGAGCCTCTGGCGGAGGCCGGAAGGGGCGTGCCCGCGTGCGTGGCCAAGCAGGTGACCCGGCCGATCAGGAACCGGCGGGCACCGGCCCGCGAGCTTCAGCCCGCCTGACGGCATGGCCCGTACGGGGGGCCTGTCCCCCGTGCGAGCTACCGGAGAGTGTCCACCGCACGGTGAAGATTCCGAATCGCGTGATCCATAGCGTTCTTCCTGGCCGCGGCGCCCCTGCCGCGGGGATCTCGCGAAGGAGTCGACATGAAGCTGCTGATCCAGCTCCTGGCGGTCGGGGCGGTCGCCGCCGCCGGCGGCGCCGCCACCCAGGCGGTCAAATGGGACACCCTCCCCACGCTCGGCCTCGGCCTCGCGTCCGCCGTGCTGGCGCTGCTCGTGTACGCCTTCGTGGTCGGCCGGACGGAGCACCGCCCGGTGGACGAGCTGGCCCGCGCGGGCGCGCTCCCCGCCCTCGGCCGCGGCGCGCTGATCGGCCTCGCGATGTTCGGCGCCGTCATCGCCAACCTTGCCTTCCTCGGTGACTACGAGGTCACCGGCTTCGGCTCGGCGACGGGCCCGATCGCGCTGGTCGGCTTCATGGCCGCCGCCGCCGTGACGGAGGAGCTGCTCTTCCGCGGCGTCCTCTTCCGCATCATCGAGAGGTACATCGGCACCTGGTGGTCGCTGGCGGTGACCGGCCTGGTGTTCGGCCTGATGCACCTCGGCAACGAGAACGCCACCGTGTGGGGCGCCCTCGCCATCGCGATCGAGGCGGGCGGCATGCTCGCCGCCGCCTACGCCGCGACCCGGACCCTGTGGCTGCCGATCGGGCTGCACTTCGCCTGGAACTTCGCCGGCGCCGGCATCTTCGGCACCGCGGTCTCCGGCAGCGAGAGCCCCGACGGGCTGCTGAACGGCGCGACCTCCGGCCCGGAGCTGATCAGCGGCGGCGAGTTCGGCCCTGAGGCGAGCCTGTACTCGGTCGGGTTCGGCCTCGCGGCGACGGCCGCCTTCCTGTGGCTGGCCCACCGGCGCGGCACCCTGGTTCCCCGGAGGGGCCGCGCCCGCGCCGCCGCGCCCGCTAGCCTCGCCCAGTGATCGATCTCCGGACGATCCCGGACATGTGGCGCCGATGGGACGCCATGGTCCGGGATCTGCCCCTCGCGCTGCTGCTGGCGGTCGGGTCGCTCATCCCGGCGCTGCACGGCCTCGGAACCCACGTCGGCGGCCTCCCGAGCCGGCCCTACGATGCGCTGGCGATCGTCGCGGTCGTCCTGCAGAGCCTCCCGCTCGTGGTGCGCCGCCGCTGGCCGGACGTGTGCCTCGTCCTCGTGGCGATCGGGTTCGCGATCGACCAGCTCCGCGGCTACCACACGTTCGCGGGCACCGGGCTGGCCATCGCGGTGCTGAGCGTCGGCGCCCACCTGGACCGGTTCCGCCGCACCGCCATCGTCGTCGTCACCGCGGCGTACGCGGTGCTGGCGGTCGCCCTCGACCGGAACGGCGGCGGCGAGCGGCCGGACGAGTACGTGACGTTCTACCTCGCGCTGGGCCTCATCTGGGGCGTGGGCGCGTGGCTGCGCTCCACCCGCGCCGCCGAGGCCGAGCGCCGCCTCCGCGTCGCCGCCGACACCCGCGCCGCCGAACGCGCCCGCATCGCCCGCGAACTCCACGACATCGTGACCCACCACGTGACGGCGATGGTCGTCCAGACCGAGGCCGCCCGGTACCTGACCGCCGCCCCCGACCGGCTCGACGAGACGCTGACCGCCGTCACCGACACCGGCCGGCGCGCCATCACCGATCTGCGGCACCTCCTGGACGTGCTCAACCCCGACCACGGCGGGGAGTTCAGGACGCCGTCCATCGACGACCTCGGCACGCTCATCGAGCAGACGCGCCGGGCCGGGCAGCCGGTCGAGTTCACCGAGGAGGGAAAACCGGCGAGATCCACCGGTAGTGCCGAATTCACTACTTACCGGGTGGTTCAGGAGGCCCTGACGAACGTGCTCAAGTACGCTCACGGCAGCCGGACCGAGGTCCGGGTGCGGTACGGCGAAGGGGAGATCACCGTGGAGGTCGGGAACGACGGCTCCGGATCGCGGTCCGGGTCGCCCGGCGGCGGCGGACGGGGGCTCACCGGCCTCGGCGAGCGGGTCGAGACGCTGGGCGGCGAGTTCAGCGCGGGCGCGCGGGCGGACGGCGGCTTCACGGTCCGGGCCCGCATCCCGGCGGAGAGCGCGTCGTGACCGAGCCGGTCCGGGTGCTGGTCTGCGACGACCAGGCGCTGATCCGCACCGGGTTCGCGACGATCATCGACGCGCAGCCCGACCTGGAGGTGGTGGGCGAGTGCGGGGACGGCCGCGCCGCCGTCGACCTCGCCGGCCGCCTGAAACCGGACATGGTGGTGATGGACGTCCGGATGCCGGTGCTCGACGGCATCGAGGCCACCCGCCTGCTGGCCGGCGCCGGCGTGCCGGACCCCGTCAAGGTGCTCGTGGTGACGACGTTCAACCTCGACGAGTACGTCTACGAGGCGCTGCGCGCGGGCGCGAGCGGGTTCCTGCTGAAGGACGCCCCGCCGGCGCAGCTCCTGCACGGTATCCGCACCGTCGCGACGGGCGCCGCGCTGCTCGCCCCCGAGGTGACCCGGCAGCTCGTCGGCAGGTTCGCGGCCCGGATCCGTCCGACCGACGAGGGCGCCCCGCCCGAGACCGCGCTGACCCCGCGCGAGCTGGAAGTGCTGCGGCTCATTGCCGACGGGCGGTCCAACAGCGAGATCGCCGCGACGCTGGTGATCAGCCAGGAGACGGTCAAGACGTACGTCTCGCGCATCCTCACCAAGCTCGACCTGCGCGACCGCGTCCAGGCGGTCGTCTACGCCTACCGCCGCGGCCTGGTCACCTGAGAGGTGCCGGGCCCTTATCGGTGCAGTTCGAGTGTCATGTGCGGGGACAGGGCGTCGAGGAAGTCGGCGGCGTCGAAGATCTCGCCCGCGGACGCGACTCCGGTGACCTTCGTCCGTCCGGTGAGGATGCGGGCGACCGCCTCCACGGCGAGCGGCGCGGTGACGGCGTAGATGTCCCGGCCGCCGGCCGCGGCGCGCCGTTCACTGCCGCCCGCGCGCACGACGACGTCCACGAGGAAGGTCTGCGCGGAGCGCCCGCGCTCGTCCGCCGCGGCCGGTGCCGGGGTGTCGGGGGACGAGAGGTCCGCGGCCGCCTCGACCGCCATGTAGGTGCGCACCTCGGGGATGGGCAGGTGGCTGGGAATGGTGATCACGTCGGCCATCGTGAACTCCCCGATGACCTCCCGGACGCCCATCGGCTCCGGAAAGGACCACTTCAGGGTGGGCGGCGCGTCGGTGCGGTACTCCAGCCGCCCGTTCGCGTAGCGGACGCGCCGGCCGTCCCGCCGCTCCCTGGAGACGTCGCCGGAGGCGCGCGTCCCCTCCGTCGGGTGCCAGCCGCTCAGCCCGTAGGCGATGTGCGCCTCGTCGGCCGCCGTCCAGCCGCCCATCGCCGCCGTGGCCAGCAGGTCGCCGAGGCCGCCGAAGAAGGCCATCGCCGGGACGACCACCGCTCCGGCGGCGCGGGCACGGCCGCCGAACCGCGCGAACGTGTCGGCGTTGGCCTCGATCTCGGCGGCCACGTCGACATAGGGGATCCCGGCGCGCAGCGCGGCCTCGATCACGGGGGCGGCCGTGGCGGCGAACGGCCCGGCCGTGTTGATCACCGCCGCCGCGCCGTGCAGCGCCCGGTCGAGCGAGGCCGGATCGTCCACCGACGCCGGCCGGGCCCCGAAGCCGGACTCGGACGCGAGGAGGGCGAGCTTCCCGGCGTCGCGCCCGGACAGGACCGGGACGAACCCGCGCTCCCGCAGTTCCGCCACCACGAACCGTCCGGTGTGCCCGTACGCGCCGAACACCGCCACCTGCTGCATGGGCTCTCCCTGTCCTGACCGACCCGATGGCGATCATTCTTCGGTGGCGGGCAGGCGCCCGCGAGTGTCTGGAACGCCACGACCCGTACAATTCCGGACATGCGTACTGTCGCGCTGGCCGTCACCGACGGGATGCTGCACTTCGAGCTGTCCCTGGCCTACGAGGTGTTCGCCGACCCGCCTGCCGCCGTGACCGTCCCCTGGTACGACGTCACCGTGTGCGGCTCGACCGGCGTCCAGGTCGGCCCGTTCCGGGTGTCCCCCGACCTCGGGCTCGACCGGCTCCGGGACGCCGAGACCGTGATCGTCCCGAGCCTGGCCGACGTCGACGAGGACCCGCCCGCCGGCCTGGTGGACGCGGTCCGCGCCGCGCACGAGGCGGGCGCGCGCGTGGTCTCCCTCTGCACGGGCGCGTTCGTGCTGGCCGCCGCCGGCCTGCTGGACGGGAAGCGCGCCACCACGCACTGGGCGCACACCGAGGCCCTCACGGCCCGCTACCCCCGGGTGGACGTCGACCCGGACGTCCTCTACGTGGACAGCGGCAGCGTGCTCACGTCCGCCGGGAAGGCCGCCGCCATGGACCTGTGCCTGCACATCGTCCGCCTCGACCACGGCTCGTCGGTCGCCAACACCGTGGCCCGCCGCCTGGTCGTCCCGCCGCACCGCGCCGGCGGGCAGGCCCAGTTCGTCGCCGCCCCGGTGCCCGCCCGCGACGACCACCCCCTCGCCGCCCTGTTCCCCTGGATCATCGAACGGCTCGACCAGCCGCTGACCGTGGACGACCTGGCCCGCCAGGCGGGGATGAGCTCGCGCCACCTCGGCCGCCGGTTCCAGGCGGTCACCGGCACCACTCCGCTGCAATGGCTGCTGACCCAGCGCATCCGCCACGCGCAGGAGCTTCTGGAGAAGACCGACGACGGCATCGACGCCATCGCGTCGCGCACCGGCATGGGCACGGCGACGACACTGCGCCGGCACTTCAACCGCACGGTCGGCGTGCCCCCGGACACATACCGCCGGACGTTCCGGGCCGAGCGGGCTACGCCATGATGGCCGAGTCCACCTGAGTGGGGTACTCCTTCACGACCCGGTCGCCGTTGTAGAGCCTGACCGTCACGGGAACCATCTGACCACCGGGCAAGGGGCCGCTCGTACCGCCGCCGCTCCTCCTGAGGACGAAGAACCGATCGGTCACCGGGGCCTCCGCCGACCTGCCGTCCGAACCCGTGAAGGTGATGCGCGTGGCGCCCGGCGCGATCCGCCCGGCGACGTGCAGCTCCCAGCCCGTCTTGGAATCGGGATCGTCGAAACGCAGATCACCGCCGCCCGTGTGGTCGTAGATCACGCGGTCGGGGACGATCGTCAGCGGGACGCCCCAGGGGTGGGCGGCCTGACGCGGAGCCCGGTCGCTCGTCGTCGGCCTGCCGGACCGGTCGAGCGCGCACAGCCGGAACGCCGTCCCGCTGCCGAGCAGGACCGTCCGCCCCCGCGAGTCGCGGACGGACTCGGCCAGCACCCGGAAGTCGGACACGCTCGTCCCCGGCCCGGTCAACGTCTGCGAGTTCACCGGATCGCCCGGGATCGGCGCCATGACCAGGGGGTCACCGACCATGCAGGCCCGGACGACGGCGAGCTGCGCGGGGGTGTTGCCGGGCAGCGTCCGCGCCCCGGCACGGCGCTCGGCCACCTCCTCCGCCGGCCCGGACGAGTCGGCCGAAGCCAGGAGCAGCGCCGTCACCGCCCCGGCCGCGCCCACGGTGCCCACCGCGATCAGGACCGTCCGCCCGAGCCACCCGATGTCTCCCACCGCCGCCTCCTCGCGGTCACAGAACACGATCGTGCCGCCCGCCGTCCGCCGCCACAACCCCGGACGCGCACCGGCGCCACGGTCCGGCGCGGTGGGCCGCGTGACCTGCGCAAACCGCGTAAGGAATCGGTAAGGGCCGGGCGGCCTCATGCGGCCCGTCCCGGGCTCCGTACTGCCGCTGGGCCTGGTCACCGCCCTCCCCGCCGCGGCCGCGCACGCCGGGCCCGCCGACTGCGGCCGGGTCGTCAGGCAGTCCGCCACCCGCCCGGACGGCGTCCTCCAGAACGGTTTCGTGTGGGACGCCGCGAACGGCATGCGGCGGCTGCCCGACCACGACAGCGGCAACTCCGCCAAGCCGGCCGCCATCAGCAACACAGGTGTGATCGCCGGGAACTACCGCCTGCGACCTCGGGAAGGGCGCGGCCGTCTGGACGTCCCCGGCCGACGACCCGTACCTGCTGCCCCGCCTCGCCGGCGCCGTGGACACGATCGCCCAGGACGTCAACGACCGGGGCCAGATCGTCGGGACGGCCGTCTACCCGGGCGGCGAGACCCGCGCCGTCCGCTGGGACCGGAGGAACTGACCCGGACCGCCCGCTCTCCGCGCGGGAGAGCGGGCACCCGGGCCCTCCCACCGGTATCCGCGCGGTGGCGTCGGCGACTACCGGCGCTCGCGGGGAGGGAGGTGGGCTTCTTCCAGCGACCAGGTGCCGTGGCCTCCGGTGACCTGGAGAAGTGCGTGCGTGCGGAGATGGAATTCGGTGTCGCCGTCGTCCGGAGTGGCGAGCGTCCGAACCGGGGTCAGGGCGGCGTCGAGTTCGAGGACGCCGAAGGCGTCTCCGCTGCGGAACAGCACGGGCCCCGGTGGCCCCAGGTAGCGCACCACCGCCGTCCGGTCGCCCGCGATGGAGCGATCGAACGGCCGGACGCGGCCGGGGCCGTCGGCGTCGGCCTGTTCCAGAGGCGTGACGTCGATCCGCCAGTCCGCCCCCGGTGCTCTGATCTGCAGTACCGCCTGCGCCGGAAGGGCGAACCTGCTGCGGCCCGCCGGGGACGGCTCGCCGCCCGCCGCCGTGGACACGACCGGGTCGCAGCCGGGGAGCGCGACCAGGTTCGGCCCGTACAGGCGGACCTGGTGGGGCTGCCCGTCCGGGCAGGTCACGACGGCGATCCCGGCGGGCCCCTGGTAGCGGAGCACTTCGGCCCCGCTGCCCGTTGCCGAGCCGGTGAACGCGCGTGCGCGGTCCGGCCCGCTGATCGTGACGGTCCACGGCCCTTCGGACTCGACGTGCAGGTACCTCTTCGTGAGCGCCTTGCCGAAGACCGGCCGGTCGTCCAGGACGATCGTGGCGGACGGTGCCTCGGGGCCGCACACCGCGACCCGTGTCCCGCGGCCGAACTCGGTGCGCCGGAGCCAGGCCCGCAGCGTTCCGGGGCCGTCATATCCGAACTCGGCCAGCACCGGCTGGGGAAGCGTCCCCTTGATCTTGACGCGCGCAGTTCCGGTGCCGTGGTGCGTGCGGACCGTGCCGTAATAGGCGTGATCGATCGGCGCGAATTCCGGCGCTGGGAGTGCCTCGTCCTCCGCCAGCCAGTGGTCGAGGTCGGTGGCCATCCTGCGCGGCTTCTTCACCCGAAGGGACAACCAGTGGGCCCGCCGCCCGCGCTGAGGCATGTCCGTCTGCGGCTTCAGATTCCGAAGCGTCACCATGACCCAGAACCAATTGCCCCACCGCAGCCGGCGGGCGGGAAGAGAAATGTCGTCCCGCATCTCCAGGGTGAGGTTGAGTTCCTCCCGGAACGGCGTCAATTGGAGCACACCGTCCTCGATCTCGCGCCGCCGCGGCTCATCGCCGTAATGGATCGCCGCGATTCCGCCGCGCGGGATTCGCAGCACCTTCCACAGCAGCAGTGCGTCCCAGATGACGATCTCGTCGTCCGTGACCCAGATCCGGGGCCGGAGCAGCACCAGCCTGAACGTCTGGACCGCGACGCCCACGAGGACGACCCCGAAGACCGGGTACCACAAGGCCCCGGCCAGTTCGGTGCGGGTGGGCGCCTTGTTGAACACGGCCCAGATGAGTTCGAACACCACCGGCGAGGCCGCCAGCAGCAACAGGCCGACCGCCGCGGCCAGTGTTCGTCCCGCGGACCTGGCGACTTTGACCCGGATCACGGACGTGCCGGGCCGCGCCGACCAGATCCACCGGTCCCGGTCGGTTAGCCCGCGCAACCCGGGACCCCCGTGCTCCCTTACCGACCGCCTGCGCGACGCGGGAGCGGCCCGCGTCCAATAGACGCCCCACACCACCATGGCGGTCAACCCGAACCCGAAGGAGCCGGCCAGGGCGGCGAGGAATCCGACGCCGAGCGGCTCCCCCCATTCCGGGGGCCCGCCCTTCACCTGGACGAAACTCCCCGAGCCGACGTCGAGCGCGGGAATCTCCTCTCCGACTTGAACGGAACGGCCGCCGTCCCCTCTCAGTTCGACCCTTTCCGGGGTCAACTCGAAGAAGGCGTCGGTCGTGAACGTGCCGTACCAGCTACAGTTCGATTTCGCGCACGCTTCCGATTGCGCCGTGAACGTGCCGGGAATCCCTTCACCTTTCGCGGCGCGCCCGGTGGCGGTGACCTCCTCCACCACGACGCCGAAGAGGAAGGTCCAGACCATCAGGCACACGATGCCGAGCACGAGCTGGCAGGCGGCGAAGCCACCGAGGTTATAAGGGCCGAACCTCTTCGCGCCTCGACCGCCCCCGCGTCGCCCGTCCATGTGCACCCCATCAGGCCCGCCGCCCTTTACGCCCCAGGATCACACGGCGGCCGTAGAAAAATCGAATGAACCGAGTCGATCGGCGATCTGGCTGGCGTCAGTCGTGGGGTGATGGAAAAGCCCAGGATGACGGCGGCGGACACCACGACATGCCCGGCGCCAGATCCTGCTCGGACGCCGCCCGGCCCGAACTGTGCCCGCGATACCGCTCGCATCCGACCTCCTCGTCGCTCCGCCGGCTTTGGTCACCGCCGGCCGGGGCCACGCCAGTACTGCTGCTTGCCCTTGTCGCGGACGACGATGCCGATCCGGGACAGTTCGCGGCGCAGTTCCTTGACGGAGTCGCCGGAATCCGACGACTTCATGGCCTGCGCCCGAGCGGCGAGCAATGCGTTCGCGAGGTCGGGCAGTTCCGGGGTCTGGGGAGCCCAGATTCGGAACTCGTCCTCGTACGGGTCGCCGTCCGCCCAGGCGTAGCCGTACCCGGTGAAGACCGCGGCCAGGCGCCGGACGTTCAGGTCGCACTTCTCCCGGGCGATCTCCTCGCCCTTCGGGCCGAGCAGGACCAGCCGGTCCTTCTCCCGGAAGACGTGGCCGACCTGTTCGCGGACGACCTCCTGGACGTGGCCCGGCCGCTTCAGGATCACCCGCTCGCCGCTCACGGTGACCGAGACCTGCTCCAGCGAGTCGAAGAAGATCAGGCCGGCCCCCGCGAGCGCCCCCACCGCGATCAATCCGATCGTGAGCCATGGCTCGGGGACGGACACCAGCAATTCGGCGGGCCCGCGCATCGGTGCCCATTCGAGGCCCACCAGCCAGTTCGCGAGCGGATCGAGCAGCCAGCCGACCCCGGCGAGCAGCACCGCGGCCCCCGCGTAAAGCGCCCCCTGCGCCCAGGCCGACCGCGCCAGCGTCGTGGACACGTCCGGATGCGATCGCATGCTCAGAACCTCCCGACCGGCGCGGCGGACTCCGAAGAACGGCGCAATTGACGGTCGATCGCGACCAAAAGGAACAGCACCCCCAGCAGCAGCACACTATTGACGGCGTACTTGACCGGATACGACGTCTCGCCAAGCGGCTCGACCACGAAGGCCAGCGCGGCGTTGACCACGAGCGCGGCCCCACTGGCCGCCAGGATGTGCCGCTGGTTCCAGCCACCGCGCCCGGAGTACCGCAGCAGGCACCCGGCCGCGAGAGCAAGCGCGAACACCGCGATCGCCACCCCGGCCCAACTCGCGGGCGCCAACTGATGGGTGCCCCACAGCAGCACGGCACCGCATCCCACGACCCACGGCGCCGGAACCCGACCAAGCCCGGACGCTGACCGGCGCGGAAGGGCGAACGCCGCGACACTCAGCAGCACGGCGATCGCCGCGGTGGTGCCCAACTGCGCGGGGCTCGCCATGAAGTCCGTCGTGTGCTCCCTGAAAATGATCAGTGCACCCAGCCCGTACAGGACGACCATCACCGTGATGCCGGCCCGCCCCAACCACGGACGCTTTGCGGAGCGCGGCGCGCACGCCTCGATGACCGCGATCGGCGCGCCGAAACTCCAGATCACATGCCCGGCGACGAAGCTCAGCAGGTAGTAGGCGCTGAGGCCCAGTTCCGGGACGTGCGTCGGCAGCCGATCGCGGTCCCAGGACGGCTCGTCCACGAAGTCGGGATTGAACAGGCTCTGGTCGATCAGCCCCGCCTGGACCAGCCCGAACGCCGCACTCAGCAGCACGATCGTCGGCCAGCCCCGTCCGGTACGGCGGGCGGCCTCACGGATCAGCACCGCGACGGTCCCGTACAGCGGGGCGAGGATCAGCAGCCCGCCGAGCAGCTCCAGCGGCCGCCCAATGATCTGGTCGTAGCCGATGAGGTACTCGGCGCAGACCGGCGACAGCACGAGCAGCGCCGCCACCAGCGCGATCCGGCGCCGGAGCGGAGGCCGATCAGTGACGTCCACATTCATGATCCCGAACCTAGAAGCCCGCCCCCCACGCCGGCAGCCGCCGAAAGACGGCCATCACCCTTCAAAGGTCGCTACCCGCCCAGCCTTTAGTCGGCCGGACGGGACGACGGAGTGGAGCCGGGGCGACCCCGGCTCCACTCCGCCGTACGGGCGTGTCACGGGAACTGTGCGAAGAACATCCAGACCGTCTCGGCCCTGTGGTTGCGGCGGGTCAGGTCAGCCGAGAGTCCAGTGCTGGTTGCTGCCGTTCCAGCAGGAGTAGAGCTGGATGGGGGTGCCGTTGCCGCTGCCGGCGGCGTCCAGGCAGAGGCCGGACTGGACGCCGACGATGGAGCCGTCGGAGTTCAGGCGCCACTTCTGGTTGTCGCCGCCCCAGCAGCTGTAGATCTGGACCTTGGTGCCGTTGCCGGTTCCGGCGGCGTCCAGGCACTTGTTGCCGTAGACGCGGAGCTCCTGCGAGGAGGTGTAGGTCCACTGCTGGTTGGTGCCGCCGTGGCAGTCCCACAGCTGGAGCTGGGTGCCGTCGGTGGTGCTGGCGTTCGGGACGTCCAGGCAGCGGCCCGAACCGACACCCTTGATCGTTCCCGCGTCCTGGGTCGGCGGGTCGGTGGGGTCGCCCGGGTCGCCGGGGCTGCCGTTGTTGAGGGCGTTGAGGACCGAGGAGTAGGCGGACTTCTTGTTGCCGTTGCCGTCGAACAGCAGCGGCGTGTCCTGCGAGCGCCAGGAGTCGGTGTCGCGCACGCCCCAGACGGTGATGCCGAGGCAGCGCGAGACGGCCAGGCAGTCGTTGGTCACGTTCGCGTAGGTCGTGGGCGAGGCGCCCTGGATGTCGAGCTCGGTGATGGCGACGTCGACGCCGAGCGCGGCGAAGCTCTGCAGGGTGGTGCGGAAGTTGCTGTTGTAGGGGCTTCCGCTGTTGAAGTGGGACTGGAACCCGACGCAGTCGATGGGCACGCCGCGCTGCTTGAAGTCGCGGACCATGTTGTACACGCCCTGGGTCTTGGCCCAGGTCCAGTTCTCGATGTTGTAGTCGTTGTAGCAGAGCTTTGCGGACGGGTCGGCGGCGCGCGCGGTGCGGAAGGCGACCTCGATCCAGTCGTTGCCGGTGCGCTGCAGGTTGGAGTCGCGGCGGCCGCCCGAACTGCCGTCGGCGAAGGCCTCGTTCACGACGTCCCACTGCGCGATCTTGCCCTTGTAGTGGGCCATGACGCCGTTGATGTGGTCGATCATCGCCTGGCGCAGGCTGCTGCCGCTCAGGCTCTGCATCCAGCCGGGCTGCTGGGAGTGCCAGGCCAGGGTGTGGCCGCGTACCCGCTTGCCGTTCTGGACGGCCCAGTTGTAGACGCGGTCGCCGGCGCTGAAGTTGAACTGGCCCCGCTGGGGTTCGGTGGCGTCGATCTTCATCTCGTTCTCGGCGGTCACCATGTTGAACTCGCGGTTCGCGATCGTGGTGTACGCGGAGTCGTTGAGCCGGCCCGAGGCGATGGCGGTGCCGAAGTAGCGGCCGCTCTGCGCCGCCGCGGCGCCCAGCGTGCTCTCGGCCGCGACGGCCGGAGACGGTGCCGCCAGAGCGGCGCTCGCGCAGAGCACGCCGAGGGCGCCTGCGAGGAAGGCCCGCTTCCGGACTCCGGGCCTGGGCTTGGCTTTCGTACGCACGTCTGTTCCTCCATGAAAGAAGCGGAGACGGGGAGCACGGACACGGCCGTGCAACAGACGCCGCGCTCCATCACGGAAACGCACACCACCGGGGCGTCGCGGACTCAGTGTGCGAGCCCGCCGAAGTTTCGTCAATGGTTTCAAAATCTTTCATGGCGGAAGTTCGGACGCCGGCCTGTACGCGGTGATCTGGCAGGCAAGCCGTGCACGAAATGTTTCGAGGCCGTCGGCCCCTTGACGAGTCGCGCGGCCTCGTATTTACTCCGGCGCACCACCACCTCCCCCCAATCGCCGATGGAGAGAAGGTCCTGCCCGGCCAGAAATGTTAGCGCTAACATTCACGCACGAAGGGAAGAAGTCCATGCTGAGGACCGGTGCAGCAGTGCTGGCATCGCTCCTGCTGTCGATGTTCCTGTCCGTGATCCACACACAGGCCGCGCAAGCCGCGACAGTGGACGTGAACAAGTGGTACGTCCTGGTCAACCGCAACAGCGGCAAGGCCCTGGACGTCTACAACCTGGCGACCAACGACGGCGCCCGCATCACCCAGTGGACCAGGAACGACCAGAACCAGCAGCAGTGGCAGTTCGTCGACTCCGGCGACGGCTACTACCGCATCAAGTCCCGCCACTCCGGCAAGGTGCTGGACGTCTACAACTACTCCACCGCCAACGGCGCCTCGATCGTCCAGTGGGCCGACCACAACGGCACCAACCAGCAGTGGCGGCTGGCCGACAGCTCGGGAGGCTACGTCAGGTTCATCTCGCGCAACAGCAACAAGGCCCTCGAAGTTCAGGGCGGCTCCACCGCCGACGGCGCGAACATCGTCCAGTACGACGACTGGGGCGGCTCCAACCAGCAGTGGCAGCTCGTCGAGGTCGGCGGCGGCGATGACGGCGGCGGCGACCCCGGTCAGTCATGCGACCTTCCGTCGTCCTACCACTGGACGTCCACGGGCCCGCTGGCGCAGCCCAAGTCCGGGTGGGTCTCGCTCAAGGACTTCACCGTCGCCCCCTACAACGGCCAGAACCTCGTCTACGCCACGACCCACGACACGGGGACGCGCTGGGGCTCGATGAACTTCGGCCTGTTCGGCGACTGGTCGCAGATGGGCTCGGTCAGCCAGAACACGATGGCGAATTCCACCGTGGCGCCCACCCTGTTCTACTTCGCGCCGAAGAACATCTGGGTGCTCGCCTACCAGTGGGGTGCGAGCGCCTTCTCCTACCGGACCTCCAGCGACCCCGCCAACCCGAACGGATGGTCGTCGGAGCACGCGCTCTTCACCGGGAGTATCTCCGGCTCCGGAACGGGACCCATCGACCAGACGCTCATCGGCGACGGCTCGAACATGTACCTCTTCTTCGCCGGTGACAACGGCAAGATCTACCGGGCGAGCATGCCGATCGGGAACTTCCCGGGCAGTTTCGGCAGCAGCTCGACGGTGGTCATGAGCGATTCGACGAACAACCTCTTCGAAGCTGTTCAGGTCTACAAGCTCAAGGACCAGAACCGCTACCTCATGCTCGTCGAGGCGATCGGCTCTCAGGGCCGCTACTTCCGCTCGTTCACGTCCACGAGCCTGAACGGTTCATGGACGCCGCAGGCCGCGTCCGAGGGCAATCCCTTCGCCGGCAAGGCCAACAGCGGCGCCACCTGGACCAACGACATCAGCCACGGCGAACTGATCCGCACCAGTGCCGACCAGACCTTCACCGTCGACCCCTGCAACCTGCGACTGCTCTACCAGGGGCGCAGCCCCAACTCCGGCGGCGACTACGGCCTCCTGCCCTACCGGCCGGGTCTGCTGACCCTGCAGCGCTGACGACGTGACGCGGGTCCGGTTCGGGGCGGACCCGCGTCACGAACCCCGGCGTGGCGGCCCGGTGCGGCGCGCTCGGTGAAAGGCCGAGCCCGCCGCCCAGGTCACCCGACAGGACGATCCACCCAACGGAACGGGCCTCGACCACTGCGGAGCGAACCCATGAGCAGGAAACGAATCCGCGCGCTACTGACCACCGTGGCCACCGCCGCCGCGATGGCCGTCGCGCTCACCCCCGCCCCCCGAGCCCAGGCGCTGGACAACGGCGTTGGCCGCACCCCGCCGATGGGTTGGAACACCTGGAACTCCTTCGGCTGCAACATCAACGAGACACTGATCCACCAGGCCGCAGACGCGATCGTCAACTCCGGGATGCGCGACCTCGGATACCAGTACGTCGTGGTGGACGACTGCTGGTTCGACCCCAATCGCGACTCGTCCGGCAACCTGCGTGCCAATCCGTCGAGGTTCCCGAGCGGCATGAAGGCGCTCGGCGACTACCTGCACAACAGGGGCCTGAAGTTCGGCCTCTACGAAGTGCCCCTGGACCGCACCTGCGCCCAGTACTTCGGCTCCTATCCGGGCGCCACCGGCAGCCTCGGCCACGAGACCCAGGACGCGCGGCAGTTCGCCGCCTGGGGCGTCGACTACCTCAAATACGACTGGTGCTCTCCCACCGGCAGCATCGACGACCAGGTCCGCACTTTCGCGAAGATGCGCGACGCCCTGGCGTCCACGGGCCGGCCGATCCTCTACAGCATCAACCCGAACAGCATCCACGAGAAGACCGGCCCCCAGCGGAACTGGGGCGACGTCGCCAACATCTGGCGCACAACAGAGGACATCACCAACGTCTGGAACTCCGGCCAGACCAACGGCTACCCGATGGGCATCCAGAACATCGTCAACGTCAACGCGCCTCTCTCCGGCTACGCCAAGCCGGGGCAGTTCAACGACCCCGACATGATGGTGGTCGGGCGCGGTGGCATGACCGACACCGAGATGCGCAGCCATTTCGCCCTGTGGGCCATCATGGCCGCCCCCCTGATCGCGGGCAACGACGTACGGAACATGGACACCGCGACGGCCACGATCCTGAAGAACGAAAATCTGATAGCCATCAACCAAGACCCACTAGGCCGCCAAGCGACCCAGATCAGCAACGACGGCACCCGTCGCATCCTGGCCAAACAACTGAGCAACGGTGACGTCGCGGTCGCGCTCTTCAACCAGAGCGGCGGCACGACGACGATAAGCACCACCGCCTCGGCGATCGGCCTGTCCGGCACCTCCTTCAGCCTTCGCGACGCCTGGACGAACGCCGTCACCTCGACCACCGGCACCATTTTGGCGAGCGTCCCGTCCCATGGCACCGTCGTGTACCGGGTCAGCGGCGGAACGCCCACCCCCTCGTCCCAGATCAGAGGCGTGGGCTCGGGAAGATGCCTGGACGTCACCGAAGCGTCCCAGACCAACGGAACACGGGTCGAAATCTGGGACTGCAACGGCCAGAGCAACCAGCAGTGGACCGCCACCTCAGCCGGCGAACTGCGCGTCTACGGAAGCAAATGCCTAGACGTGAACAACAACGGCACAGCCGACGGCACCAGCGTGATCATCTGGGACTGCAACGGCCAGAACAACCAGAAGTGGCGCCTCAACACCGACGGAAGCATCACCGCAGTCGGCGCGAACAAGTGCCTGGACGTCCCCAACAACGCCACGTCCAACGGCACCTACCTCCAAATCTGGACCTGCAACAACGGCCCCAACCAACACTGGACCCGCCCCTAACCGCCCTCCCCTCGTCCCTCTCAGCCATGAACGGGCCCCTCCTCCAACGGAGGGGCCTTCGCCTGCGAGTTCCGAAAAAGAGGTGCGGAGCCCGATCCTGCTCCGCGCTGGCGCAGAGGGCTGCTCCACCGGTCTGATCGCCGCCCTCGCCTTCCCCGCCCCCACCCTGTCCAGTGAGGGGACGCCCAAGGCCGGCCCACCATCACGGCGACGCGTCCCGCTACAAGGTGACCGTCGAGGTGCTCGATGCCGAGACAAAGCAGCGCATCGGCGAGGCGACGGCCGCTGGCCCCTCCCCTCGCCTGCCGACTCCCCAGACGCCGCCCGGCACGGCGGCGAGATCGTGCACTTCGGCTGGCAACGCGACCATCTCCCAATTGCCGTCGCGGTAGCGGTACGCCGTTCGCGACGGCTCCGCGGCCTCCGCCGGCGCGACCCACGGGATTTTAGACGCGTTTACGGTTAAATCCGCCAGATCCGCGAACTCGCCCGGTGCCGCGATCAAGGTCCAAGCAGAGCCGTTCCAGTGCGCCAGGTGCTTCTGCGTGATGGCCCGGACATTGTCCGCAGCGACCGGGACGGCCTTGAGGAACCACTCAGGACTGGGCAGCGGCTTGGCGGAGGCACGCGGCGCGTCGTCGATCGTGGCCGTAAGGGACCCGTCGGGTCACCGGGTCCCTGAGAAGAGGGGGCTCTGCGTCGGCCGGGAGGTTCGTGGCAGGAGGCGTCCGGCTAGGGCGCGGACGTCGGAGAGAAGGCCGGCCGGGGCCTGGTCCAGGTCAAGGGTGTGCTGGTGGATGGTGATGCCGGTGTGCCGGACGCGGTGGGCGGCGTGTGGGGCGTTGCCTCTGGCGTAGACCAGGTGGCCGTCGGGAAGGCGGAGGGCGGTGCAGTAGGCGAGCATCTGGTACAGGTCGGCGTCGGGGAAACCCGCGGGTTTTTCGGCCTTGTACTTGGCGTCGGCCACGAGCTGCGGGGTTCCGTCATCGGTGTAGTGGACGAAGTCGGGCACGATCCGGATCGCGTGGCCCTCGTCCAGGTGATGTGGGGCTTGGAGCACGGAATAGCCGCTGCTCGCGCTGAGCGCTTCGCGCAGGGCGACCGTGACGAAGTCCTCGAAGATGCCCGCCATATCGAACAGGAAGCCGCTGACGGTGGTGTCTCCGGGCCGGTGCTCGACGGATGCGCCGCGGAGGACGAGTTCGGCGAGGCGCACCGCGGGCTGGTACCGGGCGTTCAACCGCGTGGGCCGCCACCTCGGTGGCTCGTGGCCCCGTCCGATGGGGGTGACGTCGGCCAGCCGGACACGCAGCCGCAGGAGCCGGCCGCGCATGTCCCTGGGAACGCGCGGCAGGCGGAGGAGCCGGTCGGTGGCGGTCCGCAGGAGCCGGTTCTCGGCGATGTCCGTCGTGTACTCGTCGTGGACGATCTCGACGGCGGGAAATTCGCCGTGGTGCCGCCGGATCTGGTCGGCTTCCCGCAGCCGCCCGCGCATGACCAGCGACGTCTCCTCGGTGGTGCGATACCCCTGAAGAAGCCCTTGGCGGAGGGCCCGGTCGGCCTGCCGCTCGAAAAGGCATGCGAGCGCGGGAAGGAGTTCGGGTTCCGTGTCGAGGGACGCGTCGTCGTCCCGCCAGGCCCTGGCGTCGAGCGCGTAGCCGAGCAGGAAGAGCAACCGGCGGATCGGCACTTTCGGGGTGATCCGAATAGTGAGGGTTTCGCCACCGGGTGCGGCCACGGTCGCGACTCCGACCTTGCCTGCGGCCTTCAACCGCCACCGTCCGGGAGCCTCCGGGTCCGGCACGGCCTCGACCACGCGTGCGGTGGCCAGGGCCCGGCCGAGGGCCGAGGACAAGGGCAGCGACAGTGCCGCCCCATGCTCGATGAGTTCGACGTCCGTCATGCCGGAGGTGGAGCGATCGCGTCGCGCAGGGACGCCAGGCCGTACTGCTGCTCGACCTTCACGTCGTCCCCGTAGTGGTACTCCTCCAGCAACGGAAGGATCTTGGTGCGCCAGGCGCGCTCCATCCCTCCCTCGCGGTAGACGCCCGGCTTCATCAGGTAGGACGGCCCGATCTGGAAGTCCGGGTCCGCGATCCGGCGGTTCAGTGCGTCCAGCAGATCGGCGGGTTCGGAGCCGTGCTCCTTGGCGGCGAGCCAGCGGCGCAGCATCCCCTTGGTCGGTTCGGTGCGCGGGGACAGTTCCACGAAGGCGAACCGGCGGCGCATCGCGGCGTCCACAAGGGCGATGGACCGGTCGGCGGTGTTCATTGTGCCGATGACGAACAGGTTGGGCGGCAGCGCGAAGTCGTCGCCGGAGTAGGTCAGCCGCACCGACTTGTTGCGGTACTCCAGCAGGAAGTACAGCTCGCCGAACACCTTAGCCAGGTTGGCCCGGTTGATCTCGTCGACGATCAGGAAATGGGGCACGTGGCGGTTCCCCTCGCTGGAGGCGAGGTCGGCGAGTTCGCGCAGCGGGCCGGCCGTCAGCCGGAACGCGACCTGCCGGGTCTCCGGGTCCTCCTGCGGCCGGAATCCCTCGAAGAAGTCCTCGTAGGCGTAGGACGGATGGAACTGCACCAGCTTGACCTGCTCAGGGCCGCCGCCGAGGAACTCAGCCAGCTTCTGCGCGAGGTAGGTCTTGCCAGTCCCGGGCGGCCCGTAGAAGATGAGCTGCCGCTCGTCCCAGAGCAGGTCGCGCACCTCGCGCAGCCAGGACGCATCGTGGACGAGCAGGTCCTTCGCGAGTTCGTCGCTCGGCTCCGGCAGCTCCAGCTCCCGCCGGGCGGTGATCGCGGCGATCTCCTCGCTCGCATCGCCCCCGTCGTCGGCTGCTTCGTCGGCGAGTTCCTCATTCCACCGGCCGCCGCAGGTTCGACCGGCCGTCCCCCGAGTCTGCCCGGACGGCCTCCCCGGTGATCTCACCCACGTACAGCCTGCCACCCGACAGGGTGCAAACGCCGTCGCCCGGCTTCATCCTGGACAGGAAGGCATGGAGGTCCTCCACCAGCCGCATCCGCTGGTTGTAGGACGAGGTGGACGAGTAGTCCTCCTCAACGAAACCGCGCAGCGCGTCCTTGCTCATCCCCTGTTTGACACCCTCGCGCCGCAGCCGTGTGGCCGCGAGGGTCACTCGTCCCTCTGGGAGCCACATCGCCTTGACGAGGTCGGCCCCGGTCACGTTCGACCCTCGAACCAGCCAAGTGCGCCGTGGGCCCCACGCCTCCTGAGCGATGAAGTCCCCGAGCGGGTGGCCGTCCGTGGTCTTCCAGGATCGGAAGCCGTTGGTGGCGTGGCCCATGACGACCTCGGCGGCGGATGATGGGGAGTTGCAGGTGATGTCCCTGGTCGCCTCCAGCCAGCCGGGCCATTTCGCGGACTGGACGAGGCTGCCATCGTTGATCAGCTGCTGGCGGAGCCCGTAAGAGGACGGGTGGCGTACGGCGAACGAGGGCACGCTCTCGGTACGTGCGGGGCAGCCGGCGAGCAACATGAACTTCTGGCTGCCGTTCGTCCCCCGCTCGGCCAGGAGCCGCCCGTGTGCCAGAGGCCCGCCGTGCGGAAGACGCAACTGGAACTCGGGGTACTCGTCAGCCATCGGACTCCCTTGTCCTCTGGGGTCAGTGCCGGGCGGGGCCAACGTACACCGCCCTGCGGTCGCTCAGGTGGCGTGACGCCAGGGGACCCCGGGAAGCTCTTCCTCTCGGCCGTCGGCGCGCCTCAGCCGTACTTCACGTTCCTCGGTGGCGTAGCCGATGTCGAAGAACTGAAGACCGGCGTTCGCGAAGATCTTGGAGAGCTGCGGCGCTGCGTCTTCCCCGACGGTGAAGACCAGTTGGAAATCCACCGAGTCGCCCAGGAGGACCGAGGTCAGATCACCATCGGTCAGCCGTGCGACCTCGGCCACGATGTCGGCGATGGGGAGCGCGCTCTCCTCGACCACGAAGCCGACGCCACTTGCGGCCGCCAGCGACTGAATGCCCGCCTTCAGGCCGTCCGAGGTGTCCTGGCAACTCGTGACCACACCGCTCGTGCTCAGGCAGCGCCCTTCCCGTACGAGCGCCTGCGGGCGCCGCCAAGCGGATATCAGCGCTTCCTCCTCGCCCGGCGGAAGTGTCGTCGTGCCGGGGCCGAGACCGCCGAAGTAGCGTTGGGCAGATGCCGCCACCCCCGTCGGCCCGGTGACGCAGAGGCGATCTCCCGCGCGGGCACCGGACCGCAGCAGTGATCCACCTCGCTCGACGATGCCCACGGCGGACGCGGACAGGATGATCCTCTCCGCGCTGCCGATATCGCCTCCGACGTTCGGCGCGCCCACCTGCCGGCAGGCATCGCGGATCCCTTCCATGAGGGCCGTGAAGTCATCATCCGGCAGTGACCGCGGATAGCGAACGACCGTCAGGAGTGCGATCGGAAGCGCACCCATGGCGGCGATATCGCTGAGATTGGCCATCGCCAGGTAGTAGCCGATGTCGTAGTTCGACAGGTAACCGAGTTCGTACAGTTGGAACTTCGGTCCGCGGACGTAGTCCGATCCGACGACGATCTCCATGGGCCCGTCGACTCCGAAGACCGCGCAGTCGTCCTGGGCGTCGGCGCCCGCGACGAGTTCGGCCTGGACTCCGTTTCTCAGCCGCTGCGACCATCCTGACTGCCCGCCGAACATGGGCGCGATGATGTCGGCCAGCCGCGTCGGCTCGTCGGAGGCGGTGCCGACGCTCTGCATGGAACCCATCCCATCCTCAACTTTCCGCGGGGTGTCAATGGCTAAGGTAGCGAAAGCCTCCAGTGTGCAGTCTCTTTCATTGTCGCTATTAGGACGTCTTTCCGGACGACGACTGCGTAGTCCCACTCCTGGTCTGCGATGCCCAAAAGTCTCCCGGCCACTGATCGGAGATATTGACGGGGCCTCGCCTGCACCGAAGCGTACACCTGGTGTTCGGTGGCGTCTCCGCAATAGAAGTATGGGAGATCGTCATGCCCGAACTGTTCTAGATCGGCGAGGTCGCCCATGGCCGTCGGTACCAGGCCGTCTCGGGCCATCAGCGCGTTGACCTCGGCGAATGGCAAGGGAAGCAGGTGGATATGAGCGTGGGTGACGCATGCGGACCCTTCCATCCGCATTGTGGAGCCATGCTCAAGAAAGACTGGTTCGCCGAAACTGGCCGCGTACGGTGGAACGATCTGCTTGAGTGCCGTCGCCACCTCTTCGGCGTGCCCGCACATCACAGCGCCAAAGCTGAAGTAGTGGTCGTTGGGCACCAGGAGCAGATGCCCCCGGGTCAGTGGCGACATATCCGCCATTAACGTGAGGGTGCTGCCTCGTCCGATGATCCGTCCCGGAGGAGATCCGCCGTAGATGCGATGGAAGGTGATGTCCTCGGCCCCGGCGAGTTCCTCACAGAAGTCGGACCCGACACAAGAGGCTCGTTCGCCCACGGATCACCTCGACCGCGATTCGGGCTGACACATTCGCCTTCTCTGACTGACCGAAATATGGTCAGCGAAGTTGGCAGTCATATTGTTACTCGTCCGAGGTATAGTTTGGCAAGCCCGTGGCGGGGCCGCGGTGTGGCGAGCGGGGATGAGCGGCAGATGAAGTTGTCGGCGGCGCGTGCCATAGACCGCTTAATCGTGCTGGCGGCGACGGTGACACTTGCCGGCAAGCAGTACGGCTTCCCTTCGGACGAGTTGTGGAGCGATGTCGAGCGCGAATACTCGTACGCCCTGGTCACCTTGATCCTTATCGCCGGCGTCTTCGGTGTCGCCGCCCCCTTCGAGTCGTGGTCTCGGCATCTTCACGTCGAGCGCCGTCTGGTCATGCGCAGGCATGTCCTCACCGCATTCGGGCAACTGATCGAAGTTTGCGCAGCCGTTGCGCCTGCGATCGCGGTGAGTGATCTGGGGTTGCACATCTGGCAGCGGAAACGCAATTACCGGCATCCGCTTCGCGGTGAGCTCACGCGGGCGGCCACGTACCGCCTCGGCGCGTCACCGGCGACTCGACGGATTCGGCCGACGCCGGGTGTCGGTGTTGTGGGGTTATGTTGGAAGCTTGATCAGGAAGTGAGCGTCGATGTGGCGAGGCTTGCCCGAGACCTTGTCGACGAGGACGCATTCGCCTCATTCCGGGCACAGCACGGCGCGGATGCCGTTATGGGGTTCAGTTGGGAGGAGTTCCAGCGTTACCGTCATCGCGGCGCGGTCTTCGCCACCCCGATCAGAAACGGTCGTTCCAGGTTCGTAGGCTGCGTCAGCTTCGATGTCTCACATGGCTACGATGGCCTCAATGTGCAGCGCATCTGGCATATTCTCAATTCATTGAGCTTCGTGGTGGGGGAGGATGGGTTCGAGAATGTCTGAGGCGGGCGAGATCACCCGTGAGACCTGTGGCTGCTATGACGCCAATGCAAACTCCTATGGCGAAGCCTCCGAGGACTACGACAGGTTTCCGGGACTGCGTGCGGAGGTCGTCGAGTTCGCGCGGCACGCTCCTCGCCACCTGCCCGTCCTGGACCTGGGATGCGGCGGTGGCCGGGACGCCCGGCTGCTGGCATCGCTCGGCCGCACGGTGATCGCAGGTGACTACGCCCCGGCCATGCTCGAATGGGCCCGGGACCGGTCGAGAGGGGAAGGGCGCACGCTCGGTTTCCTGCGGCTGAACGCCCTGGCACTGCCACTCCGGGACGCGTCGGTGGCCGGGGTGTGGGCTTCGGGGAGCCTGCTCCACATCCCATCGGCCGGGATGGCACGCGCGCTGGCCGAGGTCGGCCGCGTCCTGGCCCCGGCGGGCATCGCGGCGATAAGCATGCGGATCGGGGACGGCGAGGGCTGGAGGAAAGGCGGATCGCTGGACGGGCGGCGCTGGTTCACGTTCGTCGATCCGGACGCGTTCACGGGCTGCATGGAGGCGGCCGGTTTCTCCGGCGTTCGCGTCCGCTTCGCCGGCCGTGCGGGCTGGTTCATCGCCATCGGTACGCGATAGTTCGCGTCATTGCCAGGCGTCCGGGTCGGAGTTGGGAGCGGCGCGGCGTATGCCTCCGCGTGGGTCATCGACATCGCCATGGTGCCGGGGGATCAGATGGATGTGCAAATGATCGATGCTCCGTCCGGCCGCCTTCCCATCGTTGATACCGATCGTGTAGGCCTCGGGAAAGTACTTCTCGTCGATGAGGTCCCGTGCGGCGCACATCAGGGTGTAGGCGCTGAGGACCTCGTGATCGTCCAGATCGAAGAACGAGACGACATGCCTTCTGGGAACTATTTCGACATGCCCGGGATTGGCAGGGAAGTTATCGAAGCGCGCATAGAATAAGTCGTTCTCGCAGAGGATCTTGTTGAGTGACGGGTTGTCCGCCTGACAGAAGAGGCAGTCTGTGGCGATCTCGAGGGGCCGGGATCGGGGCCGGCCCTCCACGTGCCGACGGCGTCCCAGGAGGAGGGCGATCAGGTGTCGAAATCCCCTGCTCGGCCCTTCTCTCGACGTATGCCCGATGACCATGTGCTTCGAGTCTCCCCTATAGCCCAAATGTATGGGTATGCGACCGATCATTGATCAATTGCGCAGCGGGTGCGCGGTCGAGACTTCGCAGATCGTAGCGGCTGGTATCGCTGTCCGAAGGCGAACGGTCACAGGAGTCTTCGGGGTCACGGTAGATCCTGACAGTTGGCTATGTCACAAATGTCGTATCCGCCCACTAGAGCACGTTACGACTCTGGCGTTTCAGACTGCAAGCTTTCGGCGGGCGAAATTGACCGTTTTCAGGTGTTCGGTCGGTGACGGCAGGGTCGGCGCGATCGGCGTCTGACGTGGTCAGGGAGACCCCTCTTCTTGCTGAGGCGGCAGCGCTTTGCGCTCGAGCGATCTTGTGTCCGGGGTCGGCCGCCGGAGGCAGCGCCGTCGGCGGGGAGCACGGCACGCAGCCGTGCGGCGAAGGCGGGGTCCTGAGCGGCCGCCCGCTCAGTCGCCGCCGCCGCGTCCGACCGGGCGGCCTGCCCCGCGTCACCGGTGTTCTTCGCCTCGTTGATCCGCCGCTGGATCGCCGGATCGGCTACCAGCTCGCTGGAGATCACCTGCCATCCCCGAGCGATCATCTCGTCGGTGAGCCCGTCGATCTTGCGGGCCACCCGTCCGCCCTTCCGCGCCGCCCAGACGATGACGATTCCCACGGCGATTCCGAGATCTACGTGCCGGCCCCCACATGATCAACCAACATTGACCTTGCGTGTTGATCCACTTAAAAAGCCATGGAGGCGCACGACAATCGGATGGCCACATTCGGCGATCTTCGTTTACGGCGCGGGTGCCCGCGGGTCCACCAAGGAGCGGGGTGGAAGTTCGATTCATCCCGGATCGTCGGGCGGCGGGCACAGCAGGTCCTTCGGCTTCGTGCGGGGTTGGTTCCAGAGCTGGAGGAGGCAGCCGGACGGCTTCGTGTGGAAGCGGAGGCGGTAATCCCCGTGGCCTGCGGGGAGCGGCGGCAGCGGCAGTTCACGTCCGGCGAGCTCGCGGAGGACGGCGTAGCCGGTCTGGAACCGGCAGCTCAGCTCCACGATCCGGTCGTAAGTCCGGACGGGTTCCGGGGGTGTGGGAGAGATCGTCACGGCGAGGGGCAGATCTCCGTCGCGCACGGGCGGCCAGAACAGCGCCGCCCCGGGGACGGCGTCGATGGGGCCGGCCGACTCGGCGTAGGCGGGCACGGGAAGGATGTCTCCGAGCGAGCGAGTGCGGTCGAGGAGGACGAACTGGCCCGCCCGGACGCGGATGGCGAGGTCGAGGTGTTCCTCCGCCGCGGTGGTGCGCCGATCCGGGGCGAAGCCGGCGGGGACGCCGCCCGGGAAGCCGCGCGCGGCAACGAACTCGGCGAGTTCCTGCTCGGTCACGTGGAGCGCGCGTTCGGTGATGCCGGGGACGTCGCCCGGCTCGGGCCGCTCGTGGACGGTGACGGCGCAGAAGGAGCCGCCGGTGCCCGGTTCGGGGGCTTGCCACCGGGTGATGCGGACCATTCCGCATTTCCGGCAGGCGGTGCGGTTGACGTTGACGGTCTGCCCGGCCGCGTCGGTTTCGGTCTCGGTCACTTCCAGGCGGTTCTGGCCGGGGAAGTCGTGATCGTGTCCGCAGGCGCGGAGGATCTGCTCCATCGCGACGTCGTCCCGGTTCGGGAAGGGCATCATCGGCGGTCACCCCGCGGCCGGGACAGCAGGTTCCGACGGCGTTCGGGGGTGAGGGCGGCCGCCACGAGGGGGTCTGCGAGCAAGGCGACGGGTGCAATGTGGTCGGAGGTGCGTGGGCGCCAATGGGCGAACGCGGTGTCGATGTCCCGCCAGAGTACGTCGGGGTCGGTTCCGTGCTTCTCCACCGCGTCCCTGACCAGGGCGTCGAATTCGGGATTGCCGTACACAAGGCAGCGCTCGCCGCTGCGGAGGCGGGCCTGGTACTCGGCGACGAGCAGGTGAAGGTCCGGGCGGTCGCCGTTCATCGCCGACTGGAGTTGCGAGTTGCGCCCGAAGGTGGAGCATTCGACGTGCTGTGCGAACAGCAGTGGCAGGAATTCCTCGGTGAAAAGCGGATCCGTCAGGAATCCCTCGGGGACGAAGTCGGGGGACAGCAGCCGTCCGAGGGAGTGCCCGGATGGGCGGCCGAGGAAGAGCTGGAGCTGCGCACGCAGCACGGTGGCGCGTTCAAGGCCGAATTCCTCGGCCTTGGCCAGGACCGCGTCGGCGCCGTCGGCATCACCGGCGAGTGCCTCCAGGCGGGCTTGTTCGACCTTGGCCGCCCACGAGTCGCGGGTTTCGCCTTCCGGTTTGCGCATCTGGTGCAACTCGGCGTAGAGGCTCTCCATCAGCGCGGTGAAGGACGCGAACCGCTCGGGCGGTGCGGCCCTCCAGGAGAACAGGCTGTACGCGGCCCATTCGCCCGAGTCGTCGACGTCGCCGGGGTCCAGGAACAAGATCCCGGCGTCGGCCTCCCTGGAGATCAGCAGCCCGCGACTGAGGCAGGTGCCTTCCCGTTGGTCGTCATCGCAGAGCTCGGCCCAGCTGTCGTCCCAGTAGGGCTCGAGGTCGCGGAGCCACCCGATGTCGGACGTGTCGCGCATCCGCCACACGAAGATCCCGGCGTCGCGCCAGCCGTCGGTCGTCAGGAGGAACTCCCGGTAGGACGGCGGCAGCCGCGTGCCGATCCGTGCCTCGGCCGCCGCGACGGCCTCCTCGGTGGCAGGGGTGAAACCGAGCCAGCGAGTGCGCGCCACGTCCGGGTCGGGTTCGGTATCGACGCTCCGCACCCATTCGTCGCTCCAGCGCATCAGCCACGGTCGCCATTCCATAGAGGGGATTCTGACGACCGCCTCGGACATTCCCGGACCGCCACAGGCTCCAGTGCGGGTTTCGGGCCGCCGGACGGCCGCGATCACGCGGCCGTCCAAACCCGGCTCACCAGCGCCTACGGCCCTTCCTCCAGAGGCGCGGACGCGGGGGTCACGAGTGCGATTTCGATGGTCAGCACGCCGAGGGCTTCCTTCTCCGGGCCGTAGATGCGGCGGATGTTGGCGAGTTGCTGGTCACGTGGGCTGTCGGGGTTGACGTTGGACGGTCCTTCCGCGTCGATCACCTCCTCGAACGAGGAGTAGCGGGCAACCCTTTTGACCTGAGTCAAAACGTCGTCTCGGCCGCATATGAAGCGGATGTGGTCACCCGCCTTGAGTTTCCGCAGGTTGGGGTACTGCACGCGGATCTCGATGGTCTTGCGGCCGGCTGCGACCAAGTCGAAGTAGCGGCGGTAGAGGTTCATCTCCCGGGCTCGTACGCCCACCTCGGCCGGGGGTCGGGCTGTCATGACGCGGTCCAGTTCGTGGGTGGTGTAGCTGCGGTAGAAGTGTTCGGGGTCGGCGAGCATCTTGCCGACGAGCCAGACGAGTGCGTCGACGTAGGAGTCGGTCGTGCCCGGTCATTCGGTGATGTCCAGCATCCAGTCGCGTGCGCCGCGCGGAGGCGGCACTTTTCCTTTTCGGATGAGCGACTGGACAGCTTTGCGCCGGTGTCGGTCAGGCCCGTGGGATGTCGTGCGCTCACCGCAGCAGTGACCTCGGGGTGGGTGCCAGCCGGAGTAGCTGCGGCGAGCCGGACAGTCGCGTCGAAAGAGTCGGCAGCACCTCCCCGTGCCAGCGCTCCGAACGCTCCAACCGTCCCAGGTGATCGTCGATGCGGCCTTCGTCGGCGAACCGTGCGAACCACACGAAGACCTCTTCGCCTGTCCGTACCGGCAGCGCCGGGAAGGTATTCGGGGCGTGCTCGGATTGCAGGTAGGCGAGCGGCTCGCCGCCGGCCTCGACCACGACGGGCAGCAGACGCCGCTCGAAGAAGTCCGTGAACCCCTCGTCGAACGGGCCGTCGCCATGCCAGATCGTGGCGAGGACGACCGACGAGGGCAACGCGTCCGGCTCGCCCGTGGCCGGCCGGACACGAGCCGGCACCGGGAATCCGCCCAGCGCCGAGGCAGGCCGCAGCAGCATCACGTCATCGGAGTCGACCATCGTCGCGTTCGCCTCGTCGCGGTGTGCCCGCCAGACCGGGCCGCTGTAGAAGGTCTCCAGTGCCCGGGCGCGCAGCGGCATGTCCTCGAAACCGCGAAGCCAGACGAATCGGTCGGGATCGTCCAGGTCGCGGAACTGCCCCAGCACGGTCATGCCCGCCGCCTCCTGCGGCTCGACGAACTCCCGCTCGAACAGGTCGATCAGTGCGTCTCGCCGTCCCGGGGACAACGTGTACTGCCGTAGTTCGACGACCGGACACCGTAGGGACTCCATCAGTCCGACTCCCTTCTCGTTGTTGCAACATGTTTTGTTACATCAAAGCCACGAAAATGACCGTCCACTCACTGCGCCGTTCGGTCAGTTCAACAGCGTTTCGCGGAGGACGTCGGCGATCGATGTCTCCGCCAACTCCTGCCGCATGACCTGCTCCACCCGGCCGTAGACCCCGCTCAGCGCGGGCCTGATGCCCCGGCCGACCGGGCACTCCGGGTTGGGGTCGCGGCGGTGCATCCCGAACGGCGGCTCCGCTCCGACGGCGTCGTACACCTCCACCAGAGTGATCTCTTCCGGTGCACGGCTCAGACTCCAGCCCGCGCCGGCGCCACGGCGAACCTCGACCAGACCGGCCCGCCGCAGGTCACCGAGGCTGCGTCGGACGATCACCGGATTGGTGTTGACACTGGCCGCGACCTCGTCCGAGGTCAGCACCTCCCGGCCGCGACGCTGCGCCAGCGCCAGCCATGCCAGCACATGCGTCGCGATGGTCAATCGACTGTTCGCCGCCATCACCCCTCCAAGTTGTAACATTGTTTGTTACATCTACATCCATGGTCAAGCCGCTACAGCATCTGGAGGCAGCACCGTCGGCGTCCGAGTGCCTGCGGGACGCCTTCACTCCCGTTCGTCCGGTGAGGCAGGGGCGATCTCTCGCGTGGGCAGTTGCCGACAGACGTCGCGGATTCCCCTGGAGGGTGCCGTGACGGGAAGCGTTGACGACTGCGCCCGCGGACAGGCGCCGTGCGGGGGGTTGGGAGGCCGGAGGCTGGACACCCCACCGTGCCCCGACGAATCGGGGGCGGCCGCTGGAGTGGTCGGTGTTGGGGCGGTCAGTGGGTGTCGGCGGCGGACTGCACGGCGGTGCGCAGGGCCGCGCGGGTCAGCAGGAGGACGGGGCCGTCCGGGTCCTTGCTGTCCCGCACCGCCACCACCGACGCACCGGCCACGTCCGCCAGTTCGACGCAGTTGCCGCCGTTGGGACCGCTGTAGCTGCTCCTGCGCCACTCGGCAGTTGTCAGGTCCATCTCTCCTCGATGACCTTTCGGATCAGTTCACGCGACGCCGCCTGCGTAAGCGCCTGAGAACGGAGCTCGACCAGGGTTTTCGCGAGGTTGGACAGATCCGCCGGGTTGTCTGTGGTGATACCTCGGATTGCTGTCTCGATGTACGCGATCTCGCTCCGATCCTCCATCGTCGCAACCACGAAGGCGCCTAGGACGCCTTCGTGCTCACCACTAGACAACACTACTTGAACCGTGACGTTGGGCAACAAACTCAGCTCTAGAAGATGTTCGAGCTGTTCCCGCATCGTCTCCGGCGTCCCGACGAGGTTATGAAGCACGTGCTCGTCGAGCAGAAACAGGACCGTGGGCGGGGCTGGGTCCTCCCTGGTGAGGATGGCCTGGCGGCTGATACGAGCGTCGGCGGCTTCCTGGTTGCCGCGTAGCATTGCCAGGGCGTAGGCAGGTGTTTGGGCCAGCCCGGGGATTACGGAGTTTTCCCAGCTCACCAGCATGACCGCGTCCGACTCGATCTGTGGCCAGTCGAACCAGATCGGTACCGGGTGGCCGTCCTTGTTGAGGTCCTCCCACAGGCTGATGAGGGAGCCGCCCGCTTCCAGGTAGTCGTCCACGGCGATCACGAACGACCGTGTGGCGCGCTTCTTCCCATTCTCGATGCGGCTGACTTGGGGGCCGCTCACCTTCGTCAGATGAGCGATGGTCTCTTGCTTGATGTCCTTGGCCTCCCTCAGCCGGCGCATCTGGCGGCCGAAGGCGACGAGGGCTGGCGACTCGCGGGGGCGTTGGCGTCGCGGGGGCATGGTTCCTACCTCTCGGCGGAATCTGTCGAGTCCGGGGGCTGAGCTACCACCCTCTGCCACCTGCGGGCGGTAGGCACATAGTAGCCCGAAAATAGCGCACTGTGTGCTGTACGCCACACACAGTGAGGAGAGGTCATGGGGCAGGGCGCGGCGGAGAACGAGATGGTGGTGAAGCGGGACCCCAAGGTGGTCGCGGAGGTGCGGCGGTTCGTGCGGCTGGTCGCGGGCCAGTGGGGCATGGACGACTTCGTGCCGTGCCTGGTGGCCAGTGAGCTGGTCACCAACGCGCTCCAGCACGCGAAGTTGGAGACTGACGAGGACGTGGTCCTGCGGTTGAGCCGTACCGAAGACGACGCCCTGTGGATGGAGGTCCAGGACGCCGCCTACGACCTCCCGCAGATGCTGGCGGCCGACACGACGAGCGAGACGGGCCGGGGCCTGTTCATCGTCGACCAGTACGCCCGCTGCTGGGGCATCCGCGCCCTGGCCGAAAACGCTGGCAAAGTCGTCTTCGCGGTCATCGACCGCACTTGAAGACCGGCGGAGGGGCGTTCCTTCCCGTCCGCCCCTCCGCCACCTTTCGGAGGCATCTGACGACGCTCGTGCTGCGTGGGCTCGGGACCTCGACTACTGAATGTCGCGCGAGAAAACGCCCGTGACCGCGCCTCCGCGTGGAGGTTCAAGGCTCGTCGGACACGGCGGAATCCGCGTCCACCTGGCGGGCTAGGGCAACGTGGGGAGGCGGATGCGGGTGAGGATGTCGGCGATCTCGCGGGTGCGTTCGTCGTCGGGACCGTTGATGACGAGGTGGTCCTGATAGAGGGACTCGAAGACGTTCTCTGCGCCGGCCTTGTCACCCGCGGACAGCAGAAGCATGCCGATGCTGTGCCTGATGTCGAGCGCGAGTTCGCTGGCGTGGCTGTCGGCGTTGGCGACAGCTTCGAGGAGGCGCCGGAACTGGTCCAGCGCGACGGTGTTCTGGCCGAGGTTGGCGCGGCAGAGAGCTGCGTAGCGGCGGGATTCCAAGGCGCGATCGCTGGATGGCCCAGCCGTGCGGGCATAGGCGTCGGACAGCGCGTCGAACTCCGGCAGAGCTGTGCGCGAGTCTCCACCGAGATAGAGGATCAGCGCACGGTGGAAGCGGAGTTTGAGAAGGTCGGGGCTCTCGGAGCCCAGCATCTTGGCGGCCGGGCCGATGACGGCCTCAACGACGTCTGCGGCCTGCACGAACCGCTCGGAGCCGAGGAGTTGAGTGGAGCGCCTGAGAGCGTCGTCGATGGCGTTCCGGAGCTGGGTCGGCGGCGTGGTCGGTGCCTGCGGCACGGTCGGCGGCGCCGGGATGGGAGAAGGACGGCGCGTGCGGCGGCGCGGGGCGTTCGGCTGCCGGTAGAGGAGCGTCGGATCGGGCATCTCGCCGAGCCGCCGGCTCGTGGCGAGCGTTGGTGAGCCGGGGACGGGAAGGAACGGAAGTAGGCGGTCATAGACGGCGTAGGCGTCCGCCGGCCGCTGCTCGGGCTTCTTGGCGAGCAGGTCCAGAACCAGTTCCTCAAGTTCTGGCGGTACGTCCGGACGCAGTGTCCTGAGCCGCTGAGGCTCTCTGGTGGTGTGCTGCTTCCAGAGTTCGAACTGGCTGTTGCCGTCGAAGACGGGTGCCCCCGCCAGGAGTTCGTGCAGGACGCAGCCCAGCCCGTACAGGTCGCTCTGCGGCGTCACCTGGGCCGCGTTGACCTGCTCAGGGGACATGTAGCGGCTGGTGCCCATCGGTGCGCCGGTGACCGTGATCTTGGTGACGTCGCGGCGCAGGATCGCGGCGATGCCGAAGTCGAGGACCTTGACGGTGCCGTCATCGGTCACCAGGACGTTGTCCGGTTTCAGGTCCCGGTGGACGACTGGGATCGCATGCGCATGGGACAAGACGGTGGCGATCTGCGCGGCCGTCGCGGCGGCCCAGGCGATCGGCAGCGGATCGGCCGGGTCGATGTAGGAGCGCAGGTTCCTGCCCTGGATGTACTGCATCACCAGGTAGAGGCGGTCCGCGGAGTCGGCGTCCAGCACTGCGTCGTACACCTGGGGCACGCCGTGGTGCTGAATGCGGGCGGTAACGCGCGCCTCGCGGCGGAAACGTTCGGCCAGGTCGGCGATGTGCTCTGGTGCGAACAGCATGTCGGGACGGATGGCTTTGACGGCGACCTCGCGGTCCAGGACCGTGTCGTAGCCGCGCCAGATCATGCCCATGCCGCCGGACCCGATCTCCTCGATCAGTTCATAGCGGTCGGCAATGGTCCTGACCGGCATTCCTACTCCACGTGCGCTCGCCCTGATTCGCCGTGGTCAAGTCTCGCGAGGACGGAGATCGCCTGTCCAGCCGTCCTCCGAATCGCTCGGGGGACGGCTCGACGGACGAGCGTTCAGGCCACGCCGGCCTGTTCGCGCAGCAGCTGCCATGCCGCCCGGCGGGCACGGCTGTTGAGGGACGACTTGAATTCGGGGTCGGAGCCGAAGTACTTCTCGCCGAGGGTGGCGATGGTGTCGACGTGGTCCATCATCTTGTCCTCGAAGACCTTGTCGAAGACGACCCCGAAGTTCTCTTGGTCGTTGTTGGCGACCGCGGCCTGTTTGACCTTGGGGTCGGCCATCGCCTCCTCGAACGGCTGGATGATGTCCTCTTCGGTGAAGTCCGTGCCGAACTTGGCGTTGAACTTCTCGATCAGCTCTTCCAGCGGCGACTTCTCCGGCTCCTGGGCACCGCCGGCGCCCTCCCCGAATCCCTTGACCACGGCGGCGCCTTCGGGGGTGAGGCTGAGATCGTGCTCGCCGGTCTTCTCGACCCGCATGTGGCTGAGGTCGACCTCGCCGATGTCCACGCCGCCGTCAGCGCGTCGGGGAAGCCTATTGAGTAGGTGCCGCCCGTACAGGTGGAGGCGCTCCAACTCGGCGTCGCGGTACGGGACGATCTGCGAGAGGAACCCGTACTTGCGCACGTAGTCGTTGAGGTTCGCGCGGAAGTCCTCGGCGATCTCGTGGTCGTCGTCGTCCTCGCTGTCGATCAGCGCGGTGAAGCGCACGACGGCCGGGTTCAGCAGACGGTACAGCTCGGCGTGAAGCTTCTCCCAACGCGCGGTCGAGCCACCGGCCTTTTTCTCGGCTTCGAGGTAGGCGCGGGCGAACTCGTCCATCTCCGCATTGGCGAGGATCTGCGCCGACATGACCCGGCTCTGCGCCGTATAGAGGAGGTTCGGGTCCGAGGGGAGGGTCATCGCCTCCTCGTAGTACGGACGGAACGCCTCCTGGATGTCCTCGGCGTCGTTGACGAAGTCCACGACCGCCAGGTCTGTCTGGCTCTTGCGGTCGGCGGTCCGGTTGAGCCGGGACAGCGTCTGGACGGCGGAGATACCGGCCAGCTTCTTGTTCACGTACATCGTCGTCAGCAAGGGCTGGTCAAAGCCGGTTTGGTACTTCTCGGCGACAACGAGAATGCGGTACTCGGGCTTGCCGTGTCCGCCCGTCTGCGTGGTCAGGTCGTCGGCCCGTGTGTACGCGAACGCCTTGGGCAAGGCGCCCTCGGGCAGGCCACCGTTCTCCTTGGACTCGGTGATCTCTTCCTTCTCGTACGTGAGGGAGCCGGAGAAGGCCACCAGGACACCGATGCCGTATCCCATGTCCTCGATGTGCTGCTTGATCGCACGCGACATCTGCACGGCGCTCTTGCGGGAGGCCGTCACGACCATGGCCTTGGCCCGTCCGCCGAGCCGCCCCTGCGTGTGTGCCCGGAAGTGCTCCACGATGATCTTCGCGTGCTGGGCGACGGTCGAGGGATGCGTGATCGCGTACCGGGCGAGGAGGGTGTTCGCCTTGGACGGGTCGACCTCGCGGTCATCGGGGTTCTTGTTGACGAGCTTCCAGTACGTGTCGTACGTGACGTAGTTGCGCAGCGGATCGAGGATGAAGCCCTCCTCGATCGCCTGCCGCATCGAGTAGGTGTGGAACGGCCGGTACGTCGGTCTGCCGTCCACGGTGTCCTGCGTACCGAACAACTCCAGCGTCTTGCTCTTGGGCGTGGCCGTGAACGCGAAGTAGGACAGGTTGGACGCCTGCGAGCGCTGCGCGGCCCTGTGCTCCAACTTGGCCTCGATCGTCGTGGCGCCCTCGTCCTCGTCGTCGGCGTCCAGGCCCAGGTCGCGCAGCGCGGCCTTGACCGCTGTCGCCGCGTCCCCGGACTGGGAGGAGTGCGCCTCGTCCACGATGATCGCGAACCGGTGCCCGGCGATCTCGGTCGGGTTGCGCCGGAGGAAGTCGATGAGCGCCGGGAACGTCTGCAACGTCACCGTGATGATCTTCCCGGACGACTGGGACAGTGCCTTCGCGAGCTGCTCGGACTTGGCGCCGATCTTCTCGTCGATCTTCACCACGAGTCCGGCGGTCTGCTCGAACGCGCCGATCGTCTCCCGCAACTGGGCGTCCAGGTTCCGCCGGTCGGTGATGACGATGACCTTGTCGAAGACCGGTGTCCCCGGCTCCACCCCGTTCGCCACCGCCTCCGGGGCCAGGTCAGCCGCCTTGACGGACGTGTGCAGGGACGAGAGCCGGTGCGCCAGCCACGCGATGGTATTCGACTTGCCCGATCCGGCTGATGCCATCACCAAGTAGTTCTGACCGGCCCCATAGCTGGCGGCGTGCGCGGTCAGCTTCTTCACCACGTCCCACTGGTGGTAACGCGGGAAGATCAGCGTCTTGCTCGTGCGCCCGCCGGCGCTCTTGCTCTTCTGCTCGTGGACGAACCGCTGGAGCATGTCCAGCCAGGTGCCCGGCTCCCAGATCCGCGTCCACAGGTATGAGGTCGCGTAAGTCCCCGGTTCGATCGGTGCCGGATTGCCCGCGCCGCCAGGCTGCCCCGGCCCTTCGGAGCCGGTGTTGAACGGCAGGAACCGCGTCTTCTGCCCCCGCAACTGCGTCGCGACGAACACGAGGTCGGGATCGACGCAGAAGTTCGCCACCACGCGGTGCCGGAAGATCAGCTCGCTCGGGTCGCGGTCGCTGCGGTACTGCTCCTTGGCCTGCTCGACGCCCTGCCCGGTCAGCGGGTTCTTCAGCTCGGCCGTTGCGACCGGAATCCCGTTGACGAACAGCGCCAGGTCAAGCCGGTTCCCCTTGTCGGCCTGCTTGGTCGCGTACTCCAACTCACGGACGACCGTCAGCCGGTTGGCCCGGTACTCGTCCAAGACGGAGTCGTCCAGCACAAGGTTCGGCTTGAAGTACGCGAGGCGGATCAGGACCCCTTGATCCTTCACACCCTTGCGCAGGACGGTGAGCACCCCGTCCTCCGCAATCGCCTTGTCGAGCCGCTTGGCGAAACCGACCTGCGCGGCCTCGGTGCTACTCCCATAGAGCATGACGAGGCGTTCCCACTCGTCCCCCTGGGTGTCCCCGATGAACGTGAAGAGCTGCCGCGTGTCCAGCCCGAGCGTCGGCCGATAATCGCGCGGATCACCTTCCTGCCAGCCGCCCTTGAGCATCGCCGCGACGATCGCGTCCCCGAACGCCCTCTCGTCATGCACCGGACTCATGCCCTACTCCGTAACCCCACGACCGGACGCCGTAGAAACATCGAACTGCCCCGTAACCGCCGCCGTAATCAACGCCTGCCGTCGCTCCTGAACAAGGTCGATGGACCTGTCCAGCTTTGTTGCCAGTGTGCTTATCTGTTCCTGGATTCTTTCTACTTCAGCGGCGATTGCCCGCTGAACATCAGAATGGGGAATTGGAACTGGCGTGCCCGCTAGAAGTGGAACGCTTATGTTTTTTTGAGCACTTCCCCAACTGACGGCATCGAAATATTGTCTACATATGCTCGAATTGAGGAAGTGGCAATAATATTCAGGTGAATTTCCTGGAGAAAGTGAGGTAATGAGTTGAGTGAACGTCTGAGACCTGTCGAAACTGGGTGGCACCACTGCACTAACTCCGGCATTGCCGGTACGGACGGTCAAGATATCGCCCGCGTTGACATACTTCGTCCGATTGCGCTCGGCGAATATTGGTTCGATGTACAGGAGGTCCTCTGTTTCGAGTCCGTTCCTTTTGATGTTTGTTGATCTCAGCAAAGGGACTCCGGTGCTCGCGTAGGCGTGAGTTGCCGCCTCCGCAATCCCCACATCTATACGGGTCGCCACATTTTTCAGTCGCCCGATCTTAAACGATGTAGGAAAAGGTGAACCCTGATTTGAAGGTTCGATCGGCCTGTGTTCGAAGCCACGAAGCAGTATTGCGTCCATACTGGCATCTAGTTTTTCCTGGAGAGTGCTCCGGAGTTGGCGTTGCAGAGATACATGTCGGTCGATGCGGGCGGTCTCGGTGTCAAGGAAGTCGGCGATGCGCCGCTGCTCTTCACGGGGAGGTAGAGGTACGGGGAGGCGCTTGATGTCCCATTGGAAGAGATGAGGAACACCCATCCCTCCTTTGAGTAGGTTGATTGTTGCTTGAATAAGTCGGCTTTCAAGGAGGTGCTGCAGGAACGCGGGATCGATACCGAAGGGCCTAATGACTGCGATCGACCCGTTTACCGTAGCTGACCGGGGAAGGCTCCTGATAATGTTGACGATTCCGAGAGTGTTGCCATCCTTTGCGAGTAGAACGTCGCCCTTCTGGAGCTTCAGTTCAGGGGATTCCTCATACCTTTCTTTGGTTATGAAGTTGACGTTCTTGAAGTCAATTTTTTTAGTCTTAATGTTGGGTGTGGAGAGGAAGGCATATCCATCTGTCTGATATTCATCGGCTGTCAACGCCTTCCAGCCGATCCGGGCATTTACAGAGGCAACTCGGTCTACTCGCGTCGTTGACCAAGTCTCGGGGAGCACGGGAAGCTGAATATTCATTCGGTCACCTCGCTGAGGAGGGTCTGGATCTCGGCCTCCAGAGCTTTGAGTTCTGCGTCGATCTCCGAGAGGGGGCGCGGAGGTTTGTAGACGTAGAAGTGGCGGGTGAAGGGGATCTCGTAGCCGATCTTGGTTTTGGTGTGGTCTATCCAGGCGTCGGGGACGTGCGGGAGGACCTCGCGCTTGAGGTACTCCTCTACGTCCTCGTCCAGCGGGACGTTCTCGTAGTCGCGGAGGTCGGTGTCGGGTTCGATGACACCCTTGCGCACCATCTGAACCTCGCCTTCGGGGTCGCGGACGCCGATGGCGTCGCGGACGGCCTTGGCGAACGGGGCGCCTGGCGGCCACTGGAGGCCGGCATCGACGACCGCACCCATGAGGGCGTTCAGCATCTCCGGCTTGGTCGGCCACGTGGTGCCGAGGAGCGGGCGCACCGCATTGATGAGAGCTTCCGCGTAGCCGAGCTTCTGGACCTGCTTGGACGCCTCAAGCGCCGCCAGGGTCTCGTCCGTCAACTCGAAGCGGAGCTTGAGCGGACGTTCGACGGTGATGCGGCGGTAGCCGAAGTCCTGGTTGCGGAAGACCTTCACCTTGCCGTGCAGCGGGTGCTCGGGGTCGTCGGCGACCTCCAGGGCGTCGCCGTAGAGCTGGGTGATCTCGGCGATGTGGTCAGGGCGTCCCTCCTGGCCGTCGCCGATCTCCTTGCGCTTGTCGCCGAGGGACTTGCGCATCTTCTGCCAGTAGTCCCGGGCGTCCAGCAGGACGACCTTGCCCTCGTGGTCGGGGTGCTTGCGGTTGGTGACGATCCAGAAGTACGTCGAGATGCCGGTGTTGTAGAAGAGCTGGTCGGGCAGCGCGACGATCGCTTCGAGCCAGTCGTTCTCGATGATCCACTGACGAATGCGGGACTCGCCGGACTCGGCGGCGCCGGTGAACAGCGGGGAGCCGTTGAAGACGATCGCGATGCGGCTGCCGCCCGCCTCCCGCGGCTTCATCTTCGAGATCATGTGCTGGAGGAACAGGAACGAGCCGTCGTTGATGCGCGGCAGCCCGGCCCCGAAGCGTCCAGACTCGCCGAGCGTGTCGTGCTCGTGCTCGACCTCCTCCTTGACCTTCTTCCACTCGACGCCGAACGGCGGGTTGGCCAGCAGGTAGTCGAACTTGGCGGTGCGGTGGCCGTCGTCGCTGAAGGAGTTGCCGAACGCGATGTGGTCCGGGTCCTGGCCCTTGATCATCAGGTCGGACCGGCAGATCGCCCACGACTCGGGGTTGAGCTCCTGCCCGTACACCTCGACCGTCGCGTCCGGGTTGAGGGAGGTGATGTACTCCTGAGCCGTGCTGAGCATCCCGCCGGTGCCGCAGGCCGGGTCCAGCACTTTGCGGACGATGCCCGGGACGCTGAGCGCGTCCGCGTCCGGCGCGACCAGCAGGTTCACCATCAGCTTGATGACCTCGCGCGGCGTGAAATGCTCACCGGCCGTCTCATTGGAAAGCTCCGAGAAGCGCCGGATGAGGTCTTCGAAGAAGTACCCCATGGCGTGGTTGGACACGACCTCGGGACGGACGTCCAGGTCGGCGAAGCGTCCGACGACCTTGTAGAGCAGGTTCGCGCCGTCCAGCCGCTTGATCTGCTGGGCGAACTCGTACTTCTCCAGCACCTCCCGCGCGTTCGGGGAGAAGCCCGCGATGTACTTGGTGAGGTTCGTCGCCGCGTGCTCCGGGTCGTTAGCGATCTTCGCGAGGGTGTAGCCGGTGGTGTTGTAGAACGACTGGCCCGACGCGCGGCGGAGGAACCGGTCGGTGTCCATGTCCTTGCCCTCGAACCGCTTGACCGTCTCTTGGACGGCCGCCCGGGTCGGCTCCAGGACGGTCTCCAGTCGGCGAAGCACGGTGAACGGCAGGATGACCTTGCCGTAGTCCGACTGCTTGAAGTCTCCGCGCAGGAGGTCGGCGACCGACCAGGCGTGATTCACCAGTTCGGTGTGCTTGCTGTGGTTCAAGGGGTTCCCTTCCGGAAGTAACAGCCTGCGGAGCAGGGATTCTCAAGTTTGGGGCATGGACGGCGGCCTGCGCTGGGGCTCATGGCAACTCGGTCCCCGGGGGAAGCAGAGCACCGCTGCTGAGAGTGGTGGCGATGAGGTCGGCCGCCTCGTCCGCGCAGTTCGCGGCGTTCCGTGCGGTGCTGCGGAGTGCGTCGACCTTGCGGAACGCGTGGCCGTAAGCGGTCTGCTCGCCGATCGGGAGCAGCGGGACGCGCAGCCGGGACGCCACGAGCTGCTGCGTGGAGCTGCCGGTCGTCGCCTGGCTGATGTTGTCCCGCGCGCTGACGAACCCGGCGAGGAACCACGGATCAAGCCGCGCGGGGTCGGGCCGCAGCAGGAACACGCCGTTGCCGAGCAGGCATCCGGCGTCGTCCTCGCCGACCACGCGCGTCGCGACGCCCTGTGGGCCGACGATCTGCGTGACCAGGACGTCCCCCACCTCGATGACGACCGGATCGGCAAGGTGCACTTCGCGCGTGTCGCCGCTGGCGCGCGTCCCGCGGATCAGGTCGCGCGCCCGCAGGACGGGACGGTCCGCGAGATCGGGGGGCGGAAGGTCGTCCGAGGTGGCTCGCGTCCCACGGTGGACGGCGAGGGCGCCACCACGGGACAGGTCGGCGATCGTGGCGGTGCGCCAGGTGCGGCTCGTCTCTCCGGCCGAGGCAAGCGGTCCGATGTCGGTCGCGTCGGTGAGTGCGGCGATGCCGGCTTTGAGGCGCTCGATGAGCTGGGCGACGTCGCGCAGGGCCGAGTCCGGGGTGATCACCGGCGCCGTGCGGACGTGCCGGGCGGGGGACAGGTCGACGAGATCGTCCAGGAGGTCGATCGGCGGGACGGCTCGCGCGGTCCCCGGGATCTCGGTGAACTCGTCGGCCTCGGTGAACGCCTGCCAGGTACTGACGATCGTCTCGTGGAGGCGGGAGGAAGGGGCCTCGTCGGAGGCGTCCATCAGCAGGACCAGCTCGCTGCCGGGGCGGTCGGACTCGGGGCCGCGGAGTATCCACAGGTGAAGCCCGATGTGGTGCGGGACGGCGAGGCCCGCAGGGAGGGCGATGATCCCGCACAGCGCCCCCTGCCGGAGCAGATTGGCCCGGATTCGGCGGCCGGACGATCGTGACGCGGTCGCCGGCGGCAGCAGGAGCACCGCGTGGCCGCCCTCGGCCAGATGCGCCAGGGCGTGCTGGGCCCAGGCGAGTTCCGGTTCCGAGCGCGGCGGCACGCCGTAGGCCCACCGGGTGTCGAGCGCCAGGTCTTCGTGCCCCCACTCGCGGTCGCCGTAGGGCGGGTTGCACACCACGGCGTCCGCGTGCAGGCCGGGGAAGGCGTCGTCACGGAGGCTGTCGCCGGTCCGCACGTCCACCGACACTTGGGGTGCCGTTTCGGCGAGCCGGGCCCTGGCCTGGGACGCGGTGACGGGACGGTACTCCTGGCCGTGCACGTCCGCGCCGGGCTCAAGGGCGGCGGCGACCGCGGCGAGCAGGCGTCCGCTGCCGCAGGCCGGATCGAGGACGCTGCGGACGCGCGGGCCCCCGGTCGTCGCCAGCGCGGCCATCAGATCGGCGAGTACGTCCGGTGTCGGATGCGTCCCGCGGATGCCGATAGGCGCCTCGGTGTGCTCGTCGAGGACGTCGAAGACGGCGAGCGGGCCTTCCTGGTGCGTGACCTGTGCCGCGGCTCGGAGGAGTGCCGCGGGGATGTCGGTACGGCCTGGCTCGCCGGCCCCGGCCGACGCGACCGCTTCCGCGTGCAGCGCCGTCAGCTCGTCGTCGTTCACGGCCGCGATCGCGGCGCGCTTCCCGGCGTCCAGCCCGGCCAGGTGCGCGGTGAACAGGGCGACAGCCTCGGCTTCGCTCGGCGCGCGACCGCGCAGCCGGGCTCGCAGGTCGTCGCTGGACGACCGCGCGGGGAGGCGGCCCCGCGCACCGAGCCACGCCTCGATCTGCTGCCGGTCATAGCTCGGGCTGGCCTCGGTCCCGCCGCTGGGCTGCGGAAAGTCGGGGTGGCGCCGGCGCCAGTTGCTCACGGTCGCCCGCGTGACGCCGGCGAGCCGAGAGATCTCGGCGGCGGTCAGCTGTTCGCTCTGCGATGCCATCGGATCATCCTCATCAGCTTTCGGGAGCATCGCCACTGTACACCACTCAATGTCCTGAAAGCATTTGACAGTGCTTTCACGTCGTGCTCTCATGGTGATGCTTTCAATGGCACGGCGCGAGGAGCGGACGGATGAGCGGCTGGGTGGCGATCGACTTCGAGACGGCGAACTGCTTGCGGGGAAGCCCGTGCTCGGTAGGGCTCGTCAAGGTGAAGGGAGGGCGGATCGTCGAGGAGTGGTCGTCGTTCATCAAGCCCCCTGACGGCTACGACCACTTCGAAGCGCGCAACGTCGCAATCCACGGCATCACGGCGGACGACGTCAGGGGCGCCCCCGGCTGGCGGGAGACGCTGGAGGGCATCGTCCAGTTCGCCGGCGGCACCCCGCTCGTGGCGCACAACGCGGCCTTCGACATGGGAGTGCTCGCCGACGCGTGCTGGGCGAGCGGCCTGGCCGTCCCGGACCTCCGCTTCGCCTGCACGCTCGTCCTGGCGAGGCGGGTCTGGAACGGGCTGCTGTCGTACAAGCTCCCCGTGCTCGCCGACGCCCTGGGCATCGAACTGGCCCGCCACCACGACGCCGGCGACGACGCGCGAGCCGCGGCCCAGGTGATGCTCGCCGCGCTGCGGAGGCAGGGAACGGACTCGCTCGACCACCTCCTCGCCGTCCACAAGGTCCGGATGGGCTCCTTCCAGGGCGGCGTCCGCCAGGGGTGCGCCTACCGGGGAGGCGCACCGCGCGCGCCGTCCCCGGACGCCGACCCCGACGCCGACCCGGACAACCCGTTCTACGGGCTCACCGTCTGCTTCACCGGATCACTGCCCGGCATGACCAGGGCGGAGGCCGCCGAGCGGATCGCGGCCCTCGGGGCCCGGAAGGCCGGCGACGTCACCGGGTCCGTCGACCTGCTGGTGCTCGGCGGCGTCCAGCCCCACCAGCTCGCCCCCGGAGCGACCAAGACCGGAAAGCACCTCAAGGCGCAGAAGCTCCGCGACGCCGGTCACGACATCACCGTCATCGACCACGAAGAGTTCTTCGAACTGCTCGCGGCGGCCGAAGGCTGAACCGCGGCCCAGCGGGCCAGCGGCTCAGCGGCCTAGCGGCTCAGCGGGCCAGTGACCCCGCAGCCGCGCGACCCCATCTGATGGCGCGTCCGTGGAGGACGCGTCCGAACGCCACCATCAAGGAGCACGTCATGCGCAAGATCGTCATCGGCCTCGTCGCGGTCGCCGTCCTCTCCGCCGGCTGCGAGCTGGAGACGGACCCGGTCGCCGTCCAGTCGGCCGACCCGGGCACGTCCGCGGAGAAGAGCGGCGGCGCGGCCAAGAGCAAGAAGAAGACCTTCCCGATCAAGCTGACCGCCAAGCGGGCGCGCGCGAAGAAGAGCATCCTCAGCGACGGCGGCGCGCTGTCCTGCGCCAAGGTCACCGTCACCAACCAGACCAAGAAGCAGCTCGAGGTCAACCCGCTCTACTTCTCGATCACCGACAGCGACAGCACCAAGCACGACACCAGCACCGCCCTCGGCGACTACGAGGGGCAGATCGCCACCACGGAGCTCGCCCCGGGCGAGAAGGCGACCGGCCTGGTGTGCGCGAAGGGCAAGTTCCAGCCCAAGATCGTCGCGATGACCAACCCGCTGTTCGACGAGGCCGCCCGCGCGCAGGTCGCCTCCTGACCAGAAAAGGGGCGGCGGGCAGGCCGGGAGGCGCTGCATATTCGGCCCTGCCACCCCAAGACAGCTGTTTCGTCACTTTGTGCAGATACATCCCAACAGCGGGCTAGCGTTCCTTCCGTCCCCTCGCCACAGGACCACTGGACGCTGCGCTCCAGCTGCCACGCGAACGAGGAGACCATGAAGTTCCTGCATGCCGCCGATCTCCACATCGACAGCCCGTTACGCGGCCTCTCGGCCTACGAGGGCGCGCCCGAAGAGGATCTGCGCCTGGCCACTCGGCGGGCACTGGAGAACCTCGTCCGGCTCGCGATCGAGCTGCCGGTGGACGCCGTCCTCCTCGCCGGCGACGTCTACGACGGGGACTGGAAGGACTACCAGACCGGGCTCTACTTCAGCGGGCAAATGGCATGCCTCGGACGCGCCGGCATCCCCGTGTACATGGTCTCGGGGAACCACGACGCACAGAACCGCACGATGCGCTCACTCAGGCTCCCCGGCAACGTGCGCGTCTTCGCGACGCACAGGCCCGAGACCGTCCGGGACGAGAAGGCCGGGCTCGCCGTCCACGGGCAGGGGTTCGCCGAATGGGACCTCACCGACAACCTCGCCGCCGGATATCCGCAGCGAGACGGCGGCCTGTTCAACGTCGGCCTGCTGCACACGGGCCTGGATGGCGCTCACAGTGAGCACAAGCTGTACGCGCCCTGCTCCGTCGCGGACCTCGAAGCCCGCGGCTACGACTACTGGGCGCTCGGGCATGTCCACACCCGGCAGATCGTCCGGGAAGAGCCGTGGATCGTCTACCCCGGCAACATCCAGGGACGGCACGCCCGCGAGACCGGTCCGAAGGGCTGCACCGTCGTCACCGTGGACGGTGACCTCCGGGTCGAGTCGGTCGAGCACCACGACCTGGACACCGCCCGCTGGGAGCGCCTCGACGTCGACGTCACGGGGCGCGACGACATCGACCAGGTGCTCAGCCTCGTCGCGCAGCGCTTCCAGGAGATTCCGGAGGAGAGGCTGACCGCCGTCCGGGTCACCCTCACCGGCGCGACGTCCGCGCACGCCGCACTGTGGCGGGACCGCGAACGGATCCTCAACGAGCTGCGGGCGGCGGCCGGGCACCACCCCAACCTGTGGCTGGAGAAGGTCAAAGTCCGCACATCCAGCGAGGACGGCGGTGACTCGGGCGCGGGCGCCTCCGGCATCCTGACCGATCTTCGTCGCACCCTCTCCGCGCTCGGCACCGACCCCGACGGTCTCATGGCCAAGCTCTCCGGCCACCCGCTCATCGGAAGGATCCCGCCCGAGATCAAGGGTCCGGAGGGCATCGCCTCGACGGACCCGGCATGGATCGGGAGCCTGGCCGACGACGCCTACCAGCTCGTCGAGTCCCTGCTGCAGGAAGCGCGGTGACCGGCATGCGCATCGAACGCCTCGACCTCATCGCCTACGGCGCCTTCGACCGGCACAGCCTGGACGACCTGGGGCGGGCCGGCGTCCACCTGGTCTACGGGCCCAACGAAGCCGGCAAGTCCACGGCGCTGAGCGCGCTCGACCAGCTGCTGTACGGCATCCACCACAACTCCCGGTACGCCTTCCGGCACGGTACCCGGACGCGGCTGGGCGCCCGGCTGTCGGCGGCCGACGGGGTGGCCATGGAGATCGTCCGCCGGAAGAAGCGCAAGGACGACCTCGTGGACGGCGACGGTGACCCGCTCGGCGAGGAGGCCCTCGCCCGCTTCCTCGGCGGCGTCGACCGCAAGACGTTCATCACCGAGTTCGCTCTCAACAGCGACGAGCTGCGCAAGGGCGGGGAACTGCTCGCCTCAGGCGAGGGCGACATGGCCCAACTGCTCGCCGCCGCACGATCGGGCATGCGTCTCAAGGCCGTCCTCGACAAGATCGAGGCCCGGCAGCGCGAGCTGTTCCTGAGGCAGGGGAAGAAGCCCGCGATCAACGCCTCGCTGGACCGGCTGAAGGACCTCCGGCAGCGGTTGCGCGAGGTGACGCTCCGTCCTGAACAGTACCGGGAGGCCGAACAGTCCGCGGCCGAGGCGGAGCGGCGCCTCGCCCAGACCGAAGCCGGGTTGCGGGACGCGCGGCGGCTGCGGGAAGCCAAGCACCGACTCCAGGAGAACCTGCCCGCGCTGGCCCAATGCCGCGACCTCGAGAAGCAGATCGAGGAGATCGGCGCCGACGGGCCGGTCGCCCCCGACGACATCCGCGCGCAACTGCCCGAGCTGCTCAAGCAGCGGAGCGAGCACATCGCGGTGCGTGCGACGAATGCCGAACACCTTGAGCGGACCGAGCGGCAGCTCTCCGAAACCGGGCAGGACGACTCCCTCCTCCCGCATGCCACCGCGATCGGACGGCTCGCCAGGGACATCACGGCGGTCCTCGACGAGATGGACCGGCAGAACACGGGGTCCGACGAGGTCGCCGGCATGCGCGTCCAGGCCGAATCGCGGCTGCGCACCGTCCACGCGCAGGCGACGCTCGCCGACGAAAAGCTCTACCGGATCCCGGAAACCCTGCGCGGCGAGGGGCGGAAGCTTCGGGACGAGGGCCGGACGCTCCGCGAGACCCTCGAGCACGAGCGGGACGCGGTGAAGCGGTGCCGGGACAAGCATGAGCGCCTCGGCAAGGAGCTCAGTGCGCTCCCGGCGGGCGAGGACGTTTCGCAGTTGCACAACGCGCACGCGTCCATCCCCGCCGGCCTGGCAGAGAAGCTGGCCGACACCGAAGCCGACGAGAGGAAGCGGGACCGCCGGTTCCGCCAGGCCCGGAACCGGCTCGAACTGCCCGAACTGCCGCCCGACGGCGTCCTCGATCTCCGGCTGCCCGACCAGGAGCAGATCACCGAAGCCGTGCGGGCCTTCCGAGGACTTGAGGAGCGGCTCCGTGACCGCGACGGAGAACTCGACGGCGCGCAGCGGCGACTGGCGCAGTGCCGGCGCGACCTCCAGCGGCTCGCGACCGACGACGCGCCGCCGACCCACGACGAGCTACGGGCGCGGCGCGCCGAGCGTGACGGGCTGATCGCGGGATTCCCCGACGATCCGAGCGTCATGGACACGCTGCGTGAGGCCGTCCGGCGTGCAGACGACACCGCCGACCTGATGCTGCGGCATGCGGAGAGCGTCAACAAGCGGGCCGACCTCACGCGCGAGATCACCGACCTGGAAGACGCCGTCCCCGGTCATCAGGCGGCCGTGGACGAGGTGCTCGCCGACCAGGCGCTCGAGCAGCGGCACTGGGAATCGCTGTGGGAGGGGTACCCGGCCCCGGTGCCCGGCATCGACCAGGCGTCGAAGGTCCTGGACGACTTCGGCCGCCTCCAGACCGACGCGCGGGAACTTCAGGACGTCCGCATCGAGCTGGACGGCCTGCGTGAACGCCTCAACGCCCACACTGCCAGGCTCCAGCACCTGCTGCGCCTCGGCGACGAATCCCCGGCCGTCGCCAGTACGGGCCACGCCTCCGCGATGTTCGCGGAGATGGTGGAGACGGCGCGTGGACGCCTGCGCGAACACGAGCAGACCGTCCAGGAAAGGGCGGCCATAGAGCGCTCGCTGGAAAGCGCGGAGACCGACCTTGAAGAAGCGGAATCCGTGGAGGCCGATGCCGAGCGGGCTCTGGCCGTCCACGATGGGCAATGGCAGCGGTTCCTGAGCAGCGCGGGCCTCGCCGCCGACCGCGACTTCGACACCGCTCTCACCGACCTGGAATCCCTGCTCACCGTGGCGGCGGAGGTCGATGCGGCGGAGGCGGCGGAACGGAGGCTCCACCAGGGCGAGCAGCGGATCTCCGAGTTCGGGGACCTGGTGAAGGCCACGCTGACTGCCTGCGGCCGGAACGTGCCCGCGTCCGCCGCCGACTGGCAGCAGGCCGTCGAGACGCTGGAAAACGACCTGCAGAGGCAAACGGTCGACGCGCAGCAACGCAACAATCTGCTCGAACAGAAGGCGGAACTCGCCGATCGGGTAGGCGAGGCGGCGGCCGAATTGAACGGACTGGAAAGTCGTTTGCAGGACTTCTGCGCACGCCTCGGTCTCTCTTCGATCGCCGAACTGGAGGCCGCCGCAGAGCGCGCCACCGTCCTGCGGGAGAAGTCCGCCGCTCTCGTGAACGTCCGAAAGACCCTCCCCGCAGGGCAGGACCTGGTCGAGCTCCGCGAGCAGGCGGAGGAGACGTCCGCGGCGAAACTCGCCGAAGAACTGGGCGAACTCGACCAGGCAATCGACGACTTGGAGGCGGAGAGAGCCACCTGGGTGGAACAGCGCTTGGAGCGACGGCGGGTACTGGAGGGCCTCAACGGGGGCGGTGAAGCCGCCCGCGCCGAGTCCGACATCGCCCAGATCTGCGCCGACCTGGCCGAGGACGCCGAAGAGTACCTGCGCCTGGAGGCCGCGAAGATCGCCATCCATGCGTGCATGGAGGAGTACCGGGCCAACGACCAGGAACCCGTGCTCGCCCTGGCCTCCGGAATGTTCGCCCAGCTGACCCGCGGCGCCTACACCGGGCTTGAGATGTCCGACGAGGAGCCCCCGAGCATCCGCGCCAAGCCGTCCTCGGGAACGCCGCTGGCGCCCGCCGCACTCAGCGAAGGCACCCGCGACCAGCTTTACCTGGCGCTGCGCCTGGCCACCCTCGAACGCCATGCCGCAGCCGGCAACGCCCTCCCGATCGCCGTCGACGACATCTTCATGACCTTCGACGAACAGCGCACAGAGGCGGCCCTGCACGTCCTCGACAGCATGGCCGACCGGTTCCAGGTCATCGTCTTCACCCACCACGAACACGTCCTCCGCAGCGCCGCCAAGCAACTCCCCAAGGACCGCTGCCACATCCACCGCCTGCCCAGCCGGCCTTAAGGGCACGGCACGCAGTGCCGTAGTCTTCCGCCCCCGAACGCCGCCCCACCCGCCCGTTCACACCCCCCCGCAAGGAGAAACGCATGCAGGACCCCTCGCGGGCGGGGCGGCTGCCAAGGGGCGCACGAAGTGGAGCCAGAAGCTCCGTAACGACGATGCTCCTGATCCGGTAGTTGACCGTGTTGGGGTGCAGCCGCAACCGGGCGGCGGCGTCCTTCAGGGAGCCCCGGGCGTCGAGGTGGGCGCCGAGTGTCCCGATCGCCGTGGCCGCCTGGACCGGGCCGAGCCTGTCGAGGGTGTCGAACAGCCGCCCCTGCTCGGCGAGTTCCCCTGGGTCGGCGCCGGCGGGACGTTCCGATGTCATCCAGCTGACGATGTGCACGTCGTCGACGGCCAGGCCGAGCACGCGGGCCCGCGGTGTTTTCTTCGGGCCATTGCCGATTCCCAGCGGGTCGGCACGGTCCCTGATGCGTGGCGGACGCCGCGCCGCTCCGGCTCAGTCCGGGGCGAACGACAAATCAGAGAAAGAGGTGTCATATGGCGTCACGCCTTATGACCGTCCGTCCCCCAGGTAAAGGGACGACGACAATCCTGACTCTCCGCGAACCGGACGAGGGGGAAGTGCTCAAGCTGGGCACCGGCTGGTACCACCTCCGTGGAATCGACCAGGTCCGGCGCACTGGCAACGAAACCGCGGCCCGGTTCGCCAAGGCGGCGGCCAAGCAGTGCCGGAAGCTCGAGGGCCTGCTGGATTTCCTCCAGGTTCCTGCCGCTCAGGTGCTCGACGAGGCCCTCGTGCGCGTCGACCGCAACTCTCTGCGAGTCTTCGTGGGGTGCAAGGCCGCGAGAGCCGTCCATTTCTGGACGGTGATCGGGAACCTCCCCCCGAGGCGGCTCGAGGAGTTCGACGTGCTGAACACCGTTTCGGGGGGCTGCCTCTGGAGCTCTCAGGGAGTTCAGGTCACCACCGAGGACGACCATCCCTTCGATCTTGTCGGCCGGGCATCCAGTGCCGACCTGCAGACGAAGGTCAAGGAGATCCGGTGCGCCGACGGCCTCACGGGTTACGAGAGGGAGATCACCAGGCGCCTCGATCACAGTCTCGCCGCCCTTGTGCGGGGAGTTCGCGGTTCGGGGCTCCCGGAGCACAAGGTGACCCTGGATACCCCCATGGGGCACTACCTCCTCTACATCTGGGACGGCGCGCAGAAGGGACTCATCCCGCCCCGCCTTCGCGAGTACTGGGCTCTAAGCGTGCTCAATCACAGATCGGTGGTGGTCGAGTACAGTCGGGAACTGCTCAACGAGTTCCTGCGCGGCCGGTCCACCATTACCCAGAGCACGGAGTTGAGTTCGGCGACCGCCCAGATCCTGCAGTGGCTGTTCCAGAAGCATGTCCCTTCGCTGGAGGAGATCGTGAATCTCCTAACGAGGGACCCGGTCTGGCGCCTCCTGTTCGACTCCCTGGGACGTCCCCGGACGGTCCAGGAGGTCAATAGGTACGCGTACTCCGGGGCTATCCTCAGGAGGGCGTTGCCCGACGGTAAGAACAGGAGCTTCGTCTTGGAGGTCGGCGCCGACTCCGAGGGGAAGATCATCGACAACGTGCTGAGGGTGGCCAAGAAGCACCCGAAGAGGCCCTTCCACGCCATGGCGGTGCTGTCGGCGGAGACCTTCATCGCCTTCACCGAGGGAAGGGAGGGCGAGCCGCCCGGGATGTATCACAACGACCCGGGTAATCTTCTCGCCTTTGAAGACGGGAGGAAGATCACGATGGAGGAGCTGCTTCGGCGGCTCTACCCGTCTCTAAGGTGAGGTCATCCCGGTGACCTCGTAGCGTAACGATGCCCTGGTGGGTCGGCGATCGCCGTTCCATCAGGGCACTCTCTTGCGAGGATGCGCCGAGAGAAGATCCTGTTTCGGCGCTCGGTGATAGGTTTCTGGGTGGATGCCCTGCCTGTCGCGCGCGAGAGGGTCCCATGAACCCCACCGGTTCAGGCACGCCACGGCTTCCGCGGGCAATTCTCCTGCCCGCGGTGATCCTGGTCTCGGCGGTACCGCTGGGATACGGGCTGGCCGCCCTGCCGTTCCCGGTGTCGGCGGGTGCGTTGGCGGGGCTGCTGCTGTGCGACGCGCTGGTGCAGCGGAACCGGCGGCGGACCGCGGTCAACGCGGCCCTCACCGCGTTCCTGCCGGCGGGCGCGGGCCTGCTGGTCGCCGCCGCCGCGCTGGCCACCGGCAGCGCCGACGCGGCCCGGGTCGCGGTGCTGGCGATCGCCGCCGTCGTGGTGCACGGGCTCGTGAGCCGGGCGATCACGATCGACTCGCTGGCGGCGGTGTGCTGCGGTGTCGCCTACGCGCTGCTGACGCTGCGCGGCGTGCACACCGGGCAGCTGCTGTGGCTGCCTCTCGCGCTGATCCCGGTCGGTGTGCTGTACCTGCGCGCCTGGCTGTCAAGGCCGCGGCTCGGCTCGATCATCGACCAGTGCGGCGCCGCGATCGTGGCCGTCGACCCGGACGGCCGGATCGTCGTCTGGAACGCGGTGATGGCCGATCTGGTCGGAATGCCCCGGGAACACGCCATCGGCGGTCTCGCCACGGACTTCTTCCGGCTGGTCGCCGAGGACGGTGCCCCCGCGCCCCTGAGCACGGGGCTGCGCACCCAGGCCAGGCTGGCCACGTGCACGGGACGGCTGCTGCGGGTCGAGGTCACCTCCTCCAGCCCCGCGCAGGCAACGGCGTCCGGTGTGCTCACCGCGGTGTTCGTCGACCGGTCCGCGCAGGGCGAAGCCGATCGGACGCGGAACCTGCTGCTGAACTCCGTCCGCCATGAGCTGTTCGGATCGCTCACCACGATCCGCGGGCACGCCCAGCTGCTGGAGGCCGGGGTGACCGGGGCGGGCTCGCCGCAGGCGATACTGGACGCCACCGAGATCATGACCCGGGTCACTGAGGACCTGATCCGCACCGCCGGCACCGGGGCGGCAGCGGCGGTCCCCGCCGCGCGGACGGAGGTCGTCGATGTGCCGCCGCTGCTGCGCCGGACCCTGCGCAGCGTCCCGGCGGTGGCGGCCCGGACCGCGGTCGCGACGCCGCCGGACCTGGCCGTGCTCGGCGACCCCGTCCGGCTCCGGCAGTGCCTGCTGACCGTGTTCACCAACGCCGACAAGTACGCGCCGGACGGAGAGATCGCCATCACCGTGCGCACCCAGGGTGCGCAAGCGGTGATCAGCATCGCCGACAGCGGTCCCGGCCTCTCGCCGGGCGAGCGCCGCCGGGCCCTGGAGCCGTATTACCGGTCGCCCGCGACCCGGTCCCGCCCAGGTTCGGGGATGGGGCTGCACATCGCCAACGTGACGATGCGGGCCATGCGGGGCGGGATACGGCTCACCGCCGCGCCGTCGGGCGGGCTCGAAGTCGTCCTGTGGCTGCCGCTGGCCGCCGAACCTCGTTGATGGCGCGCCGCCCCCGCCCGAGCGGGGCGCCGGTCAGGGCGTGCGCAGGGCGGACAGCGCGGCGCGAAGGTCGGCGAGGTCGAACGGCTTGGCCAGGACGTGGGTGGCGCCCCCGCCGTAGGCGTCCACCGGAGCCCGGTCCGCGCTGATCATGAGAACCGGCAGCCGCGCCGTCCGCGGATCGGTGCGCACCTGGGCCAGCAGGTCGGCGCCGTCCATGTCCGGCAGCATGCGATCAAGGATCAGCAGCTCGGGCGGCGGAGGAAGCGCGAGGCGAGACCGACCCGCAGCGCCGTCCGCGGCCACGCTCACCTCGTGCCCGTCCATCACGAGAACCGTGCGCAGCAGTCCGGCGACTCCCACGTCATCGTCCACGATGAGCACTCGCATGGCGGCAGAACCTACCAGGACCGCCGCCCGGCGAACACGGATACGATCTGTTTGTGGCACGTGTCCTGATAGTTGACGATGATCCGAGATTCGTCAGGGCGATCGTGCGGCTGCTGCGCGGACGCAAATACGAAGTGGAGTCAGTGCACAACGGCGAGTCGGCCCTTCATGCGCTGCGCCGGGGCAACTTCGATGTCGCTCTGCTGGACGTCAACCTCCCCGACATCGACGGGCTGTCCCTGCTCCACCAGCTGCGCGACGAGGGCAACCGCACGCCGGTCATCCTGCTGACCGTGCACGGTCGGGCGCATGAGCAGGCGCTCGGCCTGCGGCTGGGCGGCGACGACTACATCCCGAAGCCATTCGACGCGGAGGTGCTGGTGGCCCGCATCCAGGCGTTGCTGCGGCGCACAGCGGGCGGCGGTCCGTCCTTCGGCCCGCCCACCGGCCCGGCCGAGCGGCCCCCGGGCGCCCGCGGCGACGTGCTGGAGTTGCCTGCGGTCCGGATCGACTTCACCGCCCGGCAGGTCTTCAAGGACGGTGCGGCCGTCAGGCTCGCCCCCATGGAGTACGCGGTGCTGGAATTTCTGGCAGTCAACCGCGGCCGGGCGGTCGCCAAGGAGGAGATCATGCTGCACGTGTGGGGGACCGAGCGGCGGACCTCACGGACGCTCGCCGAGCACATCTCCCGGCTGCGCCGCAAACTGGGCGACGACGTGATCGTCACGCAGACGGGGTTCGGGTATCTGATCCCGGCGGCTCCGACCTCGCTGGACTCCGCAACCACAACTCCGTGACCAGGGCATCCTCGCCCTCCAGCCGGCACCACATCTGCTCGCCGCGGGCCTGCATCGCGGCGCGCCAGCGGGCCACCCCCAGGTCGGGGCCGACCTGGTCGCCGTCGCGGCACGGCCAGGGCAGCCCGATCCGGCCGCGGATCTCCTCCAGGGCGGCCCGGCCGATACCCCCGGAGACCGAACGCACCGTGTGGACCGCGAAACCGTCCCGCTGCCGGACCGAGACCCGCTGGTGCAGCGGCGTGCCCATGAGCGCCTGGTGGGTTCGGGCGGTGTCCCGCACGATCCGGTCGGCGGTGCTCTCGCCGCACCCATCCTCTCCGAGGTCGATGCACACGTCGAAGAGCCCACGGATCGCCGAGCCGAGCAGCTCGGCATCGTCGGCCGAGTCGGCGCCGTCCTCGCCGCCGGATCCCTCGGCGGAGTGCTCCGACAGCAGCCCGGCCGCCACCGACGCGATGGTCAGCTCACCCGCCACCCGATGGGCGAGCCCTCGGGTGAACCGCTCGTGCCAGCCCGCCAGCCCCCCGCCACCGGAATCGTCGAGGAGCACCGCGACGGCCCGGCCCAGCGGGATCGCGGTGAACCGGCCGTGGGTGAACGGCAATTGCCACGTGAGCGCCTGCCCGGCCGCCACGAGCGCTTCCCCGCTGAGGCGCGGCGTGCCGCCCCGCACGTCTTCGACATCGCGCGGCTGGGTTCCGCCTCGGGCGCGCACGATCAGCGGCGGCATCGGCAACGGCCGTAACCCCTCAGACGGCCCGTGCGGCGGCCCGGTCGGCCACGGCCTGACCCGGCGCCGCCCGCAGCTCGGTGCCGCCCAGGACGGTGACACGGCCACTCTCGCCGGTGCGCAGCTCGTCGACGAACCCGGACAGGACGTGGCAAGGGGCGGCCGCGCGTCCATGGCGGGGTCGTAGACGGCGCAGCGGAACCAGTCGGCCCCGCTGGACTCGATGCTGGCGGTCACCGTCGTCCCGACCAGCGGGGACTCGCGCCCGAGCTCGCTCTAAAACCCTTCGCACCGGTGATCCTTCCATCCGCGCGGGTGCACTGCGTGCCCTGGCCGCTGCCCGCATCCTACGTACGTACGGTGCCGCTGACCTAGAGAGTCCGCTCCGCCGCGGGAACAGCAACGTCGTATCTGAACGCCCCGCGTCCGCGCATGTCACCGGCCGCGCACAGCGCCGTCACCAGCACTGCAACACGAGCACACCGATCGTTCAACATCGTGTCAACGCCTCTGCGGCGCGGCTGTTGCCCCCAGCACTGGAGCGCAGCGGCGCATACCCCTGCTGACCTTGGAGGGAGTCGCCCCGGGCGAATGCCGACGCGGTGCCCGGACACGCCCGCGGCGGTCGCCGCAGCCCTTCAACACCTCCGGCTCGGCAAGACGGTTCCCCGCGGACAGGCCATGCTGTCCGGAGGCAAAGAACGGAGGGCACGATGGACCGTATCTCCCGGCCGGTCAGCGGGCGGCCTGACGTCATGGGGTTCCACGACCGCAACGACCGGCTGTTCGCCCGGCGCCGGGAACTCCTGGAGCGGATCGATCGGCTGCGCGAGCGCGCCGCCACCGGCGAGTCCGGTGCGCTGCCGGAACTGGCGCTGCGCCGGGCCGAGCGCGAACTCGACGAGGTGACCGCGAAGCTCGTGCAGGGGAACTACGGCCTGGTGCGGCATTACGTCGCACTGTTCACCTCCAAGTCCTATGAACACTGTGAGGACTTCGAGAGCGCCGGCAAGGTCGGGTTGCTGTGGGCCATCTCGACCTACGACCCGGCCCGCGGCTCGTTCGCGAGTTGGGCGTTCAAGCCGATCCAGCGGGAGATCCTGCGCGCGGTCCGCGACGCCGACCACCCGAACCTCAACCCGGGCGACTTCGAGAAGCGCCCGATCATCCTCGCGGCCGAGCGCGCCCTGCTGGACGAGGCCGGCGTGGACGCCGCCCCGGACTTCGCCGCGATCGCCGAACGCGCCGGGGTGTCGGTCGCCCAGGTCCGGCGGGTGCTGGCGCCGCCGTGGCTCGACAGCATGCACGCGGGCGGCGCGGCACCGGACGAACAGGACGACTCTCGGGAGGAGTGGGTAGCCGACCCCGTCCCGTCCATTGAAGAGCAGGTCCTGCTCCAGTTCCAGTTGCGGGCCATCCGACACGAGGGGTTGCCTGCCCTCGATTCGCGTGAACGGTATGTCCTGACGCGACGGTTCGGCCTGGACGGCTGGCCGGAGCAGCCGTTCCGCGTCATCGGGGAGCAGCTCGGGCTGTCCCGGGAGGGGGTACGGCAGATCCACAACAAGGCTCTGACCAAACTGCACCAGCGCCTCAACGACGCGGTGTGAGACGCTGCGGGACGAGCCGACCGCTGCGCCGTCGAGGCGAACATCGCCGGGGCCGCCCAGCTGGTGCCCGATGCCGCTCCCCCGCTTCCGCGGTCCTCGGGGTGTTCAACGGCGACAGTGCCAGGGCGCGATACATCCACACCTCGCCATGGTGGCCGCAGCCGCCCTTGCCCACACAGTCGCAGCAGAGACCAACCGCCTGCACCGGTTGGCGGACAATCTGGGGACCAGAGATGGCAACTACGCCGAACCTCGTCGTGGCGGGGGCTCCGAGCGTCGCGGAGAAGCTGCGTGAGACCGGGAAGTTCACCGCCGTGTTCGACGCCGCCTCGGCGGCCGAACTTCGCACACTGTCCAGAAGCGGCCGGGTCGGCCAACCGGCCGCGTTCATGTTCGCGCCCGGGTTCAAAGAGGACCTTCCGGGCGCCGATGTGAGCGTGCTGGCCAACGGGCTGGCGGGCAACGGCTTCACCGTGCTGGTCCACGACCATTTCAAGCAACGGGGCGAGGTGTTCGACTCCGGGGTGTGCATCACCGGCAGCCGAGTGCGGCTGTCGGAACTGCTGACCATGCTCGGCGTCGCCCGCGAACCGGACGGGACGACGGCGGCCGAGCCCCCCGCGGTGCACCCGGCGGCCACGCCTCATGTCGCGAGCGCGGCCACGCCGTCCAGGCCCGCCCTCTCGCTTGCGGGACCGGCGCGACGACCGATGGAGGCCGAGACGCCGGAATCCGCCGGCCACCGCGGGCAGGTCATCGCCGTCACCGCGGCCAAGGGCGGGGTCGGCAAGACCAGCATGACGGTGAATCTGGCCGTGTACGCGGCCCGTCTGCTGCAGGCCGTGGGAAGGGCTGGCACTGTGGCCCTGGTGGACACCAATTTCCAGCAGGCCGACGTCGGGCGCTATCTGAGCCTGGACTCCCCGACGATTCTCGACGTGTTCCAGAACCCCGGGGCCCTGCACCCGCAAGCCCTGCGCGGCCACATGGCGCGCATCGCCGAGATAGACCTCTACGCGCTGCTCGGGCCGCCCGACATCGTGACCGCCGACCCGGCCGTGATCAACGCGACGCTGTACCAGCGGATCATCGCGGCGCTGCGGAACGCGTTCGACTTCGTGTTCGTCGACACGCCGGTGGCGGAGCTCTACCACACGACCTTCACCGAACTGGTCCTGCCACAGGCCGACGCGATACTCGTTCCGGTCGAGCCCAACCGGGTGACGCTGGAGGCCGCCCAGGCCTGGCTGCGGGCGATCACATTGCCGCAGCACACCCGGGACGGGGGCGTGGATCCGCGAAGGCTGTCGCTGGTGCTCAACCGGGCCCGCGGCGACGTGGACTGCGGCCCGGAGGACGTGATGGACCTGCTGCCCGGCTGGCGGTTCGTCGGGGTGGTCCCCGACGACGAGGAGTGGATGCAGGCGGTGAACAACCACCAGTTGGTCGGCATGCAGGTCGGCCCCGGACTGGCCGAGACGTTCCGCGAGATCCTCCAGGCCGTGACCGGCGAGACCGCGTTCGGCACGGCGACGCTCACCCCGCCGGGGAACGGCCGCGCGAATCTGTGGAAGAAGGTGCTCGGACTCAGCCGGGTCTGATCAGCACCGCCGACGAATCTCTCAGCGAAGGACCGACCATCATGGCAAGTGATCAGAGCTCCGATCAGGGCATGGACTTCTGGGCGTCCATCGGCGTCACCGAGGCGGACGGGGGCGGGCCGGCCCCCGAGCCGCGTCAGGCGCCGCAGGATGAACGGGTGGCCGCCAGGCGGAGCGCCTCCCGGACCAAGGCGCCCAGACCACCCAAGGCGCGCAGGGAGGCCGGCGAGGTCGGGGAAGCGGGAAAGGCAGGGGAGACCAGGAAATTCACGGAGGCCGGGGCGGCCGCCCCCGCCGCGAACGGCGTGCCCGCGGCGAACGGCGTGCCGCCGAAACCGACGTCCGTCCGGTCGGCGCCGCGGACGGCGCAGTGGCCGACCCCTCCCACGGCCGAGCCCGCTCCGTCCCCCCCGTCCTGGGATGCCGCCGAGCGGCTGCACGACTCGCTGCGCGGGCAGTTCACTGCGTGGCCGGCCGACGTCGTCGACGGGCCGCGGCGGGCGGCCGCGCTGAAAGCGCTGACCGGGCCGGCTCGGGGAGACGGAGGTCTGGCCGCCCAGGTGCACGACCTGCTGAACGGATGGCATCTCCTGGGGGAGCAGTGGCGCGACCCGGAGGTGGAGGAGATCCACATCCGGGGCACAGAGGTCATGATCTGCGGTCCGTTCGGCGTTCGGGAGATTCCCGGTTTCCCGAGCACCGGTGCCGCAAGACGGGCCGTCGACGCGGTCATCGGCTCCTTGGACGAGGTGGGCGCCGTGTTCACCGAGTCCGGCGGCTCCATCATCGTGAGCCGCCAGTACGTCGGGCCCACGGACGCGGCCGCGCTCGTCGCGGCCGGCGTCGCCGCCCCCCAGCAGATCTCCGAGGTCGAGCGGGCGCTGCGGAACATGGACGTCGTGACGCTGACAGGGCCGGCGGCTCCGGTCGTCCTGCGGGCCCTCGCTTCGCTCATCCCGCCGTGTAGCCGGATATTCATGGGCCCGTTCGCGGTGCTGCCCCAGGGGTGCGTCGCGGCGCCGAGCCCGCTGTGCGCCGACTACGCCGTCGGGGTCCGCCCGGGTGGGGAGACGGAGGAGATGGCGGCGGCCGGGCAACTCGGCGCCTTGATCGCCAACCCGCGGACGCCGTTCACCACCGGCGTCCGGTTCGCCGTCTCCGGTCGATTTGCGGCGCTCGGCAAGCTCACCGCTCGTTGACCGGGCGACGCGCCGGTCAGTCCCGCTCCCGGATCTCCAGTCGGCGCGCACGTGCCGCCGCCGCCAGCAGCGGACCCATGAGGCGGGTCGCAGGCGTCCGGCGTGCGGTCCCCGGCATGTCGTCCAGTTCGGTGAGCGGCCGCACACCGGCCGCGTCGTGCAACTCGAACCCGCGGACGGGATTCACCCACACCGTGCCCTTCTCGGTCTCCAGCACTGGGACCGACCGCTCTGCCGGGGCGGCGGCCAGTTCCCCCAGCGACCACCCGTGGCGCCGGGTGGCGTCCGCGAACGCGGCGACCTGCTCCAGCTCACGCCGCAGCCGCGGCATCTGGCCGGCGTCGAACGCGGCCGGGCGGGTGCCGAGCGCGGTGGCGTGGCCGCCGCCCAGCCGACCGGCGATCTCCGCGACCAGGTCGAGTACGCTGCGATGCAGGACGCCGACGTCCTGGTCGTCGACGGTGAGCACCAGCAAACCCAGCATCCCAGCCGGCTCGTCCGGCCCGTCCTGTGCTGGTCGCGATTCAGACAATGGCGCTTTCTCCACCTCGGTGGCAGTCTCGTTCGGACCCTAGTGCGGCACCAGGCAGCCGGCGGCCTCAAGGGTCAGCCTGTTCATGTCTCTCCGCTGTCGTGGTCCGTCCCCGGGGATCGGATGCTTACCATCCTGCCCCGAGGCGATCCGCATCCGCGCGATTCGCCGCTTGCCGAATCGGTGCGCCCCCGAACGGTCATGGCCATGGATTCGGTGCCGAACCCGCCTACCCTCCGGCCTGGCTTACGCCATGACCGGCGACTGGCCGACGGTCAGTGAAGGCAGGGGGACGGGAAGGGCGCCGCGCTGGACCTGCTGAACACCCGGATCCCCGCAAGAAGATGGGCCGCGCGCTGCGACCACCGACCTGCCCGGGTTGACGGCCATGCCCCGCTCGGCTGGGAGACGGCCGATACGCCGGTCTGATCTGCTCACCCTCCAGCGGCACAGATGAGGAGCGAACGAAGTCGTATTCTAGGGCGGTATGTCGGGCCGCGTCGCGATTTCCTGAAGGGCTCCAGAAACAGGGAAGCGAGAGAGGAGGAGTCTCTGACATGTCGAGCATGAAGGATGACGACGTCGTCACCCGCTTGGTTTCCGGTTATGACTTGCTTTCTGTGCTGCGTCGGGGCCAAACCGCCGTTGTTTACCGTGCGTTGCGGGACGGCACCGACGCGCCGGCGGCTCTCAAGGTGCTCCGGCGAAACCGATCGGGATCGGCCGCTCCGGTGGACGACGAGCAATGGGCCGTCACCCTCGGCCTCGGCGCACACTCGCACATCGTCGAGCTCTACGACGCGGGCATCACCACGACAGGCCGGCCCTATGTGGCGATGCAGTACTGTCCCGACGGGTCCTACGCCGACATCATGGCCGCCCGCGGACCGCTGCCGGTGAGTGAGGTCGTCCAGATGGGTACCGCGGTCGCGGCGGCGCTGACGGCGGCGCATGAGGCGGGCCTGGTGCACAGGGCTGTGACACCGGGCAACATACTGCGCGGCGAGGCCGGGGCCCTGCTGGCCGATTTCCCCGTGTGCCGCGCGCCGGAGGAGTTCTCGGACGCGCTGGGCGTCCGCGTGATCCGTCACGTTGCGCCCGAGATCCTGGAGGGATCCGCTCCGTCGCCGTCGTCCGACATCTATGCTCTCGCCTCCACCATGTGGACCCTGCTGGCCGGTTATTCACCTTTCGCAGACCCCGGTGGCGCAGAGCCCGACGTCGTCATCTACCGGGAACGGGCATTGCGGGACCCAGTGCCGATGATCCGGCGCGGCGACGTGCCGGACGCGTTCCAGAACGTCCTGTCGAGGGCCATGGCCCAGGACCCCGACCACCGGTTCGGCGACGGAGAGGAGTTCGCCCTGGCGCTGTCGGCGGCCGCGTGGTCGGCTGCGGCGGAACCGGCGCAAGCCGTCCTGCCCGGACCGGGGGCGACGGTGGGATGGGGCTTCTTCGAGGTGGCGCACCCCGAAGCGGAGTCCGCCGAACCGGCGCCTCCCGAACCGGCGCCCGAGCCCGGGGAGCCCTGGCTGGACGAGGAGTGGCTGACGTTTCCGGACCGGCACGCGCCGGATCCCGACCCGGACGGTGAGCCGCGGCCGCCGGAACGCCGTCCCGAACTCCTCATCGACGTGGACGAGGCGACCGTGCCGGAACCGGGCGAGGACGAGGACGATCGGGCCCAGTCGGCCGCGCCGGCTGCCGACGACGTCTCCCCGGTCCCCGCGTCCCAGCCTTTCACGGTGTCCGAGCCTCCGCAGTCCCCGGCGCCCGCGCCCCGGCCCCGCACATCGTCCGAGACCCCGCTCTTCCCGGCTTCCGGTCCGCAGCCGTTCGGCACGCCGGAGGAGGCTGCGGAGCCCGGCCCCCAGCCGTTCGGCACGTCCGAGACCCCGGAGCCCCAGGCCCCCGCGTTCTGGCCCCTCGCGGTGGAGGCGCCGCCCGAGCCCGATCACGTCCCCCTGCGGCACCATGAGGACGACGTCCCGCCCGGGCACCGCCTCCCGCCCGTCGGGCCCGCCCCTTCCCGGAGCCGCCACTCGGCGTACGCCTCCGCCGCGATCGGCGGAGCGGTGCTCGGTTTGATCCTTTACGCCGTCCTCGGGCTGCGCGGGGGGACGGCCCCGACCGATGGCGCGGCCAACATGTCCACGAAGACGGGTGCCTCGCCGAGCACGATGGTCACACCGCGTAAGGCGGGAGGCCACACCCCGCGGCAAGTCCGAATCGTCGACCGCCAGATCCTGGTGACGCTGACGTGGGAGGACGCCAGTGACGGCAGGGCCGCCCACTATGTGGTGGGAGGCCCCAGGGGGCGGACGCCCACCAGGTTGGCCGAGGCGGCGGCCGGTACCTCGAAGGTAGAGATCAGTGGGCTGAATCCGACCGTGGACTACTGCTTCGCCGTGGTCGCGGTCCTCACGATCGACCAGGTCGCCGCCACCAAGCCCGTCTGCACCGCGCGCGTCTCCTGACCTCTCGCGTCATCAGGCGGCCGCGGTCACCAGAACAGGGGACGAGGGTCGAGCCACCACAGCAGTCTGCGCAGCGGCGGCTGTGATGTGCGCAGCGTCCGGGAATAGGCGCGGGTGAGGTCGGTCGCCGCCGCCGCGTCCCCCGGACCGGCCGCCGGCCGCGGCCCGAAGCCGGCGGCGTTCACCTGCCCGGCGAGCCACTCCAACTCGGGATACCGGGCCGCGATGTCCCGAGCGGTGTAGGCCGCCGGGACGGGCCGTCCCGCCAGGCGAAGCGCGTCCAGCGCCTCCGCCCAGGCGCCCAGGATCCGCTCCGCGGCCGCACCTCGCCGCAGCCGTCTGCGGGTTCGGCGCCAGCGCAGCAGCGGCACGACGAGCACTGGCGACACGAGGATTCCCATTCCGGCGACCATGAGAATCGGCGCCCACAACCGGGTACCGCCATCGCCGCCCCGGGTGCCGTGTCCTGAGACGCCCGGTGCGGTCGGCTGCCCGGTCGAAGGCCGTGGGGACGGTCGACTGCTCGGCCTCGCGCTCGGTAGGGCCCCCTCGGGAGCGGCCCGCGAACCGGTGGTAGTCTGCCTGCCCGGGATGACGTCGAACGGCACCCAACCGACGTCCTTGAAGTAGATCTCACCCCAGGCGACCGCGTCCCCGGTGTGGATCCACCGGTGGCCGGAGCCGTCGGGCCTCCCCTCCTCGAATCCCACGACCACCCGGCTGGGCAGCCCGGCGACGCGTGCCAGGACGGCGAACGCGCTCGCGAACTGGTCGGCGGTGCCCGCCCCCCGCCGCCCCCCGCCCGGGGCAACCAGGAACGAGGCGAGGTTGGCGTATCCGTGGCCGCCCCGGGCCCGGACATCGAGAACGTAGTGGTTGCGCAGGTACTCGGCCAGCCGCGCCGCCTTGTGGTACGGGGCGCCCCTTCCGGCGACGAGCACAGCCAGGTCCCTGATGCGCGCGGGCGGCTCCGTGGTCAGCTCCCGATAGATCTCGAACGCCGGGTCGGTGGGCACCAGAGCGTCGGCCAGATCGGCTGACCGCCAGTCCGGCACCTCACCGGAGACCGTGTACCGGCACCCGGCGCTTTGCCCGCCGCGTGTCACCAGCGTGCCCGAGTTCGGGTCGTAGGCCACTGCGAGGCCCTGCACGCTGCGCGGGTACCCGGCGGTCGGCAGCCAGGGGCCGGGCATGTCCCCCACGGTGATGCTCGCGGTGTGCGCGGTGGCGCGCCGGGGCACCGGCTTCGGCGCCGGAAGCCGGGCGCCGGCCGGGCGGTAGGCCGCCTCGGGCAGCCAGGTCTGTCCGGTGAACTCCGCCAGCGTCACCCACCGGAGCTCGACGGGCCGGTCGGCGCGTACCCGCAGCAGCCGCTCGTTCGGCCACCGCCCCCAGGCCGGCAGGTAGCTCAGCGGGTTGACCGCCTCCTGCGAGGCCGTGGGCGGCCGTGCCGCCGACCGGGGATCGGGGGGGCGCCGCGACCAGTCCGCCATGATCGGCGGCCCGGCGAGCGCGACCAGCGCGGCGAGCGCGGCGGCCGAGGCCAGCGTCCGCATGACCGCGCGATTGCCGGGAAGCCTGAGCCGAGCACCGCCGGAGCCTGCGGGTGCCACGGTGCCCAGCAGCACCGCGGCGGAGGCGGCCAGGACGGCCACGGCGCCATAGCCCGGCCTGTCGGTCGGGCCGGCCAGCACCACCGCACCGGTCAGCAGGCCCACCGGGGGCAGTAGCGCGGTCAGCGGACGGGCCCCGCGCAACGCCGACGCCGACGCCGCACCGGCCAGCCACGTCGCCAGCAGAGGGAGCGTGAGGGTGTCCACGGTCGTCGGAGCCGGAGAAGTCGTCGTCAGGATGCGGGCGCCCGAATGCAGCAACGCGTCGGCCGCCCCGGGGATCACCCCCGGAACCGGCCCCGGCCGCCATGCCGCCACTGCCGTCACGCAGACCAGGGGCACCAGCAGCCCGCACAGAAGAGCACCAGCGGTGGACAGACGCGCAGTCAGACCCGCTGCGACGGCCACCGACAGCGCCGCCGCACATCCGAGCAGTGCGAGCACCGGTGCCGGCTCGTCGTAGCCGGGGGCGAACACCAGCGCCGAGGCGCCCACCGCCGCGATCAGCGACGTGTGCGCCGCGACGGTGCCGCCGCGGCCTCCCTGCACACCGGCGCCGGCCCTCATCGCCACTCGCGCACCCTGTCCCAGCGCCGGGCCAGGTCCCCGGCATCGGTGGCCCCCAGGACGAGCAGCCCCGGCACGGCGACATCGCGAGGGGTGCCGATCAAACCCGCGATGAGAGCGGAATAGCAGCTGCGCAGCTCTCCCAGCACCACCAGGTCCGCCGCCTCGGCGGCGGCGCTGATCAGGATGACGACGTCTGCGGCCGGGCGCAGCCGCAGCAGCCGGCACGCGGTGATCAGCTCGGGATGCGCGGAGCCCGCGGTGGCGGGCGGGCCCGCAGACGACTCGTCTCGGTCGCCCGGGCGGACGGGAGCGGCCGTCGCCGGTGTCATCTCGGCGAGCAGGTCGAGCATCGCGGTGGGGCCGGTCCTCCCGTCGGCGCGGCGCCCCCCGATCAGCTGAAGCTCGATGCCGAGCCCGGCCCGGCACGCCGCGACGAGGACCGACGCGGCGGCGGCTGCCACTTCGTCCAGCTTGCCGCGGCCGGTCACCCGCCGGTCCACCAGGACGACGATCCGGGGCCGCGAGGTGTCGACGTGCTCGCGCGTCATGAGCCGCCCCTGCCGCGCGGAGCTGCGCCAGTGCACCCGTCGCAGGTCGTCGCCCGGGACGTACTCCCGCAACCCATGGAAGGTCAGGCCGTCCGAGCCGGCGGCGTCCCGCCGCCCATCGGGGTCGGCGACCGCGCCGTTCGGGACCGCGCACATCGGGTGCACGGGCGGGTGCACGAGCACCCGCGTGGTCTCGCCGTGGCGGCGGACGCTGGTCGCCAAGCCCAGCGCGTCGATGCGACCGGCCTCCAGCGGGCCGATGTCGAACACGCCCCGGCGGTCGGCGCGCAATTCGTAGCCGACCCGGGCAGGGAGCGTCCGCAGTTCCGGCAGCGGCCGCCGGACGGGGCCGTCCGGACCGTCGACCCAATCCGCGGCCACCAGCACGCGGCGTGGCCTGAGGCCGCGCGTCTCGGCGGAGACATCGAGCGTCACCGTGATCATGTCGCCCTCACGCACCCGGGCGTCGGTCACCAGGCGCCGAACCCGGAACCGGGCGGGCCAGCCCGCCTGCACGATTCCGGCTGCGACGGCGAGCAGGGCCACGGCGCCGAGCAGCGCCAGCTCCCCATAGCCGAGGAGCAGGCCCACCGCCAGCAGGGCCACGCCGCTTCCGGCCACCAGCAGTCCCCGTTGGGTCGGCATGGCGTTCAGACGCGCTCGGCGGCCGCGTACGCCGCTCCGGGCTGCGGTGCTGGCGTCGCCTCCAGAATCTGGTCCAGCAGGGCTTCGCCGGTCAGATCACGCAGCGCCGCGTCGGAGGTCAGCACCAGCCGGTGCGCCAGCACCGGCCCGGCCAGCGTCTTGACGTCCTCGGGGAGCACGAACGGCCGCCCGTCGACGAGAGCATGTGCCTGCGCGGCGCGGATCAACGCGACCGTGGCGCGCGGGGACGCGCCCAGCCGCAGGCCGGGATGCGCCCGGGTCGCCTGCGCGATCTTGAGCACGTAGTCGTACACCGAGTCGTGGACGTACACCCGCTCGGCCAACTCGCCCATCAGGGAGATCCCCTTGGCGTTGGTCACCGGCTCCACCTCGTCCGCGGAGCGCCGCGCCGCGCCGCGCATCAGCGCCAGCTCCACGGCCGCGTCGGGATAGCCCAGTGACAGACGCACCATGAAGCGGTCGAGTTGCGCCTCGGGCAGCCGGTAGGTGCCGTCCATCTCCACCGGGTTCTGCGTCGCCACGACCAGGAACGGCCTCGGCACAGGGTGCCGCGTGCCGTCTACGGTGACGTGCCGCTCCTCCATCACCTCCAGCAGCGCGGACTGAGTCTTGGGGGACGCGCGGTTGATCTCGTCGGCGATCAGCACATTGGCGAACACCGGACCGGGATGGAACTCGAACTTGCCGGACGCCTGGTCGAAGACGGTGACGCCGGTGACGTCGGCGGGCAGCAGGTCGGGGGTGAACTGGATTCGCCGCCACGTACCGCTCATCATCGCGGCGATAGCGCGGGCCAGGGTCGTCTTGCCCACTCCGGGCACGTCCTCAAAGAGGATGTGCCCTTCGTTGAACAGCGCGGTGAGCGCCAATCGCACGACGTTCGGCTTACCGAGGACGACCGTTTCGATGGCGGTCGCGATCCGATCTGCCTCGTCGGATGCGATGGCTGCCTCGTTCGGATTCAACGGTTTGAAAGTGTCGTTCACTGATTTCCAACTCTGGCGTTCAAATCGTCCTGCTGCTCGCGGGGGCGTCCAATGTCGTTCCGATGACCGGCCGGCCCGCCGTCATGTGCCGTCCGGGCACGGTGGGGCCGTCCGGGGTCACCCGGGCCCGCCACCGTAGGATGGCGGGCCGATCGCCGCCGTCGACCATCGATCAGGTGCTGCGGACGGTGGCGCGGGCTCTGCTCAGTCGACCGGGGTCACGATGACGACGGGTGGGGGACTGCCGGGGGTAGGGGCCGGGGTTGGAGCCGGTGGAGTCCCGGGCTCGGGGATGATGACGTCGACGGTTTCGGGGTTGCGGGTTTCGGGGCTGTCGGTGCCGGGTCCGGGGGTACCGGGTCCGGGAGTGCGAGAGCCTCCGGGCCGGGGGGTGCTCGGTGCGGAGATCCGTACGCTGTTGCTCGGGGCACTGGCGCCGCTGCTGGCTCCGGAGCCGGTACGGGCGACGACGGTGAACGTCCAGGACCCCTCGGGCATGTCACTGATCGTCATCCGCACCGTGGGCCGCCCGTCGATGTAGACGACCGGTGAGGTACCCCAGGTGCGTGTGGGGTAGCCCGCGCCGCCCGCTCGGTTGGTCGCGGTGATGACGTACTGGTCCGCCCCGGTGACCTGGTCCCAGCGCAGTTCGACAGAACCGTCCGCCTGTACCTTCGCGCTGACCCCGGTTGGGGGGTCGGGGCGTGCCGCCGCCGGTGCGACCTGCTCTGACTGGGCGAATGGGCCGGCCCCGAAGCTGTTGAACGCGGTCACCCGGAAGCGGTACGCACGGCCGTTGGTCAACCCTGTGACCGTGGTATTCAGCAGGCCGCCGGTTACCGTGCGCTCACCGCCGTTCCACGTCACCCGGTAGCCGTCGACGGGATCGTCCGGCGAGTATGCCGCCTCCCACGACAGCGCGACCTGCCTGTCACCGGCCAACGCGGTCACAGGCACCGGCGCCCCTGGGGGCTCACCGACCTTCGGTGCCGGGGGCGCGGGGGGCGTCTCCGGCCCGGGCCCGGACGAGTGCGGCGGTCCGGAGGGCGACTGCGCCGGTCCTGGGGGCGACTGCACCAGTCCGGACGGCGACTGCGGCGGCGAGGAGGGAGTGTTGCGATCGTCGGGCGGCTCGGGGGCGCTACTCTTTTTCCCCTCGCCACCGATGGTGGACGGCCCCTCCGCCTTGTCGACGAGCCTGACCTGATGCCGCGGTGTGACGGCGGCGGCGCCGCCGCCGTCGGGATCGTTGATGAACAGGTTGGTGCCATGAACCTGCAGTTCCAGGTCGGCGCCGCCGCGGCTGCCGGCACCGGGGATGGTAATTACGCTCACCTGGGCGCCGCCGGGCTTGTACACCCGCACTCGCCGTCCCTCGGCGTCGGGTACGTAGAGCCGTCCGGAGAAGGGCACCGCCGGGCTCTGGACCCGGCTGTGCACCGACGTCTTCTGCGCCTTGCTGCCGCCGGTCAGCACATTGTCGATCGTCACTACGGCACGCGCGGTCGGCACGGTGACGGCGGCGAGCGGCCCCTCCGTGCGATCGGGCGCGGTCGCATCGGTCAGCGTCACAGGTGAGGTGATCACACGGGTGTCCTCCCCGTCCACCACGACCAGCCGGCCGCCCTTGCGGTCGGCCGCCAACGCGCCCTTGTCGAGCACGGTGAATGCCAGATCACTACCAGGCCTGGCGACCGGCACCGTGTGGGTCACCTTCGGTACGTCCCCGCTCAGGCGGACGCCGATGGCCGTCCCCTGCCCCGGTGAGGCGAACCACAGCTCCCCCTTGGCGTCGAACTCCCCGCCGACCAGCGGGCCGGGCAGGCGCAGCCCGCGCCCCGCCGGTTGCAGGGTGGCCGGGTCGAGCTTGCGGATCTCCCCGTTCGCCCGGTCGATGAGGAGAGCGTTCTCGTCGTTGAGGGCGATATGGAAGCTGCTCCGCGTGCCCACGTCCAGTCGGCCGGAGAAGCCCAGGGATGTCAGATCCACCGAGGTGACCTGGCCGGTGGCGAGGTCACGCAGGATCAGATACCGGTCGTTCTGCGAGACGGCCACCCGGTGTCCGCGTGAGTCCGCCACGGGTTGGCGCAGATCGACCTGGCCGGTCTGCGCGTTGACCCGGCTGACCTGTGCCTTATCGCTGCTCCACAGCCAGCTGCCGCCCTCGAAGACCTCGGCGGCTCGGCCGAGGGCACCGACCCCGAACACGGTCCCCAGCAATGCGAGCGCCAGCACCCCCGCCATGCCCCCCGACAGACTGCTGCGGATGCCGAGTCTGACTGCGACGAGTCGATCCCTCACGGTGGTCCTTCCGAATCGCCGGTCCCGTCACCACGTCGGGCTCGCGAAACCGACCATCGGTGTTCATGATGCAGCCCTTGCCCCGGCGGACGACCTGAACAAGATGAGGTTACCTGAGCAACACAGATACGTTCATGTACGCCTGATAACATTTTTCCGGAATGACTCACCATGGTCGGTCGACCACTTTCTGTGTCGTTCCGGAAAAACTACTGGAGAGTATTGTCGGCCGGGGGAGTCCCCCGAGACGGGCCGCGTCTGCCTGCGCGCGGGCTTGCCGCCTGCAGGGAACTCGGCAACGTCCATGCAGGCGGTCTACGAGGAGGCCACCTGCATGGACGTGGGCCCCCGGCGGCCTGCTACCGGGGCTCCTGGGAGCTGCCCGGCGCCGGAATTCCACCGGCAGGCGGCGACGGGCTCATTGACTGGCCCGGTCGCCGGGAGGGTCAGATTTTGCGGTTGCCGCCGCCGTCCTTGACGCCTGCCGGGCTGCAGGTGCCCCATTCCAACCCCACCGTGCCCCCGGACCTGCCCCCGGACAGGACCTTGACCTGGTTGGGCGTGTTGAAACGGTACTTGTTGTTCTTGAGGACGTTGCCCGTGCTGCACTCCTCCATGCCGTACGGCGGGAGCATGCCCCACTCGCTGAGCAGCGCGTACCTGCCCGAGTTAATGAACGTGTTGCGCTCGACGGTGTTGTTGTGGGCGGCGTCGCGGAGGCGGACCGGGTCACCGGTGACGTCGAGGAACTTGTTGTTCTCGACGAGGGAGTCAGACGTCCGGACTAGGTAGACGCCGTGCATCCTTCCGGCGTTGGTGAGGTTGGTGAACGTGTTCCCGGTAACCGTGATGTCAGTGGAGTCCTTGACGTGGACGCCCGCCCAGGCCTTGGGGCCGGTCATGTTCTTGAAGGTGTTTCCGGAGATGGTGATGTTGTCGGAGTTCTTGATGAAAATGCCATTCTGGTAATCTTTGAACGTCCGGCCGCTGATCTCTACGCCGCTCTCGTTGTAGAGGCAAATCCGGTAGACTCCCTTCTCGGCGCCTCTGCACTCGTAGTCGGGGGCCGGGTCGGTGGGCTCGGCCGGGTCGGTGGGCTCAGGGTCGCCGGGAACGAAGGCGATCAAGTCGTTGGTGGGATCGGGGTCGTCGGCGGTGAAGCCGAGAGCGAAGACGAGAATGTTGTCGGTGGGATCGGGGTCGGCGGCGGCGGAGCCGGGAACGAGGAAGATCGCGCCACCGGCGAGAGCGGCGGCGGTCGTGGTGGCCAAGAGGAATCGGCGCATCGGGTCCGTCCTGGGATCGAGGGGGCGCAGATGGTCTTCGGAGCAACTGAGCTTTGCTCTCCGATCTCACTGTCCTTCGCCGGGTAGCTTTGGCAACGGCGGAGTTGGTGGACGTGTGCTGCCTACCGGGACGCCATCCGGGACGCGCGGGAATAGGCCGTCGTCTTGTAGCTGCTTCAGCTCACGTGGCGAACATCGTGGATGTCTCACGGGTAGACGACGTCGGCACCTCCTCGCCGGAATCGGCGTGGGAGATGTCGCGGATGGACCATGTCCGGCTGCCGGCGGGCGCGGTGCTCACCGAACCGCCGGGGCCGCTGTGGGCATTGGTGTTGGAGGGCGAGTTCACGCTTGAAGTGGCGTTCGAGGCGCAGACGCTCGCCGAGGGGGACGCCGTCCTCATCGACGCCCGCACCGCTCACCGGCTCACCGCGTCGGAGCGGCATGAAGAGTCCACGTTGGTTGTAGCAGACCTGCGCATGGCCGTCCCGGTCCGTCGGCTGTCCAGCCCGCTGGTGGTCCGCGGCTTCGGCACCCGGCATGCCGGCGTCATGGCGCTCGTCACGCAGTGCCCGCTCGAACGTGCGTGCCGACCGACCCTGTTCGCCGCCAGCTACGGCAACCTGATCGGCGCGGCGATGACCACCTCTTGGCAGGAGGACAAGGGCGGCGACGCCGGACCTCCCGACGAGGCCGTCACCGCGGTGGTGGCCGCCGTGACCGCCCGCCCGGCCGATCCCTGGACCGTCGAGGGGATGGCCCGCCTGGTCCACCTGTCTCGTTCCGCCCTGGGCGAGCGGTTCCGCCGCGCACTCGGCTGCGGACCCGCGGAGGTGCTCCGGCAGATCCGGATGCGGGAGGCGCGCCAGTTGCTCGCCGACCCCTCGCGTCCGGTGGAGTACATTGCGTCCGCCGTCGGGTACGGCTCCGCCGCTGCCTTCAGCCGGGCGTTCTCGTCCCACCACGGTGTCGCGCCGCAGGTCTGGCGGGAGCCGTCACCCGCGCGGGACGCGCAGCGTAGCGAAAAGCAGCCCGGCCGCCGCGGCCAACCCCGTGCCGAGCAGGAAGGCCGCTTGCACGCCGCGTCCAGGAGCGCGCCTCCTGACGCCGACCCGAGCGTGATCGCCACCTGGAACGCGGTGACCTGCAACGACAGGGCCGACTCGGCACGCTCGGGCTCGACGCGGGTCACCCAGAGCTGGGTGGCGACCAGGACCATGTTGAAGGCCAGGCCCCACATGACGACCCCCGCGGCCAGCACCGGCAGGGACGGCGCGGTCGCGGTGACCAGCAGGCCGCCGGCCAGCAGCAGCGGGGCCGCGGCGATCACAGCGCGCAGCCGTCCCGCGAGCCGCCCGGCGGTGAGGTTGCCCGCCAACCCGCCAATGCCCCAGGCCAGCAGCAGCCATACCGTGGCGCCCGCGTCGATGTCCTCGATCGCGACCCGGATGTAGGGGTAGGCGGCGAAGTTGCCGAACGCGACAAGGACCACGCCCAGCACCCCGGCCATCAGCCACCGGTTGGCGAGCGCCGCCCGCAGCATCGCCAGTCCGGCGGCCGGGTGAGGGGGAACCGGCGGCAACGTCAGGGCCACGGCGAGGGCGGCGACAATGCCGAGGGCCGCCGCGACGCCGAACACCAACCGCCAGCCGACCGCGTCCCCGAGCAGAGAGGCCAACGGGACGCCGGCGATCGTCGCGAGGGTGACGCCCAGCGCGATGGACGTTGAGACCACGCTGTCGCGTCCCGGCACGGCGCGGGTTCCGGCGCCGAACGCGAACGACCAGTATCCGGAGAGGGCGATGCCGAGGATGAGCCGGCCGATGAGCAGGACGGCGAAACCGGGGGCGACCGCCACCGCCAGATTCGAGACGGCCGCCGCGACCAGCAGGGACCGTGCGCCGGTCGGTCCGCGGCAGCAGCACCGCGATGCTGGGGGCGGTGATCGCGCCCGCGACCGCGGTCGCCGCGACCGCCAGACCGGCGGTGCCCTCGCTGACCCCGAGGTCGCTGGCCATCGTGGGCAGCACGCTCGCCGGCAGAAACTCGCTACCGACGAGAACCGCGATCCCAGCAGCGAGCGCGATGATCGGTGACCAGTTCGTCGCGTCGCCGGACCGTGCTGGGGACTCGGGCTGCGGAAAGTCGCTGGACGGCGGCGAGGACTGAGGCGTTGACATGCCCTCCAGCCTCGCCTCCTCCGCGGCGCCGCAGTTGATCGCGTGACGCGCACAGTTGACCGTCTGACCGGTCTGTGACCGGCCAGGCTCTCGGTGGAGTCGTGGTCGCCGCGGGGGGGATGACGATGGTGCGGTCGTGCCCTGCGGTTGCGAAGATGTCCGAGCCGAGACGCCAGATCACGGCCTCACGAATGTGGCTGCTGGGAATCCGTTCGCCGGAGATGGCACCAGGTGAGCTTTCGTCCAGTCTCCACAGGCCGATCGTGCGGTCGCTGAAGCAGGAGAGCAGCATCGTGTGGCCTTCAATGCCGGTCCAGGCGTAGAGGTGGGCGGCGTCGTCCAGCGGCGTCCGGGCTCAACCGTTCGGGCCGGCTCCGAAGCCGTATGCGGCGCTCGCGAACGTGGTACTGGGGCAATGCAAGACTCGTGGGTACACGTTGGTCGGCTCTGGACCAACGGCGAACCGGGGTCTCGCGCTCGACGCCGCTCTTCGTGAGGCCTGGCACGGCTCCAGCGACGACGAGTTCGACCGGATCGTCGAACTCGGCCCGCAGGAAACCAGCACCCTCGTCGGCGGCGAACGAGCAGCCCTCGTCGGCGGCGCCGGGGGGTCGTCCGCGACGACAGTTGGATCGAGGTCTTCCAGGCGGCGAGCGGCACCGTCGCCATCGTGCAGGCCTCCGGTGGAGACTATTCGGAAGCGCTGGCCAGAGCGCTTGAGTACCCGACTGCACAGGACGAAGACGGAGACACACTGAACGTGCGCAGTGGCGCGCTTGCCATCTTCAGTGCCGCGGTCGATGGTGCCGGTCCGCATTCCGTACCCCTGCTCGCGGCTCAACCCGGACCAGCGCTGGCCGTCCACGGCCCGCCGTCTCGCGGTATGGACCCGTGTCAACGACGAGCAGTTCGCGGTGCTCAGGATCCTGATGGACTCCCGCCGGTCCCTAGGCGAGGACCACACCGTATGGTCTCCCAGCTGTATCAGCAGCTGCTGGAGCTCATCCCCGGCGGGGCCAAGAAGAGCCTGTCGGCCGCCCAAGCCAAGGCCCTGCTCGCCAAAGTCCGTCCCCCCGCCGCCGTCGGCAAGGCGCGACGCCGGGTCGCTGCGGAACTGATCGGCGACCTGGAACCCATCTACCGGCGTTCCAAGGACGCCGACAAGGAACTGAAGGAACTGGTCGCAGCCACCGACACCACCCTGATGGATTTGCACGGTATCGGTCCCTCAGGCGCGGCACGCCTGCTGGTCGAGGTCGGCGACATCGCCCGGTTCCCCAGCCGGGCGAATTTTGCCTCCTGGAACGGCGCGGCCCCGATTGACACGTCCTTCGGCTACCAGGTTCGGCACCGGCTGTCGTGAGCCGGCAACCGGCAGATCAATCGGGTCCTGCACATCATGGCCACCGTCCAACTCCGCAACCCCACTCAGGGGCGGGCCTCCTAGCCTCGGGCTTTCACCGGGCGGCGGGTCGGGAGTGACCGTTTAGACAAGAAAAGTGCCCCCGAGCTGGGAGGATAGGGCTTGTCGAGAGTCTTGTCCGCACCAGTCCGAAAGCACTTTTCACGTG